>JADJJE010000014.1 GCA_016706685.1 Sandaracinaceae bacterium | reverse complement strand
CCTCGCATCCGAGTACCTCATGAAGCTCCCGCAGGAGAAGACCATCGCCGCCGAGCTCGAGCACAGCCGTCAGGTCATCGAGGAGCGGGCGGGACTTCCGAAAGGCCGGAGCGCGAGCAATCCTCGCGCGGCTACGAAACCGAAGCCGAAGCTCCGCTGACGCCGTCTTGGTAGCCGTCCCTGCGCCTCCACCCATGGGCTGCTGGGCCACTCGAAATTGTGCAGGCACAGTCTGCACAATCGCTCGCGAGATTCGGCAGACAGCGTCTGCCGAATCTCGGACTGTCCGAGAAAGTCCAGGCTCCGCCCGGACTATTGGCGCAGTGGCTTCGCGGGCAGGGACAGACCCGCCGACCACGAGCGTCTGCCATGCTGCCAGTCACGATCCGCTCGTGCGAGACGTGCAGTAGAGTCGCCGCGTGACCGACTTGCCCCCCCTGCCCCCTGACAGCCGCACAGCACCTGCACAGCCGGCGCGCGCAGCATCTCGTCCGAGGCGGGCCCTCGCCGTGTTGGCGGTCGATGTCCTCGGCTGCTGCGTTCACGCGCTGCTGTTCACGCTCGCTCACGCGGGCTGGCTCGTGTTGCTGGGGCCGCTCGCTGCGCCCGGCTGGTCATTGGCCCTGCTCACCAGCGCCTCCGTGGTGCTCGCGCTCTCGGCGCTCTGGCCCGGGCTGCCGTGGTGGGGTCTCGCGCTGGCCACGGCCACGCGGGACGGGCGGCGCCTCCCAGCACGGGAGGTCACGGTGCGGCTCGGGCAGCTGCTCTCGGGCGACCGCCGAGCGCGCTACGAAGCTCTGCGCGCGGCGCTCGCGCTGCACGCCATGTTCGCGGCGCCCACGCTGGGCGTGGTGCTCGCGCTCGAGCTGGGCGGGCTCGTGTGGGCGGCGCTCGTGCTGCTGGTGCTGCTCTCGCCGAGCCTCACGCTGGCGGTCGGCCGGCAGGTGATGCGCCGCTATCCGCGGGCAGCCCTGACCAACCCCGAGCAACTGGCAGAGCCGCCACTAAACGCAGTCAGGGTGCTCGCTGGGCTCGCGCTGACCACCACGTCGCTCGCGCTGAGCGCCGCCCTCATGGTGGCCGTCCCCGCGCCCACGCAGCTCGCGGGCACGTGCGAGGCCGATGCGTGGGGCACGCCGGCGTCCATCCCGGGCGCGCTGCCGGAGACGGAGCTGTTCATCGAGGCGAACGCCTCGGACGTGACGCTGTCCGCGTCGGACGGAGGTGGACCCGGGAGCATCCCGCTGGCCACGTGCAGCGTGCTCGGGTGCCGTGTGGTGCCAGCGCGCGCCATGGTGGAAGACCACGACCAGGCACAGGTGGTCACGCTGTGCCCAGCCGTGGACCACACGGAGGACGCGCCTGCGCAGCAGGTGGTGCTGGCCCGGGGGGGCTACCGCCTGGATGACGGCGTCGCGCGCCGGGTGCTGCGCTCGGATGCGAGCGTGGCGCTGGCGCTCGCGCTGGTGCTGCTGGGCTTTGCCTACGCGCGCTGGGGTTTTCGCGCGCTGCTGCGCTGGGCCGCTCCGGTGGACGCGGCGGGCACGGCGGCCACGCCCTCCCCGCGCGCGCGCACGGCGGTGCTGTGGGCGTTGGCCCTTCGGGGCGTGCAGTGCCTGGCCTGGCTGCTGGTGACCTGGCTCGGGCCCTGACTCGCGCGCCCCGCGAATGCCACTACACTCGCCAGCGTGGGCTTCCAGATTGGACAGGTCTTGCGTCAGGGCGCGCTGCGGCACGGCGAGCGCGTGGCCTGCGTGCTGGCCGAGGAGGCGCGCGCGCTGACCTATTCACAGCTCGACCACGCCGCCCTGCGCGTGGCGGCGCACCTCCGGGCTCAGGGCCTCACGCCCGGGGCGCGCGTGGCGCTGTCGGCCGCCAACGGGGCGCCGTTCTTGGCGGGCTTCTTCGGCGCCGCGTACGCGGGCGTGACGGTGGTGCCCCTGCCCATCTTGTCGGCCGCGCCCGAGGTGGCCCTGCGCGTGCGGCAGAGCGGCTGCACGGCGGCGCTGGTGGACGCCCCGCGCGAGGCGCTGCTGCGCGCCGCCTGCCCTGCCCTGCCCGTGCTGGTGGTGCACGGCGAGGGCCGCATCGCGAGTGGGCCGCAGCCGGGCCGAGCTCGCGCCCAACGACGGGGCGCTGGACCTGCCGGCGGGCGCGGACGCGCTCTTGTTGTTCACGAGCGGGACCACCGGCGGCGCCAAGGCGGCGCGCATCACGCACGCGTCGCTGCTGGCCCACACGGCGGCGCTCGTGCACCACACGCTGCAGCTCAGCGAGCACGACGTGGTGCTGGGCGCGCTGCCGTGGACGCACTCGTTCGGGCTGCGCATGAGCGTGCTCGCGCCCTTCTATGCCGGCGCGCAGGTGCTGTCCTTCGCGCGCTTCGACGCGCAGCGCACGCTGGCCGCGCTGGACGCCGGGCAGGTGACGTGGGTGCCGGCGGTGCCCACCATGTTCGCGGCGTGGACGGCCGACCCGGACCATCACGGGCACGCCGAGCGCACGGCGGTGCCACCGCGCCCCATGGCGCAGGGGGTGCGCGGCGCGCTGGCGGCCGGGGCCCCGCTCCCGCGTGAGCTGCGAGACCGCGCAGCGCAGCGCCTGGGCTGCCCGGTGCGCCAGGGCTACGGGCTCACCGAGGCCACGTTCTCCACCATCGACGACGGCCGCACGGGCCCCACGGAAGAGAGCCTGGTCGCGCTGGGGGCTCCGCCTGCGCCCTTGCACGTGGGCGCGCCGGTGTGGGGCGTGGAGCTGCGCATCCGAAACGAAGCGGGCGCCGACCTGCCGGTGGGCGGCGAAGGCGAGGTGTGGGTGCGCGGGCCCAACGTGATGGCCGGCTACCTCGACGACGAGGCCGCCACACGCGCGGTGTTCGACGGTGGCTGGCTACGCACCGGCGACCTCGGCCGCGTGGACGCGTGGGGCCGGCTCGTGCTGGTGGACCGCCTGAAGGACCTCATCATCCGCGGCGGCGCCAACGTGTACCCGTCCGAGGTGGAGGACGCGCTCAGCCTGCACCCGGGCGTGGCACAGGTGGCCGTCATCGGGCGCCCCGACAGCTACTACGGCGAGGCGGTGGTGGCCGTGATCGTGCCGCGCGGCGAGACCCCCAGCGCAGCCGAGCTGGACGAGCACGCGCGCGCGCACCTGGCCAAGAACAAGGTGCCGAGCGAGTACGTGTTCACGGACCAGCTCCCCCTCGGGCCGAGCGGCAAGGTGCTGAAGCGCGCGCTCCGCGAGACTTACGGCGCGGGCTGACGCGCGTAGGTCATGCCGTCCATCTGCAGCGTCTGGCCGCAGTCCTCGAACACCAGCCAGAGCACGCGGTCCTCGTCGGGCTGCCCGTCGAAGACGGTGTCGTAGAAGCGCACCTCGAGGCGCGCGCCGTCGCGCGAGAGCTCTTCATAGCGCCCCGTGATGCGCAGCGGCGGGTAGCCCTCCATGGTGTAGCTGTTCGCGCCGAAGTCGTACTCTTTGGACATGCCCATGGGGCGCTCCCCGTTGGGTCCCACGGCGTCCTGCCCCGGGTAGCGCGTGAGCGAGTAGCGCCCCACAAGCGGGATGCTGGCCTCGTCGCAGGTGTCGGCAGGCGGCATGGTCTCGGCTCCTTCGGTGGCGCTGGTCTCGCCGCCCTCGGTGGCGTCGCTGGTCTCGCGGGTCTCCGTGGCCGAGGAGCCGCCGCAGCCGAGCGCCGCGAGCAGCGCCAGTGAGGGGAGCAGCGTGAGCGGGCCGCGAAGCGTGTGGGGTGCGTGCATGCGACAAGCGTACGGCACGCGCGCGAAAGCGGGGAAGCCGATCGCCGATCGGGGCGGAGAGAACAGAGCGCGCGCCGAGGGGCTCAGCGCCGGCGACGGAGCACGCCCAGCAGCCCGGCACCCAGCACGATGAGCGCAGGAACGGGAGGCAGCCCGCTCGCCGCGGTCGCTTCCGCAGGCGTGTCGTCGAAGCGCGTCACCTGGATGGTGCGCGGGAGGCTGGGCAGGAGCGAGGGCTCGAGCGCCAGGTCACCGGCCAGCGCATGCACCGGCAGGTCCGCGCGCATGCGTGTCAGGAACGGGGTGCTGTACACGTTGCGCACCACCGCCCAGTCGTCCGGCGCGCTGTACACGCCGCCTTGGCCATCCGGCTCTGCCGGGTCGTACTCCCAGTAGTCCAGCTGGTCGGCGAACTCGGTGAGCCACACCTCACCCGCGCGCTGCGTCAGGGCTTGGGCGGCCAGCGCGTCGTAGTTGTAGGTGCTCGTGGTGCGCGAGAAGGTGACCTCCTCGCGGTCCACCTCCACGTTCACGAAGTTGGCGGCTTGGTAGCGAACGTCGCCGAACACGAAGAGCTCGAGCGCCACCGACGAACGCACCCCCGCCGTGACCATGCGCAACGGAAGCGTGTCGCTGGCCACGGGGCACGTGACGCGCACCGGCTGCATGCGCTTCTGGTACGCGTCCGGTGAGATGCGCAGCGCCAGGAAGTTGCTCCCGCGCCGCGTGTAGTAGTCGATGATCGGCAGCAGGTCGTCGCCGATGACGTAGTCGTGATCGCGCAGCCAAGTGACCAGCGCGTCGGGGTCCTCCGAGCCGATCACCACGGTCTCGTACGGGCCCACGGTGGCCTCCCGGTACACCGTGACGGGCGGCTCCACCCGCGAGTACGAGCCGCCGTCGGCGCTGCCCCCGCAGCCGAAGAAGGGCGAGCGACCGCCCCCTCCGGTGCTCTGGAAGGGCCCGCTGAGCTGCACCCGGGTCATGGCCGAGAGCTGCTGGAAGAAGTCGTCGGTGGAGAGCTCGACCTCCACCTCTTCGGTGCCCAGCACGGGCAGGATCCAGACGAACTCGCTCGGGTCGCCTTCGTACTCGAACTGGTCCCAGAGCACCGTGCGGTCGGCCGCCATGAGCACCGCCATGCGATGGGCGATGACCGGGCTGGCCTCGCCCGACGGCGCGAAGCAGCCACCGCAAGCGCGGGCAACGTGTGGGGCCGAGGCGAAGGCGACGCCTAGGAGGGCGGCGAGACCCACCAGTAGGGAACGGGAGCAACGAGCCGGGTGGCAGGGGTGAGCGTGCATGGTGAGCCTTCGTGTGGATCGCCCCTCACCCAGAGCAAGGTTCGTTCCACACGAAGCTGGGCCAGAGTGTGCCAACTGCCGGCGGCGCCCCGGACCGTGCCGCAGGCCCAGAGACTCAGCGCCGGGCCGACGGGGACCCAGACAGCAAGCGCTCGAAGCCCGCTATGTCGAGCTCCGCGAGCGCAGCACCCACGTCGCGCGCCGCGCCGGTCTCGCCCGCGAGATACCGCCAGCCCACGCCGTCGTGCAGGAAGTAGCTGCGCTCCACGAAGCTCACATCGCGGCCGGACGCCCGCACGCTGACGTGGAACAGCACCTGCGCCGCTCCGCTCTCGTCCGGCTCACGGCTGTCGAGGATGCGCAGGCTCTGGTAGCGCACGCTCTTGGCCTGGGCGCGCAGCGCCTTCGTGACGCCCGCCACGCCGGCCGCATGGTCGTCGTGCTGGGGGTGCAGCGTGCGGTGCAGGAACGCGGCGTCGCCCAGCACGAAGGCGGAGTAGCGCGCGGCCATCAGGTCACGGGGCTGCTCGGGCTCGGCGCCTTGGTGAAAGCGCCCGCAGCAGGCCTCGTAGCGCTGTCCGCGGCCGCAGGGGCACGCCGCCTCGCGGAGCTTGCTCATGCGCCCATCAGCTCGCCGGCCACGTGACCGCCGCCGTGTGGCACTCGGGGTCGCACGCCGGGCCGTTGGGCCGCGTGGCGGTGTAGGTGGGCGCCGCCGTTTGGTCGCGCAGCACCACGCCGTCCAGCTCGTGGACCACCCGCACGCTCGCGGGCTGGCCATACACCTCGGCGCGCCACTCGAAGACGCCGGGCACGGCGCGCTCGGTGATCATGACGGTGCCCGGGACGGGGCTCGGGACCTCCACCGTCTCCATGCGCGGCCCCAGCGAGAGCGACACGCTGCCCACGCACTGGGCGTCGGCGCGCGAGGCGGCGTCGGTGTGCGCGAGCTCACAGCGCACGGTGGCGGCGTCGGCAGTCACGGTGAAGACGTGCTGACCGGCGCGCGCCTGCTCGGCCGTCAGCTGGGCCGTGATGCTGACGGAGTCGCTGCACGGCAACAGGGTGCAGGGGGGTGCGGGTGGAGCGTTCCCGCCCCCCGCGCAGCTCGAGACCAGGCTCACCACCACCACCCCGAACACCACGCGTAGCGTCATCCTGCGAGTGTCGGCGCGAATGCGGCCGGGGTCAACGCGCGTGGCAGCGCGGCGCTCACAGCAGCGCGTCGTACTTGGGGATGGCCACGCTCTTCTGCGCCTCGGCCACCAGCGCCACTACGGAGGGGTGCGCCTCCATGCGCTCGGCCCAGGGCGCCACCTCGGCCGGGAGCGGAACGCCATACGTGCGGAAGCGCGTGAGCACCGGGTAGTACATGGCGTCCGCAACGCTGAAGTCGCCCAGCAGGAAGGGCCCCGGTGAGGTGGCCAGGCTGGCGCGCCAGATGTCGAACACGCGGTCGATGTCGCGCTGGGCGTCGGCGCTGGGCGCACGCGGCGTCGCGCGGCGGCCGCGGATGTTGGCGTTCATCTCGTTCCGCAGGCTGCCGAAGCTGCTGGCCATCTCGGCGGAGATGGCGCGCCCACGGGCCCGCAGCGCACGGTCTTCGGGCCACAGCCGTGCCTCGGGCGCCAGCTCGGCGATGTACTCGCAGATGGCGAGCGACTCGTGGACGCTCAGGTTCTTGTCCACCAGCACCGGCACCTTGCCCGCACCGGAGAACGACAGCACCTGCTCCTGCCAGCCAGGCTCCACGAAGAGGCCGATCTCGTGCGTCTTGAAGGGCAGGCCGCTGTGATGCAGCACGAGCCATGGGCGCATGGACCAGGAGGAGTAGTTGAGGGGACCGACGACGAGGCGCAGCACGGGGAGAGGATGACGCGAAGGCGCGCGGGCTGCTAGTGTCGAAGAAGGGGGGTGCACACCTTGCTTTACGCCACGCGGGAAGAGTGGGACGCTAGCGCCCGATGTCTCTCGCGAACCGCTTGGCGCAGCTAGACCAGGAGCTGGACGCGTTCCAGAAGCCACCCGAGGCCCTCGAGGGCGTGCGCACGCGCTTGCTGGCCGGCCGCAGCACGGACCTCGCCGTGGTGGACGGCGAGCTCGACGCGCTCGCCGCCGACGTGGCGGGGCTCGATGCCGTGCTGGACGCAGCGCGCCAGCAAGCCGCCTCGCGCGGGGCAGAACTGGCCGCCGAGGCCAGAAAGCGTGACGAGCGCGCACGCGCGATACGGGCCGAAGCCGACGCACGCGTCGCCGCGCTGAGCGCCGAGCAGGACGCCGCGAGGGAAGCCCGCGCCGCGCGCGAGGCACAGGCTGTGGCCGACCGGGAGTCGGCTGCCGCCCAGCGCGCCCAGCAGGCCGCGGCGGATCAAGCGCAACGCGAGGCTGCTGCGGCACAGCGAGCCGAGCGTGAAGCGGCCGAACGAGCCGCACGCGCCGAGCAAGCGGCCCGCGAGCGCGATGCCGCGGCCGCACGCCCGGCCTCCCGCCCGCCCGCCATGGACGAGAGCGCGGCCACCACGCTGAGCCAGCTGTTGGCCGACGAGCTGGAGGACGAGCAAGACGCCACAGCGCCGTCGCCGGGCACGCAGGCCGCCGCGTCCACCTCCGACGACACGGACCTGTTCGGCACGGACCTGTTCGGGGACCTGGGCGCCGACGCGTTCGACGCACCGCAAGACCGCCTCGACGACGTGGTGAGCAGCGACGACCGTGGCGCGCAGCCGAGCGCGTTCGTGGACCTGGCCAGCTTGCTGGAGCAGGAGGAAGCACGCGCTGCGCCGAGTCCGAGCGCCGCCAGCAGCGCCTCCGAGAGCGACGATCTGATGGCCGCGCTGTTTGCCGACTCGCCGGAGGAGGCCGCGCCGCCCGTGGCCGAGGCGCGCCCCAAGACGGTGCCGCCGCCCGTCCCCACGCCGGGCAGCGTGCGGCCCCCCGCGCTGGCCGCCGCCGTGCTGGACGGTGCGCGCGAGTCCTTCGAAGATCTCAGCGACGAGATCGACATGATGGAAGTGGACGACTTCGAGATCGTGATCGACGACAGCGGGGACGAGGCCACCGGCACGGGCACCGAGCTGGACGGCCCAGGGCTGAGTGCGGAGGAAATGGCCCCCGACGCCATGCACACCACGCCCGACCACGAACCTGACGACCCCGAGAAGAAGGGCGGCTTCTTCAAGAAGCTGTTCCGCTGAGCCGCGCCGGCTGCGCTAGCCGGGCAGCCCGAGCGCGTGCGCCACGAGCGGCAGCCGGTCTTGTCCCCACGTGGTGAGTTCGCCCACACGGAAGGAGGGAACGCCCCAGAGCGCGGCGTCGTCGTGCAGCGCCAGCCGGTTGAACTCCGCGAGGTCCAAGCCGCGCTGGCTCTCCGTGAGGGCCGCATCCACTTCGTCGCTGCGGATCCCGGCGCGCTCGGCCAGCGCGTGGAGCCCGGCATCGGTGGCCACGTCCACGCCCTCGGACCAGATGCCGCGCGCCGCCTGCTGGGCAAAGTCGAACCCTCGGCCGCTGGCCTCCACGGCAGCGTACACCGCGATGCAACGCTCGGCGCCCGGGCCCACCGGGTCGGCGATGCGGCCGAACGGGATGCCGAGCCTGTCGGCCTCGCGCTTCGCGTCCTTCAAGAGGTGCATCTTCTTGGCCGTGGGCACCTGGAGGCCACGCATGACCATGGGCAGCACGGGCCTGAAGTGAAAGCGCCCGGTGCCCGCGAGCGGACCGCGCACCCAGGGCGCCACCTGCTCCACGGCCAGGTAGCTGTAGGGGCTGCGGAACGAGAACCAGAACTCGAATGGAGTGGTGGCCGGTGCGATGTCGAGCGCCGGCGGAAAGCGTCGCGTCAGCACCGAAGACGCATCGCCGAGGCCTTCGGCGCGCAGCCGCTCCTCCAGCGTGACGACGCGATGCGGACCCTCGTACCACTCGCCACCGTAGCGCAGCGTGGCCGACTGGTAGTGGCCGCGGTCACGCAGGGTCGCGTAGCTCAGCTCGAGGCTGGTGGTGACCACGGTCCCCTCCACCGCGCCGAGCGTCCGCGCCAACTCCGAGAGCGCGTCGCCACCCTGTCCGAAGAGCGCCTCGCCCAGCTGCAGCAACACGCTGAGGTGCTCACGTGGAGGGCGCGCCGCGAGGGCCACCGCGTTGGCGCGGCGGACGCGGTCCGGCGTGGGCGTGATGGCACGCGCTGGAAACGTGAGGTCGTAGAAGCGGGCGAGGGCCTGCGCGTCGCGCACGGCGTGGGCGGCACGCAGCTGCGGCTCGGGGTCCACCTCGGCGGCGGCAGCGGGCACGATGTTCAGCTCGAGATCCAGCGGGTAGGCGTCCACCAGGCGCGCCACGAGCTGGGCCATGACGTGGCTGTAGGCGTCGTCCGCGCGCCAGTAGAACTCGAGGCGCGGCCGGCCCGTGCGCAGCTTCTGCGTGAGCCCCGAGAGCTTGCGGCGCAGCGCGAGGCTACCGAGGTAACCTGCGACCATGCGTGACGCGAAGGGCTTGTGACCGGCCACCGCTGCTCCTCTCAGCTCATGAGCGTGAAGATGGAGGCCACGGCCTCGTCGAGCTTGCTGGGGTCCGAACCACCGGCCTGCGCGAAGTCGGGGCGACCGCCGCCGCCACCGCCCACGATGGCCGCCGCGTGCTTGACCACGTCGCCCGCCTTGATGCGCGCAATGGCGTCCTTACTCACGGAGCAAGCCAGCAGCGCCTTCTGACCATCGGCCGTGGGCGAGCCCAGCAAGATGACCGAGGGGGCCAACTTGTCGCGAAGCTGATCGGCCAGCTCCCGCAGCGCCTTCGGGTCGCCGAGGGCCACCACCGCGCCAAGCACCTTCACGCCGTTGATGTCGCGCGCGGAGGCCGTGAGGTCGCCTGCGCCGCCCTGCATCAGCTGCTGCTTGAGACGCTCGATCTCGCGGCGCAGCTCGCGCTCTCCGTCCAGCACCTTCTTGACCTTGTCGGCCACGAGCAATGGTGACGCCTTGAGCAGCGCGCCGGCCGCGTCGAGCTCGCCGCTCAGGTCACGCAGGTGCGCGAGCGCGTTCATGCCCGTGGTGGCCTCGATGCGCCGCACACCGGCTGCGAGGCCGCTCTCGCTCAGGATCTTGAAGAGCCCGATGTCTCCTGTGCGCCGCGCGTGCGTGCCACCGCAGAGCTCGAGCGAGGGCCCGATGCGCAGCATGCGCACCACGTCGCCGTACTTCTCTTCGAAGATGCCGATGGCGCCCGCCGCCTTGGCCGCGTCCATGGCCAGCTCGTCGGTAGTGATGCCCTCGTTGGCGAGGATGGCGGCGTTCACCAGGTCTTCGATGCGCGTGAGCTCGGCGGGCTTGAGCGGCCGCGTGGCGCTGAAGTCGAAGCGCAGACGCCAGGGGCCCACCAGCGAGCCCTTCTGCGTGGCCGTGGGTCCCACCACCTCGCGAAGCGCCCAGTGCAGGAGGTGCGTGGCGCTGTGGTTGCGGCGCGTGGCGCTACGCAGGTCGTGGTCCACCACCGCCTCGAGCGTGTCGCCGACCTTCAGCGCGCCGCTCTTGAGGTAGCCCACGTGCACGTGCAGCCCGTCCACAGGAGCGCGCGTGTCGGTCACGACGAAGACGGCGTCGCCCACGCGCAGCTCGCCCTGGTCGCCCACCTGGCCACCCTTCTCGGCGTAGAACGGCGTCTTGTCGAGGATGACCGCCTGCGGCGGCGCGTCGTTCTCCTCGAGTGCGTCGATGACGGCGGGGTCCACCGTGCCCAGCACGTTCGCGGCCTCGCCCACGTTCACCAGCGCCAGCACGCGCGCCTGCGTCTGCTCGCTAGCGTAGCCCACGAACTCGCTCTGCCCATGCTGGTTGGCGACGTCGTGGTAGACCTTGCCCACGGCCTCGCTCTCGTTGAGCTTGCTGCCCTTGCTGCGGTCCTTGGCGGCCGCCATGGCGGCGTCGAAGCCCGCCTGATCGATGGCGAAGCCGTGCTCGCGCCCGATGACCTCCTGGAGATCGACCGGGAAGCCGAAGGTGTCGTACAGCTTGAAGACCGTGGCGCCGGGGAGGGTCTTGTGACCGCTGGGCGTGGCCCACTCGGTGTTGGTGTCCAGCAGGTCGAGCCCGCGCTTGAGCGTGGCGCGGAAGCGCTCTTCTTCCTGGCGCGTGATGTCGGCGATGAGATCCCGGCGCTCGCGCAGCTGCGGATAGATGTCGCCCATGTCGTCGACGACGCGCAGCGCGCACTCGTGCAGGAACGGCTCGCCGATGCCGAGGCGATGCCCGTGGCGGATGGCGCGACGCATCACGCGGCGCAGCACGTAGGGGCGGCCCACGCGGTCCGGGAAGATGCCCTCCGAGATCAGGAACGCCGTGGTGCGCGCGTGGTCCGCGATGACGCGCATGGAGACGTCGTCGTCCGCCTGCGACGCGCCGTAGCGCTTGCCGCTGATGACGGAGGCGAGGTCCACCACGGGACGCAAGAGGTCCGTGTCGTAGTTGCTGAGCACGTCCTGCGCGACCACGCACACGCGCTCGAGGCCAGCGCCGGTGTCGATGCTGGGCGCGGGGAGCGGCACCAGGCGCCCGTCCGACTGCCTATCGAACTGCATGAACACGAGGTTCCACAGCTCGAACCAGCCGCGACCGTCGGGCGTGGGCTCCTCCCCGAACTTGCGGGGGTCCACCTCGTCGACACCCAGGCAGTAGTGCAGCTCGCTGCAGGGTCCGCACGGACCGGTGTCGCCCATCTGCCAGAAGTTGTCGGCCGCGCCGCAGCGGATGATGCGCTCGTCCGGGAACCCGGTGACGTCCTTCCAGATCGCTGCGGCCTCGTCGTCCGCGGGCGCCAGGCCTTCCTCACCGCCGAAGACGGTCACCACGATGCGATTCGGGTCGAGCTTCAGCACCTCGGTGAAGAACGTCCACGCGTACTGGATGGCGTCGCGCTTGAAGTAGTCGCCGAACGAGAAGTTGCCGAGCATCTCGAAGAAGGTGTGGTGACGCGCGGTCACGCCCACGTTCTCGAGGTCGTTGTGCTTGCCGCTGATGCGGATGCACTTCTGCGACGACGTGGCGCGCTTGTACGGGCGGATGTCCTTGCCCGTGAACACGTCCTTGAACGGCACCATGCCCGCGTTGGCGAACATCAACGTGGGGTCGTTGGCCGGCACGAGCGGGCCCGAGGCCATGCGCTCGTGGCCGCGCTCGGCGAAGAAGTCCAAGAAGGCGTTGCGGATCTCTTTCGAAGTCTTTGGCACGGCGGCGTTGTATTCCATTCCTCTCTTTGGCGCGAGTCGGCTGGGCGCCAGGGGTGTGGGATCGATCGCCGGGCGCGGGGCAGGGGTCGGCCTGGGCACGGTCGCGCTGGCGCGCCCTGTCGGTACCCCCCTGAAAGCGGCACTTCGCGCTGTGCGCTGCGTTTGCTTTCCGGGTCCCCCCCACGCCCCTGGCCGACCCCTGCCCCGCCCCGGCCGTTCGAGGCCTCGCAGTCGTGCCTAGACGCAGGCGCGACGAGCGCGGGAGGGCTCATCCAAGCCCGCCGTACGCGCCGACCGGGTGCGCGGCTGGGCTCGACGGAGCGCCACACGCACGGGGAGCCGAACTCGGGCGCGCCCCCCGGCAGTCCGTCGAGCCTGGTGAGCCCTCGCGCAGTTTCGCGCCCCGCGGTCAGTCGAGCCCCCACCGGCCCACTCGCGCACCCCGCACCGAGTCCGGCCCGGCGAGCCCCCGCGAACGAAGCGGTCCCCGCCAGGCCTACCTGCGTGCATGCCCAAACGTCAGCAGCGGCCGGGGCGGGGCGGGGGTCAGCAAGGGCGTGGGGAGGACCCCCAAAAACAAACGCAGCGCAGCGGAGTGCCGTTTTTCAGGGAGGACCCGACAGGACGCGCCTGCGCGGCCGTGCCCGCCGCGACCCCCGCCCCGCCCCGGCTGCTCGATCACGCCCCCAGACCTGAAGGGGAGCGGGCCCGTTGCCGGGGACCCGGAGGACTGCTAAGGGAGGGACTCGTCAGGTCTCGTCAACGTCTGCCGTGCCGCCTCTGTGCCGCGACGGACTCTCTCCTTCCCTACCGGGCGGGGCCTGCGAAGTCCGAGAACTCATGAACGAAGCTGCCCCACCCAAGCCCCATGCGGCGGACGGTGCGTCGAGCGCTCCCGCCAAGGGCCCCCAGGGTCCAGGTGAGGAGGGACGCACTCCCAAGGCCCGCACCAGCCGACGCACCCGCACCTCGAACGACGAGCCCATCCCCCGCGAAGCCCGCGATGGGGGTGGCGCGCGCGCCAAAGCCGACGGCGGCGGTGCACGCAAAAAAGCTGACGGCGGCGGCGCACGCGCCAAAGCCGACGGCGACGCGCCGATGCGTCGCTCGCGTGGGCCCAGCGCCGAGCCCGAGGTCATCAAGACCAAAGCCAACGCCAGGAAGCGCAAGCCCCGAGACAACGGACCGGCGGCGGACGACGCTGCTCCCGAGCGCAAGCGCTCGCCCAGCGCGGCGCGCGAGCCACGCGAGTACCAGGACCACGACGACGACCGGGATGACGCGCGCGAGGAGCCCTCCCGGCTGCGCGGCACGGGCGACGACGACGGCGAGCCCGAGCCCGCCGTCTACGAGGTGCGCTTCCCGGAGGAGGCCATGGACCAGGACGCCGTGAAGGTGCTCTTGCGCCTCTCGCAACACGGCTACCAGGCCTACTTGGTGGGCGGCGGCGTGCGCGATCTGTTGCTGGGTCGCACGCCCAAGGACTTCGACGTCGCCACCAGCGCGCGCCCGCAGGACGTGCGCCGCATCTTCCGCAACTGCCGCGTGATCGGGCGCCGCTTCCGCCTGGCGCACGTGCTCTTCCATGGCGGCAAGATCATCGAAGTGGCCACGTTCCGGCGCGACCACGGGCAGCGCATCGACCGTGTGCCGGCGGACCTCGCCAAGCGCTGGCCGCTGGTGTCGGACTACGAGCCCATGCGCCTGGTGCCCAGCGCCAGCGCCGAGGGCATCCGCCCGGATGAAGACCTGCTGATCGTGAACGACAACGTGTTCGGGGAGCCCTTCGAGGACGCCATCCGTCGTGACTTCACCATCAACGGGCTGTTCTACGACATCGAGCACGAAGAGGTGATCGACTACGTGGGCGGCATGGCCGACGTGGAGCGCCACGTGCTGCGCATGATCGGCGACCCGATCGTGCGCTTCCGCGAAGACCCCGTGCGCATCCTGCGCGCCATCAAGTTCAGCGCGCGGCTCGATCTGGGCATCGCCGAGGACGTGCTGGACGCCATCCAAGCGTATCGCGGAGAGCTCGCGCGCGCAGCGAAGCCCCGCATCCTCGAGGAGATCTTCCGCCTGCTGCGCGGAGGCGCGGCACACCGCTCGTTCTACCTGGCGTGGGACCTGGGCGTGCTGGCAGAGATCCTGCCAGAGCTGGCGGGCTACCTGGACGATCGCGCGCCCGACGCCGATCTGACGTGGCTGCGGCTCGCCGCCGTGGACGCTCAGATCGCGGCCGGCGAGGCCATCAGCGAAGCCGTCATGGTGTCTGCGCTCTTGCTTGGCCCGCTCAACGAGGCCCTCGACGGGGCACGCAACCAGGCGGCCGCGTTCGAGTGGTTCATGGAAGAGGTCTCGGAGCGCATCGCCATGCCGCGGCGCCTCAAGGACCGCATCCGGCTCATCATCGGCAGCCAGGGGCGCCTGCGCTCCGGCAAGCTGGGCTCCATCCAGACGCGCGACTTCTTCGCGGAGGCCGCGCAGCTCTACGCGCTCGACTGTGCCGCCCGCAATCAGCCCGTGCCGGACTGGGCCATCGACCCGCCGTACGTGGCCCCCGAAGAGGAGCCCACGCGTCGCCGTCGTAGGCGGCGCAGGAACTGAGAGCCCCCGGCGCCTAGAGCGCCGCGAGGTCCGCCGCCGAGTAACGCGCGTCCACCACGATGCGCGGCTCGTCGGCGGTGTCGATGGTCCACACCTCCACGTCGGCCGTCATCTCCTCGGTGACGGGATCCACGTCGAGGTCCCCGGAGGCGCCTTCCACGTTGATGGACCGTCCCGCGCTCAGCTCGGCGAGCGCCGTGGGCCAGGTGGTGGCCCCGAGCGCGATGGGCACGCCCGCGCTGAGCCGACGCATGCCGCGCGCGATGCCCCGGCCGCTGCGTGACGAGCCCTCGTTGGCGGCCGCCCAGGCCGCGCCGTAGATGACCATGAAGGCTGCGTCGTAGGCGTTGGCCACGAACGAGTACTGGTCGGGGTCCTCCTGGAACGCGAACAGGTAGCTGCCCCGGAAGAAGCCGTTCACCGTCCCCGTGGGCGCGCCAGGGCGCGTGCCGCGAACCCGTGCATAGACCGCATCGGGAGCAGCTGGGGCAGCCCACAGGTCCACGCTGGCCGCCGTGTCGGTCACGAACAGCTGGCGCCCATCGAACGCGCTGTTGCCCGCCACGAACTGCAAGAAGCCGCGCACTTGCTCGACGGCGCCGACGAACACCACCTCACCGAGCGTCGCGTCGGCGGCCACGGCTTCGAGCGCCGAGCGCGGGTCCGTGGTGAACGGGTAGGCCATCACGGTCTCCCCCGCCCCCGTGAAGCGCGCCTCGAGCTCCCCCGCGAGGCCGGTGCCGTAGCTGTCGTCTTGGTGCACGACCGCCACCCGCAGCTGCCCGCGCGCCCGCAGGTCGGCGATGATGGCGCGGGCCTGGAAGCTGTCGGGCACGGCGGTCCGCCACAAGCGCCCGGGCTCGCTGTCCGTGGCCGGCGGCTCGAGCGTGGTGAGCTCGGCGCTGGTGGCCGACATGCTGACCAGCACGAGGTCGCGCTCGCCGAGCGCCTCGAACGCGGCCTTCGCCTGCGACGACGCCGCGGGACCCACGATGGCGGGGGCGCCGAGCACGTCGTGCAGCCACTGCGAGGTCACGACGGCCGCCTCCGCCGACGTCAGCGCGTCCAACGCGGCGTCCTGCTCAGTGGTGCACACCACCACCGCCACGCGCTCGCGGTCGCCGAAGCCCCCCTGCGAGTTGGCGAGCTCAGCCACGATCTGCACGGCGTTGGCGCGTGCCTCGTGCGCGTCCAGCGAGCGGTTCACGATGACGCCGATGGGCAGGTACGACGTGTACGCGCCGGGGTTCTCGAGGTAGTCCACGGGGTGGGTGCGCGTGCAGCGCGGGAGCAGCTGTTGCTCGCAGAAGCCCGTGTCGGTGCACGCGAAACCAACACCGAACGCGGTGCGGCAATCGCTGTGGGCGTCGCAGCGTTGATGATCCACGCGCGTGAGCGTGCAGCTGAGCAACAGTAGACCCAACGAGGACGCGAGCGCGAGCGGGACGCCGGCCCCGCGCACGGCGACGCCGCTCGCACTGCGATGCAGCGTCGTCAAAACGCCCCCGTGAGGGCAACGCGGAAGCCGCTGGGCGCCACGCCCACCTGCAGCGTGGGGCTTCTGTCCGCGCGCCGCCGGTCGCGCACGAGCGTCCACACCCCGAGCGCTGCGGTGGTGAGCGCCGCCACTGCGAGCAGGTCCGTGGCCACGCTCAGCCTGCGGTCGCGCGTGATGGCACCCGCGGCCTCGGGCGAACAGAAGCGCTGCCCAGCACTGGAAACGCAGGCGGCGCGCACGTCGTCTCGCACGCTGCGCACCCGCAGCGCGAGGGCCAGGGTGGTGAGGGCCAGCGCACCCGACGCGGGCAGCAGCACCAGGTGAGGCGAGAGCGGCTCGCGCAGGCGCTCTCCAGCTGCCGAACGCGCCGCGGGCAGCTCGGCCGACTCGTGCTGGATGACCACCACGGGCTCGTCGCGCGACTCGGCCGCGCGCTCCTCGATGCGACGCTGGAGCGCAGCGAGGCGAGCGTCCAGTGCGGTGTGCTCTGATGCCGGGGCGTGCTCGCGGTAGCGCCGGAGGTTCTCGGCGGCCTCGGGCCAGCGGCCGCTGCGCTCCTGGGCGTTGGCCAGGTTGAAGAGCAGCAGGGGCCGCCCGGACAAGCGGTAGGCCTCGGCGAACGCCTCCTCCGCCGCTTCGTAGCGACCGTTCGCGTAGAACTCGTCGCCAATCACATAGAGTTCGCGTGCCCGCGCGTCGTCGGCCTGTTGCCCCGCGGCAGGCTCGGCGGGCGCCTGGGCGCTCGCGACGCCACTCACCGGTAGCGCATACATGCACGTCAGCACGAGCACCACGGGCACGGCGCGCCCGAAGCGTTCCACTTCTCTCGCCACCCTGCGCGCGAGCGTCACGGCGCGCTGTCCCACGGGTCACGGTTGTCGGTGTGTCGCTCTCCTGGTGGAGTGCCCGAGGCTTCGGAGGGCCCGGGAGCGGGACCTGTAGTGGTCTCCATGGAGGTCCCACCGCTACCGGGCGCTCTCGACCCGCTCGTGTGTGGGCGCTCGCCAGTGCTGCCGGTCTCGGGACGCGCCGTCACGGCATCCACGTCCTGCGCCGCCTCGGGCTCGAGCACGACATTGACCTCCCGTTGCGCCGCCGACACGCGCAGCGTGCGGGGCGCATGACCGCGAGCGCTGAGCGTCAGGGTCCAGCGGTCCTCGGGCGCGAGCAGCAGGCGCGCGGGGGTGTTGCCGAGGTCTTCGTCGCCGCGGGCGACACGAGCGCCCGCCGGCGTGGAGCGCACCCAGACCTCCACACGACCGAGGCCGTCGACCGACGACGGAGCCACGGCCTGGGCGCCCGCTCCAGGCTGCGGGTTGGACGCGTCGCTGCCCGCGCTCCCGCCATCACGGGCCCGCTGCCAGGTGAGCCCCAGCGCGACGACGAGCACGCCCACCAGCGCCAGCACGGCCATCGCCAAGCGGCGCTGCGGCGGCGCCTGCGTGCTGATGGTCGGGGTGTGCAGCTGCACGCGCGTGTCCGCCAGGGAGTCTGTCCAGTCCTTCGAGGGCAGCCGGCCGAGCGGACTCGAGTTGGTGCGCACGAGGCTCCGCGAGCCCGACAGCGTGAAGTCGTCGCCCAGGGCCTCCTGCATGGCGGTAGAGACGTCCTCCATGGTGGCATAGCGATCCGCGGGCGACTTCGAGAGGCAGCGGAAGACCACCTGCTCGAGCTCGGCAGGCACGTTCAAGCCGGGGTCCACCTCGGCCATGGCAGGCGGCTTCACGTTCACGTGCGCGGCCATGAGCACGTAGGCCGACTCCGAGTCGAACGGCGGCTGCCCCGTGAGCGCGTGATAGGTGCAAGCGCCCAGTCCGTAGACGTCGCTCGCGGGGGTGACCTCGCTGCCCGCCACTTGCTCCGGGGACATGTAGCGCGGGGTCCCGATCAGCGCGCCGCTGCGCGTCTGGCTGATGTCTTCGCCCTGCTTCACCAGCCCGAAGTCCAGCACCTTCACGAACTCGCGCTCGCTGCCGCGCTGCGTGAGCATGATGTTGGAGGGCTTGAGGTCGCGGTGCACCATGCCGCGCCCGTGCGCCTCGGCCAGCGAGCCACACACCTGCGCCATGATGCGCACCACGGTCTCGGGGCGCAGCGCGCCGTCCTTCTCGATGCGCTCGGCGAGGGTCTGCCCCTCGATCAGCTCCATGACCATGTAGAGCAGCCCATCGCGCTCCACCCCGTAGTCGTGGATGACGATGGTGTTGGGGTGCGTGAGCTTCGCCGCAGAGGCCGCCTCCAGCACGAAGCGGCGGCGGAAGTCGTCGATGACGGCCTCGCTGCTGCCCGACTCGCCCAGCCTGCCGAGGTCCAGCACCTTGAGCGCCACCTCGCGCTCGAGCGCCAGCTGGAGCCCACGATACACACGCCCCATGCCGCCGCGTGCGATCAGCGAGACCACGCGGTACTTGTCCGCGATGGTGGTGCCAACGAGGGGGTCGCTATCGCGGCTGTAGGCAGTGACCATGAAGGGGCTTGGATCTAGCGGATTGTACCCATGTTCCGAGCCCCTGGCGATAGCGTCGCGCGGGTGCCCCTGCTACCACCGAGGCCCCATGCCTCCTCGCGTGACCCGCATCTACTCCTGGAACGTGAACGGCCTGCGCTCCTGCGCGGAGAAGGGCTTTCTGAGCTGGCTGGCAAACGCGAAAGCCGACGTGGTCGGTCTGCAAGAGACACGCGCCACCCCGGAGCAGCTCCCGGAAGACCTTCGCCAGCCGAAGCGCGTGCACACGTACTTCGCCTCCGCCGAGAGGCTGGGCTACTCGGGGGTCGCCCTCTACGCGCGCCGCCCGTTCGACGCGGTCGAGACCTCGTTGGGCGTCCCCGAGTTCGACGCCGAGGGGCGCGTGCAGATCGCCACCCTGGGCGCGCTGACCATCGCCAACGCCTACTTCCCGAACGGCAACGGCAAGGAGCGCGACAACAGCCGCGTGCCCTTCAAGATGGCGTTCACGCAGCGCCTGTTCGACACGCTCGAGCCGCTGCGCCGTGACGGTGGCCGCGTCATCGTCATGGGGGACTTCAACACCGCGCCGGAGGCCATCGACCTCGCGCGCCCGAAGACCAACCTGAAGACCAGCGGGTTCCTGCCGGAAGAACGCGAGCAGCTGAAGCAGCTCCTAGCGGCCGGCTGGGTGGACTCGTTCCGCCATGGAAACACCGCCGGCGAGCACTACACCTGGTGGAGTCAGCGCTTCGGCGTCCGCGAGCGCAACGTGGGCTGGCGGATTGATCTGGCGTTCGTGTCGGAAGGCGTGTTGCCCTTCCTGCGGAGCGCTAGGATTCACCCGGACGTGATGGGCTCGGACCACTGTCCCATCAGCCTCGAGCTGGACTCCGCAGTCCTCGAGTAGAGAGAGAGCCCCGCCGACACCCCGCTGTCGGACCACGCATGGAAATCTACGGCAACACCTCGGGCCTCGCGCCCTCCGAGACCAAGGCCCTCGAGCGCATCTACCAGCGCCGCCTGCCCTTCGACAAGCTCACCACCACCGAGCTCACGCGCGACCTGGTGTCCATCAGCCACGCGACCGGCCGGCAGGTGGGCGTGCTGGCCGATCGCGCCGGCGCCATCCACCACGTGATCATCGGCGACGCGAGCCGGCTCATGCTGCCGGACGTGGGGCGTCTGCGCGCGGGCAGCGGGCGCCTTCGTGGCCTGCGCCTGATCCACA
Source organism: Sandaracinaceae bacterium (assembly GCA_016706685.1). Taxonomy (NCBI): domain Bacteria; kingdom Pseudomonadati; phylum Myxococcota; order Polyangiales; family Sandaracinaceae; species Sandaracinaceae bacterium. Next base: position 326,341 of record JADJJE010000014.1, on the reverse strand, counting down.
CGCACCTCTACGACGAGCCGCTCACGCGCGACGACCTGGTGGACCTCACGCGCCTGCGCCTGGACATGGTGGCGGCCATCTGCCTCGCGCCAGGCGAGGAGCGCGCTCTGTCGGTCTACTACGGGCACAACATCCCGGTGGCCGAGGGCAGCTCGGACGCGCCGTTCCGCACCTTCGGGCCCATCCCCTACGCCAAGCTGGACGCCAACCCGGCAGACATCGTGCCGGCGCTCGAGGCAGAGTTCGCGCGCTCCACCAAGGCCCGCAAGGTCACCGGCAAGGACGGCCGCGCCATTCTCATGCACGTGTGCGAGAAGAAGCACGCGCGCCAGGCCGAAGACTCTCTGCGCGAGTTGCAAGAGCTGGCCCGCACCGCGGGCGTGGAGGTGGCCGACAGCATCACGCAGGTGCGCGAGCGCATCGACCCGAAGTTCGTGATGGGCCGCGGCAAGCTGGACGACGTGGTCATCCGCGCCATGCAGCTGGACGCCGAGGTGCTCATCTTCGATCGCGAGCTGGGGCCCGCGCAGGCGGCTGCCATCGCGGACCACACGGACCTCAAGGTGCTGGACCGCACGCAGCTCATCCTGGACATCTTCGCCCAACGCGCGGAGAGCAATGACGGCAAGCTGCAGGTGGAGCTGGCGCAGATGAAGTACCTGCTGCCGCGCCTCGGCCAGAAGGACGACTCGCTCTCGCGCCTCACGGGTGGCATCGGCGGGCGCGGGCCAGGCGAGACCAAGATCGAGGTGGGCAAGCGGCGCGCGCGCGACCGCATCGACCGGCTCAACCGTGAGCTCAAGCAGCTGTCCAAGCAGCGCAAGCAGCGGCGCCACAAGCGCAACCAGAGCGGCGTCGCGGTGGTGGCCGTGGTGGGCTACACCAACGCCGGCAAGAGCACGCTGCTCAACACGCTGACCGGCAGCAACGTCATCGCCGAGGACAAGCTGTTCGCCACGCTGGACACGCGCGCGCGCCGCATGCGCCTCCCCTCGGGGCGCGAGCTGGTGCTGACCGACACGGTGGGCTTCATCCGCGACCTCCCCAAAGATCTCTTCGCCGCCTTCAAGGCCACGTTCGAAGAGGCGCAGGACGCGGACCTACTGCTGCACGTGGTGGACGCGAGCGACCCGGGCTGGGACGAGCACGTGGCCACCACGGAGGACCTGCTCAACCGCCTGGAGCTCGAGCGGGTGCCGCGGGTGATGGTGTTCAACAAGGCGGACCGCCTGGACCCGGGTGTGGTCGCCCACATCGCGGAGGTGCGCGGCGCCACGTACTGCACCGCCACGGACACCGCCGGCGTGCAGCCGCTGATCGAGCGTCTCGAGCGCGAGCTGGCCTTGTTGGAGGAGCGCCGCACGGGCGTCACCAGCGACTCGTCGGACGACAGCTGAGCTGGCCCTCCGGGCGATTCCGGGGCAGCCTTCGGCCGTGAAACGCTTCCTCTCCCGTCGCGCCGCCTCCTGTCCCCTGGCTGCTCTCCAGCTGCTGCTCGCGCCGGCGTGCCTGTGCGTCCTGGCGCTCTCGCCCGGCCTGGGATGCACGCCCCAGGGCGACACGGGCATCGGTCCCGAGGGCTACTCCGACGACTTCGACCGCGCGCAGCTGGGGCCCGACTGGAACGTGACGGGCGGCCCCTGGCGCCTCGTCGACGGCGCCGTGCGCATCCGCGAGGCGCGCAACCACCCGCTCTGGCTGCGCCGCACCCTGCCGCGGGACGTGCGGGTGGAGTTCGACGCCAGCACCGACACGCACGACATCAAGGTGGAGATCTTTGGCGACGGCGTGTCCCACGCGCTGAGTGAGTCCTACACGGCCACCAGCTACGTGGTGATCTTCGGCGGCTGGGGCAACCAGCACAACGTGCTCGCCCGCATGGACGAACACGCGGAAGACCGCGTGGTGGGGGCGCCGCTGCGCGTCCAGCCCAACCGCCGCTACCACTTCGTGATCGAGCGGCGCGGGTCGCTGATCAGCGTGGACGTGGATGGTCAGCGCCTGATGGAGCTGGACGACCCGGAGCCGCTCGCCGGTCGTGGCCACGACCACTTTGGGTTCAACAATTGGTCCGCCGACGTGACTTTCGACAATTTGCGCATCCAGCCGCTATGATGCGGCCACGTTCACCATGGAAGCTGCCGAGTTCGACGCGACGCTCAAGGATCTCGAGACGCGTCTCGACCGCCTGAAGGCCCTCTACGAGATGTACTTTCAGGGCATCGAGCGCCTCGAGCCCGCGGTCCCGCGCAAGCAGGTGGACCGTATGTTCGAGCTGCTGCGCCGCGACCAACCGCGCTCCACGCACCTTCGCTTCCGGTATCAGTCGCTGGTCCAGCGCTACACCACGCTCCACACGTACTGGCGGCGCGTCACGCGGCAGATCGAGGAGGGCACCTACAAGCGCGACCTCCAGAAGCTGAAGCGCAAAGACGCCGTGAAGGAAGGGCGCGCCAAGCGCCGCGACGAGCGCGAAGCCGAGAAGGGCGTGTACGAACTGGACGTGGACGTGGACCTGGACACCGAAGACCTGAGCAGCCTGCTGGACGATCCGGAGCTGGACGCGGCCATCGCGGGGCTCACGCGCAGCCCGAACCCAAGCCCCGCTGCGGCGCCCGCCCCGACGCCCAAGGTGGCCACGTTCGGCAAGCCCACAGAGCGACGTCGGCGCACGGGCGACGAGCCCACCGGAACGCACACCAGCGCGGCGGCCCCGGCTCCCCTCGAGCGGCCGGCACCCGCTCCAGCGCCGGCACCTGCGCCATCCCGGCCCGAGAGCCCGGGGCCCGACGAGACGCGCATGAAGCGCATCTACGACGACTACGTGGCCGCACGCCGCTCCAACAACGAGCGCGTGGACAACGTGAAATACGAGACCCTCCAGCGGAGCATCGAGGACATGATCCCCAAGCTCAAAGAGAAGCACCAAGGGAAGGCCATCGACTTCGAGGTGGTCGTGCGGGACGGAAGAGTAGGCTTGAAGCCGGTGACCAAGTAAGGTTCGCGCCGTGTACGCTCGCCAAGCCGAAGACGCTCGCCTGGTCCACCCGTGGATCGATGTCACCCACGCGCCGGTATACGTCATGCGCTTTCCGGCTGGCGCGTCCGACCAGGAGCTGGCGTCCCTGTGCGAGACACGCGAGCGCTGGGCGCAGCACGCTCAGCACCCGTGCGCGTGGGTGGCGGACATGAGCCTGGTGCGCTCCATGCCGCCAACGCAGCGCAAGCTCTTCGCCGACCACCTCAAGCGCTTCGAGTTCCACGACATCACGTACAACCGGGGTTCGGCCATCGTGGTCACCAACGCCATGATCAAGGGGCTGCTCACCGCGGTGTTCTGGCTGGCGCCACCCAAGTTCCCGAACCAGGCCTTCGACGACTTCGACAAGGGCATGGCCTGGGCCAAGTCCCAGCTGCAGAAGAGCGGCGTCCAGCGGCTGCCGACTGAGTAGGCCGCGCTGCGGACTCGGCCGACGTCCACCCGGGAAGGTCAGCGCCGGCTGGCCCGGTCGAGCGCCGCACGTGCGGTGGTGAGGGCCGACCGCACGGCCGCGTTGAGCGCGGCGTTCGTCATGCGAGCGTCCTGGTCACGCCCTTGCCCCGCCGGCTCGGCCGCCGTCGCGGAGCCCGTCAGCATGCCGAGCACGTTGCGCGATGCCTCCTCGTAGAGGGTGAGGTTCACGCCACAGCGCATGCGCACTTGGCCGTTCTGCTCGGTGCGCTGCACGGTGCTCAAGACCGCGTCGATGCGAAAGCGCGGGAGCCGACGGCGGGCGATCTCTTGGGTGGCGTCCTGCCCAATCTCGCTGCTGCTGGCAAAAGGCGCGACGCCCTCCACCGTGGCCAGCCCCGTCAGCACCGCCGAGCGGAGCGGCGCAACCAGGCGTGGCCCTGGGACGGTGGAGGCGTTGCTGACCTCACCCACGGCGACCACGTGGCGGACCGTGCGCCAGTTGATGGCGGGCGCTGGCACTGCCCCCGGGGTGCTGACGCCCGCGGGGGCCGCGCCTGGGCCGGCAGGCGTGTCTATCTCGGCGATGGCCGCCTCCGCCTGACGTCGGACCGACGCCGCCTCGTCGCGTGACGCACGCCGCAGCGCCGGGATGGCCCGCCGGTCGCGCAGCTTGCCCAGCGACAGGGCCGCCGCGGCGCGCACCGCCGGGTTGCTGTCGGAGGCGAGCGCACGCTCGAGCGGGGCACGGCTGCGGGCGTCCGCCAGGCGACCGAGCGCCAGCGCGGCTTGAGTGCGGTTACGGAAGTCCGTGGACGTCACGAGCTGCTGCTCGAGGTACTCACGCGACGAGACGCGCGCACCGGCTGCGCCGACGAGGACGAGCAGCGCCAAGCAGAGCGCGACGAGGAAGGGCAGCGTTCGGGGGGAGAGACGGCGCATCAGCTGGCTCGGACGGCGTGCTCGGAGGGGGGATTCAGCGCGCCGTGACTGGTCGGGCACTATATCAACTTTCACCGATGTTGGCGTCGGCGAACCGGCCAAACAGCAGCATCAGGGGTCCGTGCAGCCGTCCTCGTCGTCGTCGCGACCTTCTTCCGCCGTCTCGTTGGGGCATTGGTCGTCGACGTCGGGGATCAGGTCGTTGTCGTTGTCCGGGTCCATGCAGCCGTCGTCGTCCTCGAACCCGTCGAAGTCCTCGGGCAGCAAGGGGCACTCATCGGCGCTGTCCGGGACGCTGTCGAGGTCCTGGTCCTGGTGCTGGGGCGCATACTGCAAGCCGAGGATGGCCCGCACCGAGGGGGCGCCGAGCGCGCGATGCGGGAAGGCCACCCCGCCCACCATGCTGAGGTGGAACGAGCCGAGCCGAAAGCGCAGGCCGAGGTCCACCTCGGTGGGGGTGTTGTAGCGACCGGTGAAGCCGCTGGACCCACGGAACTCCAGCAGGGCCACGAGGTCTGGGTAGAACGGGAGCGGCATGGCGATGCCGAGCCCCCAGAGCAGCTCGGACCCGTGCTCGCGCCCCGCAATGGACACGCGCTCGGGACGGATGCGCGCCCCGACACTGGCGCCGATGCCCAGGTTCAGGATGTGGAAGTCCGCGATCGCGATGATGTCGATCTCGGGTAGGTCGCTGCCGTGGAAGCCCACCCCTTGCGCCGTGGGCAGCGTGACGGTGAGCATGCCCGCCAGCCCGGGCCCATCCGAGCGCGTGGCCGTGCCCTCGGCGGCATCGCCGAGCAGGCGCACCCGTCCGCTGAGCCGCACATCACCGAGCGCGGCGCCATCGAGGCTCTCGCCCCCGTCAGCCAGCGCCGCGGGCGCGCCCGTCTGGTAGGGCGTGAAGGGCACCTCGGCGGTGATGGCGAAGCGGCCCCCGAGGCCCAGCTGGAACAGCGCGTCCATGGAGAGGCGATGGCGCACCACCACCTGCTGCGTGGTGAAGGCGGGGTTCACGCGCAGCAGCCCGAACGTGTAGTGCGTGAAGAGGCCCACGTTCCAGCGCAGGTGCCCAGGCGTGGCCGTGCCCTGCACCGAGAGGAACCCGCGGGCGTCGTGGGCGGGGCGGTAGTCGTCCACCTGGAGGTCGCGCTGCGCCCGCACCGGGAGCGCCCCTAGCGCCAGCCAAGAGCAGAGCGCGAGCAGCCCCGCGCGCGCGAGCCGAGGGCAGCAGTGGAGCAGCGAAGGAGGCGACGCGTCTTGCACGCGCGCACTCTACCAGCGGCCCTGCGCGCCCGCACCCACAGTCGCAGGGCCGAGCCCGGGTCGCAGCAGCTTGTTCCGAGGCGAGCGCGTGATGCACAGTGCCGCATGCCGAACCCCCACCCCCTCGCAGGCGCGCTCGACGACGTGCGGGTCCTCGACCTCACGCAGAACCTCCCGGGCCCCTACGCCACCGTGCTGCTGGCCGCGCTGGGAGCGACGGTCATCAAGGTGGAGCCGCCAGGCGGCGAGACGGCGCGCGGGGTGCCATCGCTCTTCGAGTTGGTGAACCGCGGCAAGCAGAGCGTGGTGCTGGACCTCAAGACGGAGCGAGGCCGCGAGGCCCTGCTCGCGCTGGCGGCCGAGTGTGACGTTCTGGTGGAGGGCTTCCGTCCAGGGGTGCTCGAGAGCCTGGGCATCGCGCCCGCCGTGCTGCATGCGCGCAACCCACGCCTGGTGATCTGCCGCATCAGCGGCTTCGGCCAGACCGGTCCGTACGCCGAGCACCCGGCGCATGACCTGAACCTGCAGGCGCTGACGGGGGTCTGTCACCTGTCGCGCGACCGCGAGGGGCACCCGCTGGGCTCGGCGCTGCCCATCGCGGATCTGTCGGCGGGCGGAACGGCGGCGACCACCATCCTCGCGGCGCTCCGAAAGCGGGAGCGCACGGGCAGCGGCATGGTGCTGGACGTGGCGCTGAGCGACACGGTGCAGTCCTGGGCGCACATCTGGGATCAGGGCCTCACGCCACCCACGCCCAGCGCGGATCGAGCGGTGACGCGGGCCATGACCCGGCTGGGTGAGCCGTACCGGGCACGGGGTATCGGCCACGCCATCGATCGCGCGGCGGCCTCGCTGCGACGCAGCGCCCCCGTGCAGACGCTCGAGCGCCTCAAGCTGCACTCGCTGCCGCACTACGGCACCTACCGCACGCGCGACGGGCGCTGGCTGGCGGTGGGCATCGTGGACGAAGGCAAGTTCTGGCGCGCGCTGTGCGAAGCGCTCGAGCTGCCGCGCCTGGGCAAGCTACCCGTCGCCGCGCGTGTGCTGCTGGGGAACGTGGTGCGCCGCCAGCTCGCGGGCGCGTTCGAGCGCCGCACGCTCGAAGACTGGATGAGCCGCCTGCCGCGCCACGAGGTGCCCGTGACGCCCGTGCTGGACGTGAACCAGGCCGCCCGCGATCCCCACCTGCTCACGCGGCTGGGGCCCGGCATGAACGCGCCCGTGGTGCCCTACTCGCTGGCAGGCGCGCTGGGACCCGCGCCCAAGCTCGACGAGTACGACTCGAGGTTGGTGAGCTTCCCGCTGCCGAGGGCATAGAACGCGAGCCCGCCGCCCGCGAGCAGCGCGAGCGAGGCCGCCAGCACGAGCACGCCTGCCGCGGCGCGGGGCGGCCGTAGGCGGAACGCGTCCACGCCCGCGAAGAGCCCGCGGAGACCGAGGCCCACGGCCAGCAGCGCCACCGCCCCCACGCCAATGAGGCCCATGAGCACGTGGTTGTCACGGATGCCCGGCAGGTTGGGCATGACGTGACGCAGCCCCAACACCAGCGCGGCGAGGGTGACGCCCAAGCCACCGAGCCCTACCACGCCGAGCGTATGGCCAGGGCTGCCGCGCGTGCGCATGAGCACGCCCACCGCGGTGGCGCCGAGTGTGATGACCACAGCCAGGACCACGAAGCCGAGCGCGGCGCCGACCGCGGGAAAGGCGGCCGGCAGGGCTGGGAGCGCGAACAGCACCACACTCGCTGCGGCCAGCAACAGCCAGAGGCCCGCACCCAGCAGGACCCCCACGCTGGGCACCTCCGGCAGGCGGCCCGCGCGGCCCGGGCGCACGGCTTCGCGCTGGGGCAAGCCGGCCGGCTTGGCTCGCGAGCCCGTGGTCGTGGCGGGGCTCCCGGCGTACGACCGGCGGCCTTGGTGAGTGGGCAGGTCGCGTGGATCGATGTCGAGCGGGATGCTGGCGCGGGGGCTCGGGTCTTCGGCTGGCGTCGAGGTCCGGCCTCCCGGTGGCGCCCCGACGACCGACGTGCGCCCCGCCGCCACCTTGGCCACCGCGCTGGCGATGCTGGCAGGGGTATCGAGCGCGCCCAGGTCGCCGAAGTCGAGGCGCAGCTCGTCGGGCACCTGGAACGCGCCGTACTCGCTGAGGTCGGGTGCCGTGGGCTCCATCTGGTTGTTGGGCGCAGGGCGATCCGTGCGCCTACCCCCCACCGCTTTTGGCGGGCGGGAGCTCAACGTGCCGGGCACGCTGAGGACCCCGCTGAGTCTCGAAGACACACGTTGCAGGGCGCGCGCGAGCACTGTGCCGTCCTGTGGCCGGCGGTCGGGCCGGCGGTTCAGGCAGCCCATCACCAGGTCGCGCAGCGCACGCGGCAAGTCAGGCACGTAGTCGTCGATGGGAGGCGGGTCGTCGCGGCAGATCTGCACGAAGAGATCCGCCACGGAGGCCGCGTCGAAGGGGCGCCGCCCCGCCAGGCACTCGTAGAGGATGACGCCCACGGCCCACACGTCCGTGCGCTGGTCCACCTCGGCCGGCGTGCGAATCTGCTCGGGCGACATGTACGTGGGGCTGCCCACGATCAGGCGGCCATCGGCCTCCGAGCTGACGGCGCCGGACTTGGTCACCTTGGAGATGCCGAAGTCGAGGATCTTCGGGATCAGCACGTCGTTGACGGCAGACAGGTAGATGTTCTCGGGCTTGAGGTCGCGGTGCACCAGCCCCTTCACGTGCGCGGCGCCCAAGGCCTCGGCCACGGGGACCATCACCGCGAGGGTCACGTCCACCGGCAGCGCCCCACCCGCGCGATCGAGATAGGACGCGAGGTCCTCGCCCTCCAGCAGCTCCTGCACGATGAAGGGGAAGCCCCCCTCGTCCTCGTCGATGTCGATGATCTCGACGACGTGCGCGTGCCGCACGAAGTGAGCGAGCTGCGCCTCACGCAGGAAGCGGGCTCGGACGTTCTCGCTGCGTGCCAGGCTGGGCAGCAGGATCTTGATGGCCACCTCGCGCCCCACCAGCGTGTTGGTCGCGCGATAGACCTCGCCCATGCCACCCACGGCAATGCGCGAGTCGAGCTGGTATTTCCCGCGTATGCGCTCTCCGCTGCGATCCGGCGGAGGCGGTTTCGGCGCTAGCATCGCGGCGAGTATCCGATAATTCGGCACCGCGGTGGGAAGACTTTGGTGACCCGCATGACAGTCGAGTCACGCCGGGCCTGGGCTTGAGATAAGCTCGCGCCCGTGACCGCCAAGCTGCATGCACGTGACAAGGCCCGCGCCGAGGTGGCGCTTCGTGTGGCGTTCCAGTCCCGCGACGGGCTCGAGCACATGGGGACCACCCGTGACCTGAGCGTGCGTGGGGCGTTCATCGAGACGCCGCAGCCACCGCTCGAAGGCGCGACCGTGGCCCTGCGCATCGAGGCCCCGACATCCTGGGACCCCATCGTCATCGCTTGCGTGGTGCAGTGGAGCTCGGCGCGCCCCGGCTTCGACGCGGACGGCACCAAGATCCCGCCCGGCTTCGGTGTGCGCTTCGCGAGCCTGTCGAACGAGCACACGGGCGCGATCCGCGCGTTGCTCGCCGCCAGCGGCTTCGACGAGCGCTGACGCTTCCGGCAGGCTCAGCGAGCGCGGCGGATGGACACGGCGCGGGCGTGCGCCTCGAGCCCCTCGAGCCTGGCCAAGCCCTCGAGCAGCGGCGCCTGACGCGTGATGGCCTCGTGGCTGTAGCGGATGACCGACGTGCGCACGATGAAGTCGTAGACACCGAGCGGGCTCGCGAAGCGCGCCGAGCCGCCCGTGGGCAGCACGTGGCTGGGCCCCGCGGCGTAGTCTCCCGCAGCCTCCGGCGTGTGATACCCGAGGAAGGCCGCGCCGACCGCGCCGATGCCCGCGAGGGCGGCGTCCGGGTCTGCCACGGACAAGTTCAAGTGCTCGGGGGCCAGCTCGTCCGCCACGCGCACGGCCTCGGCCAGGGTGGGCACCACGAAACAGTGACCGTTGCGACGCACCGACGCCTCGGCGATTTCCCGGCGCGGGAGCTCCGCCACCTGGCGCGCCACGGCAGCCGACACGGCATCGGCCTGCTTGCGGGAGAGCGTGACCAGCAGAGCGTAGGCGTCCTCGTCGTGCTCGGCTTGCGAGAGCAGGTCGGCGGCCACCACCTCGGGGTCGGCGGCGTCATCGGCCACCACCAGGATCTCACTGGGGCCTGCGATGCTGTCGATGTCGACCAGCCCGAACACCAGGCGCTTGGCGCACGCGACGAAGATGTTGCCGGGGCCCACGATCTTCTCGACGCGCCGCACGCTCTCGGTGCCGTAGGCCACCGCGCCGATGGCCTGCGCGCCGCCCGCGTCGATGACCTCGGTGACACCGGCGATCTCGGCGGCGGCCAGGATCTCGGGGGTGGGCCGCGGGGTGACCAGCACGATGCGCTGCACGCCCGCGACCGCGGCCGGCACGGCGGTCATCAGCACGGTGGACGGGTAGCGCGCCTTGCCGCCCGGCGCATAGACCGCTGCGGAGCGGACGGGACGCACGCGCATGCCCAGCTGCACGCCGTCTTCTTCATAGGCGAAGCCCGGGTCGCGCTGGTGCTCGTGATAGCGGCGGATGCGGTCGGCCGCCTCTTGCAGCAGCGCGCGCACCTCGGCTGGCGCCTGCGCGGCCCCCTCACGGTAGGCCTGCTCGCTGAGCACGATGCTCTCTTGAGTGCGGCCCTCGAACTCGTGGGTCAGCGCCCGGATGGCGGCGTCACCCTCGCCCTGCACGCGCTTCAAGATGGCGCGCACCGCAGGCTCCACGCGCTCGAGGTCGGCATCACCCCGCCGCGACAGAGACGCGAGGGTCGCCTCGTAGCCGGCCTGACCGTGCTCGTGGATGTGCAGCATGGGGTCGGTTTAGTCCTCCGCGTCCCGGCGTCAAGCCTGTTGCGGGCCCGCTCAGCTGATCTGCCAGGTGGTCCCGGTGGGGCTGTCCAACAGCTCCACCCCGCGCTCGGCCAGCTCCACGCGCACGCGGTCGGCCGCCTCGAAGTCCTTGGCGGCGCGCGCGTTCGTGCGGTCCACGATGCGCTGCTCCACCCATGCGCCGCTCACCCCGCGCGCCTCGGCGCGGCGATCACGGATGCGCATCAGCACCTCGCGGGCGTCCTGAAAGCCGAGGCCCAGCGACTGCTCGAGGGCGCCAAAGGCGTTCGCCGCGGCGTCCACCACCGCCTGCTGGGCGTTGCCCTTCTTGCGCATGGCGGCGTCGCACAGCTCGTTGACGGAGGCCAAGAGGTCGGAGAGGGCGGCCAGCGCCACCGGCATGTTCAGGTCGTCGTCGAGCGCCCGGTCGAGCGCGGCCGGGAAGTTCGCGATGGCGTCCGGCACCCAGCCGTCGGGCACGATGCGCGCAGCCGGCAGCTCGCGCAGGCGCAGCATGGTCTTGTAGAGGTACTCGAGGCGCTTCTCGGCTTCCTCGAGCCCCGGGAAGCGCGCCTTTCCGTCCACCTCTTCGAACTCGAAGCCCAGCGGCGCGCGGTAGTGCACGCCCATGGTGAAGAGGCGCACGGCCTCGGGCTCGATGTGGCGGAAGAGCTCACGGGCCGTGAAGAAGTTGCCCAGGCTCTTGCCCATCTTCTCTTTGTTCACCTCCACGAAGCCGTTGTGCATCCAGCAGCGCGAGAACGGCTTGCAGGTGGCGGCCTCGCTCTGCGCGAGCTCGTTCTCGTGGTGCGGGAACACCAAGTCGAGCCCACCGCCGTGGAGGTCCAGCGTCTCGCCCAGGTGCTCCATGCTCATGGCCGAGCACTCGATGTGCCAGCCGGGGCGGCCCCAGCCGAAGGGGCTGTCCCAGCCCACCTCGCTCTGCGCTGCGGACTTCCACAGCGCGAAGTCCGCCGGGTGCCGCTTGCGCGCCGTCTGGTCCGCATCGAGGCGTCCGCTGGCGCCGGCCTCGTGGGCCTCGAGGTTGCGGTGGCTGAGCTTGCCGTAGCCCTCGAACGACTCGACCGCGAAGTAGACGTCGCCGTCCACGGCGTAGGCGTTCCCCGAGTCGATCAGGCGCTGCACCAGCGCGATGATCTGCGGCAAGTGCTCGCTGACCTTGGGCTCGATGTTGGGGGCCACGTTGCCGAGCCGCGCCATGTCCTCGCGGTAGGCCTCCGTGAAGCGCGCCGCGAGCTCGTCCGGGCGCTCGCCACGCTCGGCCGCGCGGTTGATGATCTTGTCGTCGATGTCGGTGACGTTGCGCGCGTAGGTCACGCGCATGCCCGACGCGCGCAGGTGCCGCACCAGCACGTCGTACACGATGTAGCAGCGGGCGTGCCCGAGGTGGGCATAGTCGTACACCGTGGGACCGCACACGTAGACCCGGGCGTGCCGCGGATCAGCCGGGATGAACGGGGCCTTGGTACCAGTGAGCGTATCGTAGAGCTGGAGCGACATGGGCTGGCGAGTCTGCCGCATCCCACGCGGGGGGGCCACCTCCTGGATCCACCTGTGGGTCTAGGTCTGCAGGCGTGATCGATCGGAGGGCGAGGGGCATCCTGGTCTGCGGGATCGCTCGCGCTGGCGCTCGCTCTGGTACCCCCCTGGAAACGGCACTTCGTTTGTTTCCCGGGGCCCCCCAAGTCCCGCTGCCCAGGACGCCCCTCGCCCTCCACGGTGGCGCCTCGGCGGTGGTTCCGGGCGGGTGGTGTCTGGAGGTTTGAGCGCGTGACGGGGGCGCGCCTGGCTCCGACCGTGCGCGGGTTGGCGCGCGTTGGCCCGACTCACAGAGCGCGTGTGGTGGCTCGCCGGATGGCTCAGAAGGCGGTTGGTGCCCCGGGGAGCGGGGCGGGACGGTGAGCGCGGTGCCAATGAAGCACCCATCCGGCGAAGCCCAGCAGCACGACGGTCCAGGTCGCTGCGGACAGACGCGACCAGAGGTCTTTGGCGAAGAACCACTGCATCAACCCGTGGACGGTGGACATCACGACGACGAATGCCACGGCGGCTCTCACCCAGCCGTTTGCGCCTCCGCTTCGGTAGAGACCACCGCCGATGATGGTCGCGACGAGCGCAGGCGCGAGGAGCAGGCGGAGGAGGAAGACCATGTAGACAGCAGCGGGGAAAAACTCGTCTGGCCTACGCGTAGGAAAGGACCGAGCCCAATGCAGAGCCGCGTCCAGGTGAGACAAGCCCGTCAACACGACCGAGCACGCCCCGACTCCGAGGAAGAGTTCAATGAGCAACGCGAGGCGCTCGTCGAGGCCGCCGTCTGGGGCGGTATCGAACAACCGGCGCCAAGCCCGCAGCCGGAGCATCAGCGTGAGCGCGAGGAGGATCGGGGGTAGGTCGCCCACATGGAGCGGCATGTCGGTAGACAGGTGGCCGTGGATCAGAGCGATCGTGGCGTACGGGACGCTGTAGACGGTGGCGAACCGGACCAAGCCGTAGAGGTGGCGGGCGCGGCGCTGCAGCTGCGTTGCCAAGTAGAGGCAGAACAGCGGAAAGAACGGGCCGGGTCCCACTAGGAGTGGCCACGAATAGGCCCGGATCGTGACGACGCCCAGCGAGAAGTAGACCGCGAGGAGCAGAAGGCCCAGCTGCAGGAGCGCGAGCTCGGCCACGTCCCAAGCCGAACGGCTGGGTGGGGGCCAGGCCGCGGCTTCATGGGTCGCCGAACTCTCCTCGGTCATCACGTTCCCAGATAGCATGCACGCGAAGCGCAGTGCCAAATCCAGCGGGGTACCAGAGGGAGCGCCTGCGCGACCGATCCCGCAGACCAGGATGCCCCTCGCCCTCCGATCGATCACAGCCCCCTTCGAACCGACCCCAACCACCAGAGCGCGCTGGTTCAGCGCCCACCCTTCGTGTCATCATCGGGCCCAGCTCTCTCTTGACGCCGTGTCCTACCACTACCGCTACGCCTATCTGCACGGGTTCGGGTCCAGCCCTTCATCGAAGAAGGGGCAGCACCTCGAGCGCATGTTCTCGGGCTTCGGCATCGAGCTGCTGGTGCCGGACCTCAACCGCCCTTCGTTCTCGCGGCTGAGCCCCGTGGCCATCCTGCACGAGCTCGAGTCGTTGCTGGGTCGGGACCCGAGCGGACCGCGGGTGCGTCTCATCGGGTCCAGCTTGGGGGGCTGGCTGGCCACCCTGTTCGCAGCCGAGCACCCCGCCCTGGTGGACCGCATGGTGCTCATCGCGCCCGCCTTCGACTTCGGGCAGCGCTGGCGCGAGCGGCTCGGCGAAGCGGGCATCGAGCGCTGGCTGGCCGACGGAGACGCCCTCTTCCCGAACGCAGACGGCGCTCAGGTGCCGGTTCACGCGAAGTTCCTGCTGGAGGCGTGCGAGCTCCCGCAGCGCCCCATCGTCTCCATGCCCACGGTCATCCTGCATGGCGTGAACGATGACGTCATCCCCATCGACAGCTCTCGCCGCTATGCTCACGAGGCACCGCAGGTCGAGCTGATCGAGCTGCCCGCCGACCACGCCCTCTCGGATCACGAGGCGCGCGTGGCCGCCGAGGCGCAGCGCTTCTTCGAGCTCGGCCGAGCTACGCTGGACTAGACCGTGACCGCACCCACTCCCATCGCCCAAGGCGACCTGTCGCAGAAGCCCCTCGCCCACGTCATGCTCTCGATCTTCGATCGGGAGTTCTCCGGAACCCTCGTGGTCTGGCCGGACGACGAGGGTCAGGCAGGACAGGATCGCCTGCTTTTTCGTCGTGGCCACATCATCGCCGGCCGGCTGGTGGAGCCCGCCACCGACCTGTCGCGGGGCATGCTCGCACTCTTCCATCGCACCAACGCGCCTTTCGCGTTCTACGACCAAGACTTGGTCACGGGCATGGAGGGCGTGCTGTTCACCAGCGATCACGTCTACGCCTTGATCGCGGCGGCCGCACGAGGCGGCGCGCGCCGTGATGTGATGGAGAGCGTGCTCGGGCGGCTGCGCGAGCCCGCCTATCGCCTGGTGCGCACCATCGACATCAACGCGCTCGGTCTCATCCCCAAGGAGCAGGCCGTCGTGGAGCTGGTGCAGGCCAGCCAGCACTCCATCTCGGACTGGGTCCAGATGTCGGGGGACCCACGCGTCGCCACGCGCACGCTCTACCTGCTGGCCATCACGCGCTGCCTGGCGCCCGCCCCCGTGCGCCAGGACGACTACACCGGAGAGCTCAGCTCCTCGTCTGCGTTGCCCAGCTTCGCGCCGCCGTCGCAGACGAGCCGCCCGGCGGGCGCGCGTTTTTCGGACATGCCCTCGCTGGACAGCATGCCGCCCCCAGGCGCCCCTGCGCCGGCCGAGGCGGCGCCCGCGCGGACCAGCATGGTGAGTGGGCCCGCTGGCCCGCCCAACCCGCCCGCCGGGTTGTCCAGCGCCCACGAGACTCTGTGGCGCGATGTGCAGAGCCGGTTCGCAGCCATCGACACCGAGAACTACTTCCAGATGCTGGGGGTGGACAACACCGTGCTCGATGACGCGATCAGCGACGGATACGTGGACCGCATCAAGCGCTTCCACCCCGACCGCCTGCCGGCGGAGCTGGCGCCGCTGCGGCAGTACGTGGACACCATCTTCCGGCACCTGACCGAGGCCAAGAACACCCTGTTGGATCCCGAGAAGCGAAAGGCTCACTTCAAGGCGGTGCAGGGTGGGGGCGGGTCACCCGCGGCCGATCGAAAGCTGGCTGCCATTCTCACGGCCGCGCTCGAGTTCGAGAAGGCCGAGGTGCTGGTGCGCCGCAAGGAGTGGGCCCAGGCCATCGCGTTGTTGGACAAGAGCATGGACCTCTCGCCCGACGAGCCGGACTACCCGGCGATGAAGGCTTGGGTGCTGCTGCAGCGGGACACCGAGTCGCCGCGAGAGGTCATCATCCAGCTCGCACAGCGGGCACTGGCGCAGAACGACAAGCACGAGCAGGCGCTGCTGACGCTCGCCTTCCTGTACAAGCGCGTTGGGGACACCCCCAACGCGGTGAAGCACTTCGAGCGCATCGTGGAGCTCAACCCCAAGCACGTGGACGCCGCCCGTGAGCTGCGCCTCGCCCGCATGCGTGGTCAGACCAGCGGCCCAGCGGCAGAAGAGAAGCCCGCGTCCGTCCTGTCGAAGCTGTTCGGGGCAAAGAAGAAGTAGGGGCGCCAGGTGGGCGCTCCAGAGCGGACTCAGCGCCCCTGATCGCGTCCTTCGGCCTCGACGGACGCAGCGTCAACCGGACCTGCGTCGGCGCTCGCCGCGGCAGCGACCCCGGCGTCGGCCGCGGGCGCCGGACCGTCTCCCTCGAGGGCGTAGAGGCGACCGTCGTCGCAGCCCACATAGAGCGCTCCGTCGGCATCCAGCATGGGCGGCGCGTCCACGTCACCCTCCACACGGAACGCCCAGCGCAGGCCACCCGTGCGACTCAGCGAATAGATGAAGTCGTCGTGCGCGCCGAAGTAGATGGAGCCCTCCCCGTCGACCAGCGGCCCGGAGAGCGCGCCCATCTCGGGCGAGTCGGTGAGCGGCAGGTTGAACGAGAAGCGCACCTCACCGCTAACGGCATCCAACGACACGACGCGCGGCCGGGGGCCCATCACGGCCACCACGATGCCTCCGTCGTGCGTGAGGGCGACGGGTGCCCGCACGTAGCCGCCCACGTCCACCGAGAAGCGCTCGCTGCCGTCCGGCTCGAGGGCGTGCACGCGTCGGTCGTCGGACCCGAAGTAGATGGCCCCGTCGTCCCCCACCACGGGGCTCGAGTCGATGTCGTCGCCCGCGCGATGACGCCACCGCAGCTCTCCGGTGGGAGACAGGGCATAGAGATAGTCGTCCTGCGAGCCGATGTAGATGGTGCCGTCGGGCGCGATGGCGGGCGAGGTGTAGATCTTGCCCTGCGCCTCGAAGCGGAAGCGCGCCGTGCCCGAGCGCTCGGTGGCCCAGAGCCAGCGCCCTGAAGCGAAGTAGAGCGCATCATCAGCGCCGAGCGTGGCGCCGGTGTCCGCGTCATCCCCGGTCTCGAGTTCGAAGCGCCGCTCCCCCGCGAACGTGAACGAGAAGAAGCGGTCGGCGTCGGAGCCCACGTAGACGCGGTCGTTGGTGACCAGCGGCGTGCTGTAGACGTCGGCACCCAGCGGGCGACGCAGCAGCACGTCGCCGGCACGGCTCAGCGCGATGAGCTCGCCGGGCTCGGGTGGCGCGTTCAGCCCAACACCAAGGGCACCCAGCGTCCCGAACCAGAGCCGCCCGGCCTCGTCGACCACCACCTGCCCCTTGATCATCCCGCCCGTTGCGAAAGCGAAGCGCAGCCGCGGCTCGCGCGGGCCCACGATGGCCGTGCGGCCGGTGTGACGCGCGTCCCCTCGATACGAGCGGAACGGGGCTCGGCCGCCACGCGGCTCTCGCAAGGCGGGCAGCGCGACCCCGCCGTCCGACGTGGCAGCCGAGAGGCCCGTCACGATGGGCTCGGGGCCGACGCCGCTGTCCCCGCCGCCGCGCATGCGCGCAGCGGTGAGCGCCCCAACGCTGATCAGCGCGCCGGCCCACATCGCGGCGAGCAGCAGCGTCTGCTTGCGGCCACTCACGCGCGCGCGTCCCAGCCGGCGCACGCAAGCGGCGTCGCTTCAGCCCGCATCGCCCGTGCCTGCGTCGTCGCCCTGGTCGGTCCCCAGGTCCGAGCCGGCATCGAAGCCTGCGTCTTCGGGGCCGAGGTCGTCCGAGGCGGCGTCTGCGCCGGCGTCGGCGTCGGTGGACATGTCGCTGGTGGCACCATCGGCTGCGCCGGCGTCACTGCCCGCGTCTGGAACGATGAGATCGCGGTCGAAGTCGACCACCAGCTGGCATGCCGGAATGAAGAGGGCGCTGACGAGCGCGAGCAGACGGCCGAGCGTGAGGAAGGTGCGAAGCATGGTGAGCGTCCCCCTAGAACTGGAGTGATGCGCCGAGGCCTGCCCCGCGGCGGCTGGCGAGGGGCACGAGGCGCAGGCGGGCGGTGGCGTCTTCCTCGGCGGCTTCCTCGGCGCGCCGGGCAGCGCGGCGGTCGGTGACGTAGAGGACGATGGAGGTCACGGCTGCGATGCCAGCCACCCCGAACATGACGTCGGAGAAGAGCGAGAGGCGCTCACCGCGGTCTGCAGCAGCGTCAGAGGGCCGCGCGTCGAAGTCCGACTGCTCCGTGAGCGCCATGAAGCCCAGCACGGTCCCCATCACCAGGGTGCCCGCAGCGATGCCTGCGCTGATGCCGGCTGCGCGACGCGGCTGGTAACTGCTGGCGGGCGTGTCGTCGTCTTCGGCCGCGGGCTCGTCGATGGGCACCCCATCCCCGGACAGCGCTGCGGTCTCCGTCTCCGCCTCGGCCTCGACTTCGGGCTCAGTCTCCGTCTCGGCCACGGCCTCCGTTTCGGTCTCCGTCTCGGCCACGGTCTCGGTCGCTGCCTCTGTCTCAGCCACCCGCCCCTCCACCAAGCTCAGCGAGGTGCGGCCACCGAAAGGCACCTCGACCGCGTGCTCGGCCACGATCTCGCCACGCAGCGTGACCGCGATGCCGTGCCGCCCCGGCGCGAGCGTCAGCTCCACGGGCGTGACGTAGCCGGTGCGCTCGCCGTCGAGCCAGACCTCGCCCGGTGGCTCGGCGGTCACCAGCACCACGCCGCGCAGCGCCTGCAGGGTGGCCACGCGCGCCTCGACGGCGGCACGGTCCGGCGCGTCGGTGCGCAGCGCCAAGTAGCGCGTCAGCGCCTCGACGGCCCCCGCGGCGTTGCCCTGTCGCTCGCGCGCGTCGGCCAGCCCGATGAGCACGATGGCATTCTGGGACTCTGTGAACGACTGCGCGAAGAGGCGCTCCGCCTCGGCGAACTCACCCGCTGCGAACGCGGCCTGCGCGGCGCGCTGCGAGGCCTCACCCGGCACCTCGACCACCTCGGCCGGGGGCGCTGGGCGGCGCCTGCCGCGTTGAGCGTCTGCGCTGCCGACCGCCACCGCAGAGTGCGCCAGCAGCAGCAGCGTGGCGAGCACGAGGCGGATACTCGTGTGGGGGTCGAGGGCCGTCCGGCGGAAACCTGATGACATCGGATTGGGCGTCATAGAATTGCCCGGGGAGGGTAGCAGCCATCGCCGGGGCTCGCACCGCGACGCGCGACTTTGTGGAGCGGCGTCATGTCCCCCAGACGCTACGCACGAAGGCCTCCACCCGGTCGAGCGGGCCGCGCAGCCGCTCGATGAGCTCCTCCAACTGCAGCAGCTCTTTGGTGCTGATCTCGGCCAACACCGCCAGCTCGGCCTCGTGAGCCTCGCTCCAGGCCTCCATCTCGCCGTGGACGCCGCGCAGCTCGGCTTCGAGCGTCTTGCAGAGGCGCTGTTCGACGCCCAGCTCGTCTTCCACGTCCCGGATGGCGTGGCGCAGCCCGAGGGCGCGACCGGGCTTCCCAGCGCCACGATTTTCGGCCTCGGCCGCCCGCTCGTGCTCGTCGGCCAGCGCCGCGAAGTGGGTCTGGATGCTGGCCAGCTTTCCGCGAGCCGCCGAGAACTCCTGGGCGACGCGGTCCTGCTGGGCCCCGAAGTCCGAGCGCACTCGGCGAGCGCGGTCGCTCAGCTCTTCCATCTGCTGCTGACGACCTTCGGCTCCTTCGACGCGCTGCGTGATGTCCTGCAGCACCGCCTGCGAGTGCGCGAGGCACTCCGCAATTCCCACCGGCACGCGCTGAGTGACGCCGATCTCCTCGACCGCGTGGGAAAGCGCTGTGTAGCGGTCGCGCCAGCGCCGGGTCCCCAAGAGGCCGATGTCTTCCACGCTGTCGGCCGTACGCGGCACCTCGACGCCGGGCGGTAGCTCGATCTCGATGGACAACGCCACGTCGTTCGGCTCGGACGGGATGACCGGACGCTCGTAGGTGCTGGTCACCGGACGCACGGGCTGGTCGTGGATGGACACCCGCTCCACCTCGGTGTCGTCGCGCGTGTCGAACGCCACGGTGCGGTCGAGGAAGTCCTCGAGCGGAATCGCAGGCGCCTCGGCAGCGGGCGCAGGCATGGCGGCGGGAGGCGCAGAAGCCGGTCCGAGCAGCGTCTTGAGGAAGGGGGCGCTGCCACGCAAGGCCGGCGCGGGGAGCACGTCGTCAGTGGCCGACGGCTTGGTGACCGCAGCAGCGGGGGCGGGACCCGCTGGGGATGTGCTCTGTGTGGGCTCCGCGGGGGACCGAGAGGGAATGCCCGTGCCGCCTTCGATGACGGTGGCGTCGAGGAAGCGAGGCGCCGCCCCGCGCCGTGGAGGCCGGTCGCTCAGCGCCGTGTTGACGTCGTCGCGCTCTGCGGGGGCGACAGGTGAAGGCGAAGCAGGCAGTGGTAGCGGGGCAGACTGAGTGCTGCCGAGGCTCCCCCAGCTGTCGTCGGAGCCGATGCGCTCACGGCAGCGCGTCACCTCTTCCACGAAGTGGTAGGCGTCCCGGAAGCGCTGGTCGGGGTCCTTCTCTAGGCAGCGCAGGATCAGCGCCTCGAGCGCCGGGTCCACCTCGGGGCGGCGTTGCCGTGGCGGCACCGGCAAGTCGGTCACGTGCTTCACCAGCAGGTCGCCCGGGTACTCGTAGTCGAACGGCAGCGCGAGCGTGGCCATCTCGTACAGGATGACGCCGAGCGAGTAGAGGTCGGCCCGGCCGTCCAGCTCGTTGCCCTTGATGTACTCGGGCGCGATGTAGCCCGGGGTACCGAAGATCTGCTGGCTGCCGGTGAGCGACGGCGCGTCCATGATCTTCGCGATGCCGAAGTCCAGCAGCTTCACGTGCGGCAGGGCGCCCTTGCGCGGCACCAACAGGATGTTCTCGGGCTTGAGATCCCGGTGGATGACGCCCATCTGATGCGCGCGCGCGAGCGCCGACCCCACCTGGAACGCGAGGTCCAGCACGGCCACCGCCGGCATGGCACCACCCGCCATGGCCGAGAGCAGCGAGTCCCCCGGGACGTACTCCATGACCAGGAAGACGAGGCCCTCGTCGGTCTCACCGAAGTCCGTGATCTCGACGATGTTGTCGTGGTTCACGCGGTTCACGGCGCGCGCCTCGCGCAGGAAGCGGTCGCGCTGGACCGTCTCGCGCGCCAGGTCACGGCGCAGCGTCTTCACAGCCACCAGGCGCTCGATGAGCACGTGCCGCGCCAGATAGACCGTGGACATGCCACCGCTGCCCAGCCGCGAGATCAGGCGGTAACGCCCACCGACGGTCTTCCCCAGGTTGGGGTCCATCGGCGTCCGCATCGGGCAGCCCACCTGCTTACAGCCGATGAAGGTCGGGCCGAACGATTCCTGGCAGCGAGGGCAGGTGCGCATCCAGCCGAGAGTGTACCCATTTCCGGTCAGGAAAGGCGGTCGCCCAGCAGGCGCACCGACAGGGCGCTCTTGAAGCGCCGCTCGGGATCCCAGCGGTCGCGGACCGCGTTGAAGGCGTCCACACGCGCGCCGTCCATGCGGCGGAAGTCGTCCGCCCGGGTGAGCGAGTCCTTGGTCAGGTAGACGCGCCCGCCGTCGGCGATGACCTGTTGGTTCAGGGCATCCACCAGGGCTTGCGTGTCATCGCGCAGGGGGATGTCGAGAGCGAGCGTGATGCCGGGCCGCGGGAACGAGATCATGCCCGCGCCGTCCCGCCCGAAGTCCTTGATGACCGCCAGGAACGAGGCCCCGCCGCGCTGGGTGAGGGTGCTCATGAGCCGGTGGACGGCCTGCGGACCCGCCTCGCGCGGGAGCACGCACTGGTACTGCGTGAAGCCGCGCGTCCCATACAACCGGTTCCAGTGCCGGATGCGGTCGAGCGGGTAGAAGAAGCCCTCCGGGTCCACCACGGAGTCGCTGCTCGCGCGCAGCTGGCTGCGGTACTTCAGCTCGTTGAAAGCGGCGATGCTGGCGCGGTTGAGCACCCAGCTGGGGTAGTCGAAGCTCAGCTGGAAGCGCCGACCGGGCTTCGGGGGGTCTGCGGGCGCCTCCTCGGGGGTGGCCCACCGGCCCGAGATGAGGTTGCCGCGGCCCATGGACGCGCCCTGCGCCAGGCAGTCGATCCAGCCCACGGTGTAGGGCCACTCTTCGGCGGCGCGCTCGAGGCCAGCCAGGAAGGCATCCAGGTTGGGGATGCGCTCCGATCGCTGCACGATCCAGGGCGACGGCACGCGCTGCATGCGCACGGTGACCTCGAGGATGTGACCGGTGAGACCCATGCCGCCCACGGTGGCCAGGAACAGCTCGCGCTCCTGGTCGGGACCACAAACCAGCACGCGCCCATCAGCCACGCGCATGCGCAGCGCGAGCACGTGGTGCCCGAAGCAACCCTGGCGGTGCTGCCCCTTGCCGTGCACGTCGGAGGCGACCATGCCGCCCAGGGTCACGTACTTGGTGCCGGGCGTGACGGGGGTGAACCAGCGGCGCGGAAGGAAGAGCCGGTTCATCTCCTCGAGCGAGAGGCCTGCCTCGGCGTGCAGCACCCCGGTCTGCTCGTCGAAACCGAGGATGCGGTCCGCCAGCGTGGTGTTGAGCGCGCGCGGACGGTCGGCCGCCGGCAGCGAGGCGTCGCCGTAGCTGCGACCGAGCCCTCGCGAGAGCGGCACGTCACGACTAGCTCGCTCGAGGTCCTCGGACCGAACCTCGACGCCGGCGACGCTGTGTCGACCCCAACCAGCGATCTGTCCCGTTGGCGAAGACGTCATGAGTCAGAATCTAGCACGCGCCGCGAGCTTGCTCCGAGGGGCCGAAAAATCGTCCGAGCGCGAGCGCGCCCGCAGCGACAGGGCGAAGGAATGCTCCTGCATTTCGAGCCCTGCCGCGAGGACGTAAGCCGCGCCCGGGCGATTTGGCGGCCTCTCGGGGAGTCAGTTCTTCTTGGCCTTGGTGGGCACTAGCTCGGCGAGCTCCTCGGCGCGGTCGGTCCGCTCCCAGGTGAACGTCTTCTCGGTGCGGCCGAAGTGACCGTAGGCTGCCGTCGGGCTGTAGATGGGACGCAGCAGGTCCAGCGTCTCGATGAGGGCCGCCGGGCGGAAGTCGAACAGGCTGCGCACGGCCTTGGCGATCTTCTCGTCGGCGATGACGCCCGTGCCGAAGGTGGTCACGTAGACGCCCATGGGACGCGCGACGCCGATGGCGTAGGCCACCTGCACTTCGCAGCGGGTGGCGAGGCCGGAGGCCACGATGTTCTTCGCGACGTAGCGGCCGAAGTACGCGGCGCTGCGGTCCACCTTGCTGGGGTCCTTGCCGCTGAACGCGCCGCCGCCGTGGCGACCCATGCCGCCGTAGGTGTCCACGATGATCTTGCGACCCGTGAGGCCCGCGTCACCGCAGGGACCACCCACCACGAAGCGGCCCGTGGGGTTGATGTGGAACTTGGTCTTCTTGTCCACCATCGACTTCGGGAGCACCGGCAGGATGACCTCCTCGAGGATGGCGGCGTAGAGGTCCTTGTGCTTCACGGTGTCGGAGTGCTGCGAGGAGACCACCACGGCGTCCACGCGCACGGGCTTGTCACCGTCGTACTCGATGGTGACCTGGGTCTTCCCGTCGGGGCGCAGGAAGTCCACCACGTTCTTCTTGCGAACATCGGTGAGCTTCTTGGCGAGCTTGTGGGCCAAGTCGATGGGCAGCGGCATCAGCGTCTTGGTCTCGCTGACGGCGAACCCGAACATGAGGCCCTGGTCGCCGGCGCCCTGCTCCTTGTCGAGCCCCTTGCCCACGTCCACGCCCTGGCTGATGTCGGGCGACTGCTGCTCCACCGCGCAGAGCACGGCGCAGGTGTCGGCGTCGAAGCCCATCTCCGAGCTCGTGTAGCCGATCTCACGGATGGCCTTGCGGATGACGGTGGGGTAGTCGACCACGGCCTTCGAGGTGATCTCACCTGCGATGATGGCGTAGCCCGTCTTGACCATGGTCTCACAGGCCACGCGGGCGCGCGGGTCCTGAGCGAGGATCGCGTCCAGCACGGCGTCGCTGACCTTGTCGCAGACCTTGTCGGGGTGTCCTTCGGTGACGGACTCGGAGGTGAAGAGCTGTCCAGCCATGATGCGTATTACCGGGCTCGAAGTGAGCGTTGTGAGCTCAGTGAGCTCGGTTGCAGGAGCAAAGCGTGCGGGAAATTGCACGCCAGGTGGGAGGCGGTCAACCCGCGCGGAACTGACCACGCGCCTCGAGGGCGTCGATCACCAACTTGACGGCCTCGTCGATGCGCATCTTATCGAGGCCCACGGCCACGTCGGCGTTCTCCGGGCGCGTGAAGCCAGCGAAGTCCGCCTCGGGGCGGCGCTGCTTGCAGAGCTCGAGGTCGGTGTCCACGAACACCTGCACCACGCGGTCGTCGCCGATGTGGTGACGCAAGCGCTCGCGGTCGCCCGGCGTGTACGCCGGGAAGGCGCAGACCGTGACCAGGCCCGCGTCCGTGCAGGCCTTGCACGCCGTGATCATGGTCTCGAGCGACTCGTCGGTGGGATCCACCACGGTGGCGGCGCGGCCCAGATCGAAGAGCGCACGCTCGATGGCGTAGGCCAGCGTCCAGCGGCCCGAGCCCGGCAAACCGGTGAGCCACACGGTGGCGCCCTTCTGGCCCAAGCGCTCCAAGCGCTCGCGTGGGCTGACCTGCGTCTTGGGCATCATGCTGGACCCGGCGCGCAGCTCGGCCAGCGCCGCGTCGAGGCCCTGCGAGGCTTCGCCCCGCTCGCCCGCGATCATGCCCGCGCCCACCGTGCTGTTGGTGAGCGAGTCCACGATGATGAACGCGCCGGTAGCGCGGTTCTGGCGGTAGGGGTCGAAGTACACGGCGCGGCGGCAGGCCAGCGTGACCTTGCCGATGTCGTTGAGCCCCAGCGTCTCGGCCGGCACGTTCTCGAGCGAGCCCATGTCCACCTTGAAGTGCAGGTCGCGTACCTCGGCCCGCACGTACTGCGTGGTGTGCTTGATGAGGTAGCTCTTCTCGCGGTCGAGCGGCGTCTCGTTCATCCACACCACGTAGGCGTCGAACGTGCGGCGCACGTGCGGCAGGTCGTGCGCGTGCACCAGCATGTCGCCGCGGCTCACGTCGATCTCGTCCTCGAGCCGAATGGTCACCGACTGCGGCGTGAAGGCCTCCTCGAGCTCGCCCTCGTACACGTCGATGGCCTTCACCTTCGACGACCGACCCGACGGCAGCGACACCAGCGTGTCGCCCTTCTTCACCACGCCGCTCGCGATCTCGCCCGCGAACCCGCGGTAGTCCAGGTTCGGGCGGATGACGTACTGCACCGGGAAGCGGAAGTGCTCGAGGTCGCGGTCCTGCGCCACCGGCACCGTCTCGAGGTGGGCGAGCACGCTCTGGCCCTGGTACCACGGCGTGGCCGGGCTCTTGGTGACGCAGTTGTCGCCGTTCTTCGCGCTCACCGGGAAGCACGTGATGGTCTTGAACGCCAGCTTCATGCTCGCCGCGTAGGCGTGGAAGTCGGCGCTGATCTGATCGAACACCTCTTCTGAGAAGTCCACCAGGTCCATCTTGTTGATGCACACGGCGAGGTGCGGGATGCCCAGCAGCGAGGCCACGAACGCGTGCCGCCGCGACTGCTCGAGCACGCCCTTGCGCGCGTCGATCAGGATCAGCGCCACGTTGGCCGTGGAGGCGCCGGTCACCATGTTGCGCGTGTACTGCACGTGCCCCGGCGTGTCGGCGATGATGAACTTGCGCTTCTCGGTGGAGAAGTAGCGGTAGGCCACGTCGATGGTGATGCCCTGCTCGCGCTCGGCGGTGAGCCCGTCGGTGAGCAGCGAGAGGTCGATGCTGCCGTCGTCGAGGCGCTTGCCCTTCTCGAGCGCCGCCAGCTGGTCCTCGAAGACCATGCCCGTGTCGTACAGCAGGCGGCCGATGAGCGTGGACTTGCCGTCGTCCACCGAGCCGATCGCGACGAAGCGGCAGAGCTCCTTGCCCCGGTACTTCTCGAGGTAGCCCTCGATGTCCGCCGCGATCAGGTCCTTTTCGTGGAAGTCCGACATCAGAAGTAGCCTTCCTTCTTCTTCTTCTCCATCGAGCCGTCCTCGTCGGAGTCGATCAAGCGACCCTGCCGCTCGGAGTGCTTGTTCAGCAGCATCTCTTGGATGACCTTGGGCAGCGTGTCGGCCTGCGAGTGCACCGCGCCCGTGAGCGGGTAACAGCCGAGGGTGCGGAAGCGCACCACCTCGTCACGCGGCGTCTCGCCCGGTTCGAAGGGCATGCGGTCGTCGTCGACCATGATCATGGTGCCCTGCCGGTCCACCACCGGGCGCGGCGCCGCGAAGTACAGCGACGGCACGGGGATCTTCTCGAGCCAGATGTAGAGCCAGACGTCCAGCTCGGTCCAGTTGGAGATCGGGAACACGCGCGTGCTCTCGCCCTGGTTGATCTTGCCGTTGTAGAGGTTCCACAGCTCGGGCCGCTGGTTCTTCGGGTCCCACTGCTGGAACCGGTCGCGGAACGAGTAAACCCGCTCCTTGGCGCGCGACTTCTCTTCGTCGCGGCGGGCACCACCGAAGGCGCAGTCGAAGCCGTACTTGGTGAGGGCCTGCTTGAGCGCGTCGGTCTTCATGACGCCGGTGTACTTGTTGCTGCCGTGCGTGAACGGCGTGATCTCACCGTTAGCCCCGGCAGGGTTCGTGTACACGAGCAAGTCGAAGTCGAACTGCTTCTGCATCTGCTCGCGGAACGAGATCATCTCGCGGAACTTCCACGTGGTGTCCACGTGCAGCAGCGGGAACGGGATGCGCCCTGGTGCAAAGGCCTTGAGGGCCAAGCGCAGCAGCACCGAGGAGTCCTTGCCGATGCTGTAGAGCATGACCGGCTTGTCGAACTCGGCCGCAGCCTCGCGGATGATCTGGATGCTCTCCGCCTCGAGCTGCTGGAGATGACTGAGTGTTCGGCTATCGATTTCCAAGTCGGTTCCTCACGGCCGTACGGGTAGCGCCGCTGAGGCGAAGTTCAAGGCGAAAGCTGACCGCCGGTCAGAGAACGATCCCGAGCGTTAGCCGCGCGTTGAACGGCGGCCCCGCGATGGTCTGGAGCACGGGCAGCTCGCTGCGGGGTGGGCCGGCCGAGGGGTCGCTCGCGAAGTGGAATTCGCCCTCGCGCAGCTCGCGGCCCAGCAGATTCTCGAGCTCGAGGTCGAGACGCAGCCAGCGCCACGTGTAGCCAACTGTCGCGTCCACCATGAGCAGCGTGGCGCCGCGCGCCCCATGAGGCAGCGGCCTGGGCGCAACGGCCAGCGTGCGGAAGCCGGCGCGCACGCCGCTCGGGTGGTTCACCAACGCGCGCAACCCCGCCACCAGCCACGGCGCGAAGGGCACTCGCCGGCCGGACTCGATGAAGCGCGCGTCCGTCATGGTGACGTCGGCGCTGAGCGCGAGCCACGGCGCCGGACGCGCGCGCAGCACCAGCTCGGCCCCCACGCGCCGTGTGCCGTTGAGCTCCAAGTTCACGCCCGACACGTGGTCGAAGATGGACTCGCGCGCGATCCGCGTGGCAAAACCCGAGAGTGTCACGTCCAGCGACTCGAGCGGCGTCACGCGCACCCCGAGCTCGCCCGAGTCCGATCGCGTGATGCGTGGGCGCCCGTCCAGCAGCTCGCCTCCGAGCCCCTCGCGGCCCGGGTCGAAGCTGGTGAAGGCGCGGCCCTCGGGAGGCCGGAGGCCGCTTCCATACGCCCCGAACAGCGAAAGCGTGGAGCCAGGCTGGTAGCGCAGCGTCACGCGCGGCGAGAGCGCAGCCAAGTTGCCCTGCTGGTCGGCCGCGGGGTCGAGCAGGTCCGTGGGGTCCACGTGCACCAGGTCCACGCGCGCCCCTACGTCGAGCCGCAGCGTGGCTCCCATGTCGAGCCGCACACCGACGAGGGCGTGGGCGATGAGCTGTAGGAGGCCGAGCTCCCGTCGCGTCGACACGGGCTCGAGGTCCTGGCCGACGCGCTGCTCGCGCTGAGTCACGTGCTCGGCGCGCACGCCCACCCCGGTGACGAGCGCGAACAGGTCGCTGAGCCGCAGCACGTGGTCCGCACGGAGGCCCGCGGCCCAGCTGGTCTGCCCCTGGGCGCGTCGGTCTCCGTTGAGCGGGTCGAGCAGGAAGCCCGTGAAGTTCTCGCGCAGGTCCAGACGGCGCAGCGACCCGTGGGCCACCAGCGTCAGGCGGTGCCCAGAACGGCGCAGGTGGTAGTGCAGCGCCACCAGTGCGCGCGTCGAGCGCCCACGGCTGGCCGGGTCGTACGTGTCGTAGAAACCCACGCGACCGGCGCGGATGTCGTCCGAGCGCAGCGTCCCCGGCAGGTCGAAGTCGCTGTAGTGACCGAGGACGGACAGCTCGAGGCGCCCGCGGTCAGCATCCTCCAGCAGGCGCACGCGGCCGTTCAAGGCGACCTGCTGTAGGCGCCGGTTTTGGCCAAAGCCCTCGTCGTGCGTGGCGGACAGACCCACGAACTCGCCGCCGTCGCCGTTCGGCGACGAGTACCCCGCGAAGAGCCGGTGCCGGTTGGTGCTGCCCACGGTGTAGGCCACGCGCGCGCCGCGCAGGGTCTCCCCGACGCCCAGCTGATAGTCCGCGCTGCCCGCCATGCCGAAGGCGCCCTGCGCGAGCGTGAAGGGCCCCTTGGTGACGTCCACGCCCAGCACGAACTCCGGCAGGATCAGCCCCAGGTCCAGGTAGCCCTGCGCGTGCACGTTCGACCACTCGTTGAGCGGGATGCCCTCGAGCGTGATCTCGAGGTCGGCACCATGAATGGCGTCGAAGCCGCGCAGGAAGAACTGGAAGCCCTTGCCCTCGCTGCCGTGCTGCACGAGCGTCAGGCCGGGGACCTGCCGGAGCGCGTCCTCGGCGCTCCGGCGCGGCGCCGCTTGGAACTCCTCCGCGGTGACATGCTGGCTGGACGCTGTCTCGGGAGCGCTGCGCGCGTCCACCACGGCGAGCGCCGAGAAGCCCTCCTCGGCGTCGTGGTCGACGGGGTGGTCGGACGGGGGCGCGGGCGAGGCTTCCTCGGGGGAGCCGGTCGACGGCTGCGCGCGCCCGCCAACGGGGGCCGCCGCCTGTGCGCAGACGACCAGCAGACAGAGAGCGACGCGGCCGCGCATTTAGGTGTCCGCAGACCTCAAGGGGCCACGGGCGAGGCGTCACAGTGCCCCTCGCCGTCCACGTGCCCGAGGGTCCGCGACTGGGCCACGAGCCAGCTCCACAAGTCGTCGACGTCCTCGTTGCCGACGTCGTAGCTGCCCACACCCGCAGCGGCGAGCTCGGCCTCCGTGATCTGGTCGTTCATGTCCGTGTCGGCAGCCGCCAGCGCGTCGAAGCGCAGCTCGGGCTCCTCGGACACCAGGCTGTCGTAGAAGAGGTGGTCGGCGTGCACCGTCACCTGGAAGACGCCCGGGGTCGCGCTGGTGACGTGCGTCTCGGTCTCGCAGTTCTCGTACAGGGTGGCCTCGTCGAAGACCCAGTCGAAGCTCCGTGACTCCGCGCCCTTGGTGGCAGTCCCCTCGATCTCCACACGGCTGATGACGAAGCTGGAACCGTCATGGCGACCGGTGGGCACGAGCCCCTCCGTGAGGGCCTGACCCTCGCCGCCGCTGGCGGCCGAGATGTCCAAGGTCACCCCGTCTGCCAGGTCGACGCCAGCGATGGTGACGCCCGTGACCGTCACGTCGAAGCGTGAGAACTGGATGTCCCAGCCGTCCGCCAGGTCGCTCGCGGGGATGCCCTCCTCGATGAACTCCTCACCGTACACGCGGGCCTCCACCATGCCCTCGCCACCGCCTCCGCACGCGGACAGCGCCACCCCCACTGCGCAGCCGAGCGCCAAGCGAGAACCCATCGAACGTGGGAACGCGCGCTTCGAGATCGTCATCGTATCGATCACTCCGGGTAGTCCACGCGAAAGTGGTCGTGTGTCTGGAACGTGCGCCGCAGCGCGTTGTAGGCGTCCGCGACCGTGGCGACGTCTGGTGCGATCACCACGTCGCCGTTCGTGTCTGTGTCGAGCGTCGCGAAGTCCACCCCGTCGAACAGCGTGTCGCCCTCGAGGTCGTCGAGGAGCTCGAAGCGGAATTCGAGCGCCCCGGTGGCCTCTGCGGGGACCGTGACGTCGAAGGGTGCTCCCACCAGCTGCCGGTCCAGCGGCGAGTCGAGGATCACGGTGAACGCGATGCTCGCCTCGTCCCGGGTGGCCGTCCCGGAGAGCCACAGCGTGTGGCCCACCAGACCGTCACTTGCGTCGAGGCCGAGGGCCGTGCTGCCCCGCTCGAAATCGAAGTTGGCGGCCGTGTAGGTACCCACGATGAGCGTGGCGAGCCCCAGCTCGCGATCCTGGTCCTGCCCGCAGCGCAGCGCGAAGTCGCCCGGCAGCTCGCCCGTGACCTCGCCACCCTGGTAGTGGCCGGGGTGAGCCCGAGCGCGTGGCACGAAGGCGTCCGACAGGCGCTGCATCAGCGAGGCCGTGTGGACCTCTCCCGCGATGGTGAAGACCAGACCGCCCAGGGCGAGCCGGGCGTCGGTCACGGTGACCGCGTAGCCGAGATCCGTGGTGACGGTGGCCTCGGCGCCCGTGACGCGGCTGCAGTCCACGCGCACGGGGAGCTCGACGCGGGGCGCTTCTTCGGCGGCACACCCGCCTAGCGCGAGCGTCAACGCCCCCGCGCAGCACGTCTGGCGGGCGATCATCGGTGCCCGCGTCCGTGTGAGTGCCCGTGCCCGTGTTCGTGCTCGTGTTCGTGCGCCGGTGGCGAAACGCTGCTGTACACCGCGCGGCCGTGCAGCACGCCCGGCAGCCCGATGAGGTGGTTGGCCACGTGTCGCAGCTCTTTGGCGGGCCCGCGCAGGACCACCACCTCCATGCAGATGTCGTGGGACACGTGGATGTGCATGGACGAGTGGACCACGTCGTGGTGCTCGTGCCCGATCTCCTCGATCTGTCGGGCGAGGCGCCGCTTCCCGTGGTCGTACACCAGGGTGACCGACGCCATGGCCTCCCCCGTGGCGCGCTCGCTCTCGTCCTCGATCAGGCGGGCCCGGATCAGGTCGCGCATGGCCTCCGAGCGGTTGCTGTGACCGCTCTCCTCGATGAACCGGTCGAAGCGATCCATGAGGTCTTGTTCGATGGAGAGGCTGGCGCGTACGAGGTCGGTCATGGTTTACCAGGGCGAGTATTACGAACCTGCAAATCGTAACAACACCCTAAGGGGCGTCAAGGTCGGCCTCCGGCAACGATCCAAATGTCGCGCAACGATCCAATCTCACGCGAAGACGCGAGGCCCCTATCGTGCATGCGGGTCAACCGAGTCAGAGCTGCTACAGTGACCCCGAATGTCGATCGGAACGGCCCCAACGCAGACCGCCAAATCGTCGGCCGGCGAGCCCCGCAACGCTTCCGACTTCGACGCGAGCGCGTGGATCGGTCGGGAGATCGACGGACGCTATCGCGTCATCGAGCTGATCGCGTCCGGGGGTATGGGCGCCGTGCTGGCCGTCGAGCACATGCGCCTGCGGCACCGCCTGGCGCTCAAGATTCTGCTGCCCGACTTCGAGGACCACGCCGTCATCCAAGAGCGGTTCGAGCGCGAGGCGCTGGCCATGGCGCAGCTGGACCACCCGCACATCATCTCGGCGCTCGACTTCGGAGAGCTGCCGGACGGCACCAGCTACATGGTCATGCCGCTGGTGCGCGGCAGCAGCGTGCACGGGCTCATCGAGAAGCACGGCGCGCTCCCATGGCAGAGCGCGTGCCTCATCGCAGCACAGATCGCTGACGCGCTGGCAGCGGCGCACGCGGACGACATCGTCCACCGCGACCTCAAGCCGGACAACGTGCTGATCACCACCGAGGACGACGGCAGCTATCGCGCCACCATCCTGGACTTCGGCATCGCACGGGTGCGCAGCGCAGGCCGTGAGACACCGGCCCCCGAGCGCCTCCGGACGCTCACACGGGTGGGTGTGGTGATGGGCACGCCCGGCTACATGGCGCCGGAGCAGGGCGCAGGGCAGGCGGTGACCGCGGCGGCCGACCTCTACGCCCTGGGGGTGCTCCTGTGGGAGATGATCAGCGGCCGGCCGCTGTTCGACGACGTGCTCGACTTCACGGGCATCCTGACCCAGCAGCTCACGGTCGTGGCGCCCGCGCCCATGCCGCCTCCCGGCACGGACCCCATCCCGGACGAGCTCGGCGCGCTGCTGGCACAGCTCCTGGCAGCGCGCCCCGACGACCGGCCGGCCTCGGCGTCGCTGGTCCGCGACCGCCTGCGCGAGGTGGCCTACGCAGGGACCACGCGCGCCCTCGCGCACGGTGACCGCAACGAGGCCGCGAGCACGCAGCTTCACCCCGTGTGGCGGAAGCGTCTGCTCGTCGCGCTCGCGGGAGCCGTGCTCTTCGTCGTCGGAAGCGGGGTGGTCGGCATGGGCCTCGGCTATGCGCTCGGGTCCACCGAAGAGCACGACGACCCGGAGCTGATCGCGGCGGAAGAGGCCGCCGTCATCGAAGACGTCGAGGCTCCCGCAGAAGTGGCTGCAGCGGCAGCCGGCCCCGTGGGCGCCGAGACGCCGCTCGTTCGGCAGCTGCTGAACAGCAGCAGCTCGAGCGACCGCCGGGCGGCCGCGCGGGCCCTGTTGGCCAGCGGAGACGAGCTCCCCGCCTGGGTGCGCGCCGTGGCCGAATACGAAGGCGCCAGTGGCTGCACCCAGCGCCGCACGGCGGTGGACGGCATCGTGGCCGTGCGGCACCCCAGCGCCACCGCCGCCCTCGAGCGCACGGTCAACGCATCCCGCCGCGGCTGCGGCACCTTCGGCGCGCGCGACTGCTACTCGTGCTTCCGCCCCGCGGCCGAGCGCGGATTGCGCACGCTGCAGGGCCTGCCGTAGCCCGCCTTCGGCTTGCGCTCAGCGTCGCAGCGCCTTGACCTCGAGGAACTCTTCGAAGCCGAAGCGGCCCAGCTCGCGACCATTGCCCGACTGCTTGTAGCCCCCGAAGGGCGCATGCGGATTGTAGGCCGCGCCGTTGATGGCCACCTGCCCCGTGCGCAGCCGCCGCGCCACACGGAGCGCGCGCTCGGGGTCGGCGGACCACACGGCCCCCGACAGGCCGTAGATGCTGTCGTTGGCGAGGCGCACCGCTTCGTCCTCGTCGCGGTAGGTGAGGATGCTCAGCACGGGCCCGAAGATCTCCTCGCGCGCGATGCGCATCTCCGCGCGAACGTCCGCGAACACGGTGGGGCGCACGAAGAAGCCCTGCGGGAGGTGCTCGGGAGGCTCGGCGCCGCCGGTCACCAGCGTGGCGCCTTCGTTCACTCCCGCGCGGATCAGCTCACGCACCCGCTCGCGCTGGAGCCCGCTCACCAACGGACCGAGGCGGCTGCCCGGCGCGAACGGGTCGCCCAGGGTGAACGACTCCGCCACCCGTTTGGCGAGGGCGACGACCTCGTCACGGCGCGACTCCGGCACCAACATGCGCGTCCATGCCGAGCAGGTCTGCCCCGAATTCAGGTAGCAGTTGGTGACGCCCGCCGTGACCGCGGCCTCGAGCTCGGCATCGTCCAAGATGACGTTGGCGGACTTGCCGCCCAGCTCGCAGGTCACGCGCTTGAGCGTCTCGGCGGCCACCTGGGTCACGCGCCGGCCCGCGCGCGTGGAGCCGGTGAAGCTCACCATGTCTACCTCGGGGTGGGCCGCCAGCGCCTCGCCCACCACCGCTCCTTCGCCCGTGACCAGGTTGAAGACGCCCGCAGGAAGCCCACACGCCTCGATGATCTCTGCCAGCACGAACGCGTTCAGGGGGGCCACCTCACTGGGCTTCACGACCACCGTGCAGCCAGCCCCCAACGCGGGGGCGATCTTCGCCATGATCTGGTGGAGCGGGTAGTTCCACGGCGTGATAGACGCGACCACGCCGATGGGCTCGCGCACCACCAGCGTCCCATCGGCATCCACGTCGCCGCAGTACTCGGCGGTGAGGGCGGCGTAGTAGCGCGTGCTCTCGAGGGGCAGCCCCAGCTGCACGGCCCGAGAGAGCTCGAGGGGCATGCCCACCTCTGCCGCCAGCAGGCGCGCCAGCTCCTCGGCGCGAGCCTCGAGCCCGGCGTGAATGGCCCGCAGGAAGCCCGCTCGCTCCGACGAGGGCAAGGTAGACCAGCCCTCGAAGGCCGCGCGCGCCGCCCGCACGGCCGCGTCCGCGTCCTGCGCGTCGCCCGCCGGGACACTGGCCAGACACTCTTCGGTGCCCGCGTGCACCACGTCGATGGCGCCCTGCCCGTGCGGCGCACGCCAGCCGCCGTCGATGTAGAAGGAGCGCGTGTGTGCGCGCAGCGAGTCTCTCAGCAGCGGAGTCATGCCGACAGGCTCGCCGCATCGTGACGCCACCACAAGGGCGAACCCGTGCGATTGTGGTACACGGACGCGATGACGTCAGCGCGGCGAGTCGTGGTCACGGGAGCCGATGGGTGTGTGGGCAGTGCCATCGCGGATCACCTGCGTGCCGCAGGCCACCAGGTCATCGCGCAGGTCTTCGGCCGCGAGGCCGACGCTTCCATGGGAGAGGTGCGCGTGGATCTCACGAAGGAAGACTTCGCGAGCGCGCTGCCCCGCGGCCCGGTCGACGCGATCATCCACACGGCGGGGATGGTGAACCCGCGCGTCCCCAACTCCGTGATGTTCGCGGTGAACACGGGCGGGACGGAGAGGATGCTGGCCTGGGGCGCTCAGCAGGGCTGCGGCCACTTCGTGCAGATCAGCTCGGTGAGCGTCTATGGCGCCCGCGCCCTCGGCCAAGCGCGCACGGAGCAGACCCACCGCATTCGTTACGCTGCGCTGGCCTACGCGCGCTCGAAGGCGCTGGCCGAGCAGCGCATCGAGAAGGCCGGGCTGCCGTACACCCTGCTGCGCCTCCCCATGGTCATCGGCCGCGGCGACGTGTTCACGTCCCCGGTCATCGTGGGCGGTCTGCGAGCGGGCACGTTGTTCGTCTCCGGGGACGGCAACGTGCAGGCCACCATGATCGGCGTGCCGAACCTGGGTGTCCTGACCGAGGCGCTGCTGGCCGCGGGACCAGCCAATGCGCCTCTGAACTTCGCCGACCACCACCTCACCTGGCACGAGCTGCTGGTCGCCTATGCCGAAGCCGCGGGCGTCCCGCTGACCCCCCGGCGCCCGCCCCTACCGTTGGACGTTCTGCGTGGGCGCGCCTCCGAGTACTTTTTGCTGTACGGCATGAGCCGCTTCGGCGGGCACTTCCCCACGGACGCATTGACTGCGCACTTGGCGCGCGCAGGGCAGGCGCCGACGCTCCACGACTGGCGCGTGGCCGTGCGCGACGCCGTCGAGAGCCTCAGGTGATAGCGTCGCGGCAGCCCCAAAGCCGCCTGCTAGCCTCCGTGCCCGCGAGCGGCTAGAGCTGCGCGCTTGAAACGAACGGCCCCCCGGCCCGACTCCCCCAGAAGACATGGCCGACGAATGTATCGACTTGCCTCTCCCCGAGCGGAGCGCGCTGCACCCTGAGCCGCTGCCCCGTGTGGAGTTGTTCATGGCGCTGGTGCGCGCAGCGGACAAGCAGGTCGCCGAGACGAACGCGCTCTGCCAGGAGTACGGAGTGACCGGCCCGCAGTACAACGTGCTGCGCATCCTGTACGTGAACGACCCAGGCATCGGCCTTTCCTGCTCGCGCATCGGTGAGCGCCTGATCTCGCGCGTGCCGGACATCACCCGCCTGCTGGACCGCCTCGAAAACGCGGAGCTCATCGAGCGCTGCCGCTGCGCGGGGGACCGCCGCATCGTGCGAACGCGCCTCAGCGACAAGGGCCGCGTGCTGGTGGAGAGCATCGACGCGCCCATCCTGGCGCTGCACAACCAGCTGACCGAGGGCCTGAGCGACGACGAAGTCGCGGTCCTGACCAAGCTGCTGACGCGCCTCGGGTGAGGCCGAGCCGGGGAAATACCCGGCAAAGAGGGGTGTTCTAGAGCGAAGCGGGTCCCCCCGTGGCGGCAGAAACTCGTCTGTCACCACAATACTTGTTGACACGACCATTGTCCTGACGTAGATATTGGTTGTTCAAACAGAGATCGGGACAGCCACCATGAACACCACGCCTGCCATCATCACCGCCGACACGATCCGAGAGCTGGAGCCCATCCTCCTGGGCTACGCCCGCAAGCGCATCAGCAACGAAGAGCTGGCGCGTGACCTGGTGCAGGAGACCTGGCTCGCCGCCATGGTCTCGCTCCCGCGCTTCGCGGGGCGCTCCTCGCTGCGCACCTGGATCATCAGCATCCTGCGCCGGAAGATCGTGGACCAATACCGGCGTGCTCGGCCGCAGGTGGCCTTCGTCGAGGAGGCCCACGGCGAGATCGAGGCGGTGGACGTGGTGGGTCGCATGGACGACGCCGCGGCGCTGACCGTGGTGGCGCGTGAGCTGGACTCGCTGCACGGACGCGAGCGCGACGCCGTCACGCTGGTGGACGTGGAAGGCGTCGACCGAGACGACGCAGCCGAAGAGCTGGGCGTGACCCGCAACCACCTGCGCGTGCTCTTGCACCGCGGCCGCGCGCAGCTGCGTGGCGCTCTCGAAGCCGCCGACTACGCGCGCGCCGCGTGACGCCTCGCGCGGGCCGATTTGGATGGAGGCCCGCGCGCGGGATCTGCTAGAGGGCTGGCATGACCGACCGCCTGCGCCTCGGAACCGCCACCACCCGAACTCAGACCAAGCTGCTGCTGCTGGGCAGCGGCGAGCTGGGCAAAGAAGTGGCCCTCGAGGCGCAGCGCCTGGGGATCTACGTGGTGGCCTGTGACCGCTACGACAACGCGCCCGCCATGCAGGTGGCGCACGCGCGCCACGTGTTCCCCATGCTGGACGCGGAGCGCCTGCGGGCGGTGATCGAGGCCGAGAAGCCGGACTTCGTGGTGCCCGAGATCGAGGCCATCGCCACGGACACGCTGGTGGCGCTCGAGGCCGAGGGGGTGCGCGTGATCCCCACTGCGCGGGCCGCACGCCTCACCATGAACCGTGAGGGCATCCGCCGGCTGGCCGCCGAAGAGCTGGGGTTGCTGACCTCGCCGTATCGCTTCGCCGAGACCGAGGCCGAGTACCTTTCAGCCGTGCGGGCCATTGGGCTCCCGGCCGTGGTGAAGCCGGTGATGAGCTCGTCGGGCATGGGCCAGAGTTCGCTGCGCGCCGACGCCAGCGAGGAAGAGCTGCGTGCGGCGTGGCGTTACTCCCAAGAGGGCGCACGAGGCGGCGGAGGGCGCGTGATCGTGGAGGGGTTCGTGGACTTCGACTACGAGATCACGCTGCTGACGGTCCGCCACGTGGGCGGCACCAGCTTCTGCGCGCCCATCGGGCACCGGCAGGTGAAGGGCGACTACCACGAGAGCTGGCAGCCCCAGCCCATGAGCCCAGCCGCGGAAGCCGAGGCCGAGCGCATGGCCCGCGCGGTGACCGACTCCCTCGGAGGGCGCGGCCTCTTCGGCGTGGAGTTCTTCGTGCGCGGAGACCAGGTCTGGTTCAGCGAGGTCTCGCCGCGTCCGCACGACACCGGCATGGTGACCATGATCTCCCAAGACCTCAGCGAGTTCGCTCTGCACGTGCGCGCCATCGTGGGCCTGCCCATCCCCAACCTGCGCCAGCACGGCCCCTCCGCCAGCCACGTGATCCTGGGAGATGGCGACAGCAACGCGCCCGCCTTCCAGATCGACCCCGCCCCGCTGAGCGCGCCGGACACCGCGCTGCGCCTGTTCGGCAAGCCCGAGATCCACGGCCACCGACGACTGGGCGTGGCGCTGGCCCGCGGCGCCACGCTGGAGGAGGCCCGCGCGAAAGCCACCGCCGTGGCGGCAGGGGTGCGCGTCGTGCTGGAGTAAGGCGAGGCCGGAGTCCGAGGCCGAGACGGAGACCGAGGCCGAGACGGAGACCGAGTCCGAGGCCGAGGCCGAGACCGAGGCCGAGACCGAGGCCGAGACCGAGGCCGAGGCCGAGACCGAGGCCGAGACGGAGTCCGAGGCCGAGGCCGAGTCCTTCGATCCGGTATAAGACAATCGGGAAGGTCGCAGGGTGCGCAGGGCCGAGCTCGAGTCATCCGCGCTCCTGGGGACGCTCACCGACGCGGTCTCGGACTCCGTCTCGGTCTCCGTCTCCGTCTCGGACTCCGTCTCGGTCTCCGTCTCGGGTCTCCGTCTCGGACTCCGTCTCGGTCTCGGACTCCGTCTCGGACTCCGCCTCGGTCTCCGGCCCCGGACTCCCGCCTCGGTCTGCTACCATGCGCCGCATGGCATCGACAGCAAGCAAGTCGGCTCGGAGCGCAGGTGCGTGGGTGATCACTGGCGGGGCCAGTGGGTTTGGTCGCGAGTTCGCGCGGCGGCTGGCGGAGCGGGGGGAGCGCCTGGTGCTCTGGGACCTGGACCGGACGGCGCTCGATCGTGCGGCGGCGGAGCTGGGCGGCGACGTGCACACGGACGTGGTCGACGTGCGCGACGCGGCGGGCTTGGCGGCCGCGGCGGCTCGGGCGCGGGAGGCGGTGGGTCCGCTCGGGCACGTGGCGAACTGCGCCGGAGTGCTGCGCGTGGGCAAGGCCGAGGACGTGTCGCCCGCCGACTACAAGCTGATGATGGACATCAACTACCTGGGCAGCGTGTACGTGACCCAGGCGCTGCTGCCACACCTCGAGGAGGCCGCTGCGCGTGGCGGCAAGTCCACGCTGCTGCTGGTGGCCAGCGTGTCGGGCCTGCGCGGGTTTCCGCAGCTGGCGGGCTACTGCGCCAGCAAGTTCGCCGTGGTGGGCTTCGCAGAGGCGCTGCGTGTCGAGCTGCGCGATCGCCCCATCAGCGTGCGCGTGCTGTGCCCGCCGCCAGGGGACACGCCCATGGTGCGCAACCTCGCGAGCGTGCCGCCGGTGTACAAGCTGTCGCGCATGTTCTCGGCGGAGGAGATCGTGGACAGCGCGCTCGCCGGCCTCGACGGCCGCGACGACGTGCTGCTGGTGGACCTCGGCAGCCGCGCCACGCGCCGCTTGAACCAGCTGGTGCCAGGGGTGCTGGACCGCATCCTGCACATGGCGGGGAAGAGCTGAGCATGCCGCAGTACCCGGACACCCGCCTGCGCCGCACGCGCCGGCACGAGTGGACGCGCCGCCTGGTGCGTGAGAACACGCTCACCGTGGCCGACCTGATCTGGCCGCTCTTCGTGCACGCCCCGGGCACGGGGCCCGCGCGCGTGGCCATCGCGTCCATGCCGGGTGTGGAGCGGCTGTCCATCGACGAGCTGGTGGTGGAGGCGCGCGAGGCGGTGGCGCTGGGCATCCCCGCCATCGCCATCTTCCCGGTGATCGACGCGGCGCTGAAGACGCCCGACGGCGAGCACGCGCACGACCCCGAGAACCTGGTGTGTCGCGCCGTGCGCGCCGTGAAGCAGGCTTGCCCGGAGCTGGGCGTGATCTGCGACGTGGCCCTCGACCCGTTCACCACGCACGGCCAGGACGGCATCGTGCGCGACGGCTACGTGGTGAACGACCTCACCGTGACCGCGCTCTGCCAGCAGGCGCTGGTGCAGGCGGCCGCCGGCTGCGACGTGCTGGCGCCCTCCGACATGCAGGACGGGCGCATCGGAGCGATTCGAAGCGCGCTGGAAGCGGAGGGCTTTCACGACGCGCTGATCCTGAGCTACGCGGCCAAGTACGCGAGCGCGTTCTACGGTCCGTTCCGCGACGCGGTGGGCTCGGCCAAGAACCTGGGCGGCGGCGACAAGCGCACCTACCAGATGGACCCCGCGAACAGCGACGAGGCCCTGCGCGAGGTGGCCATGGACCTCGAGGAGGGCGCGGACATGGTGATGGTGAAGCCCGGGATGCCGTATCTGGACATCGTGCGGCGCGTGAAAGACCGCTTCGGCGTGCCCACGTACGCGTACCAAGTGAGCGGCGAGTACGCCATGCTCGCAGCCGCTGGTCAGCTCGGATTCCTGGACCAGGAGCGCGTGATGCTGGAGAGCCTGCTGTCGTTCAAGCGCGCGGGCGCCGACGGTATCCTGACCTACGCGGCCAAGACGGTGGCGCGGAGCCTGCGCGGATGACGTCCGCCCCCGCGCGCCGCAGCGGGAGCCGCGCGCTCTTGCTCCTCGTGGGAGCCATGGCGGCCATGGCACCAGCGGGGCCCAGCGCAGACGCTCGACGGTTGCCACCGCGCGAGACGCCCGCGTCGGTCTACGCCGAGTCCACCACCCGCCGTGTCCGCGTGGATGCTTCTTCCGCGGCGGCTCAAGGCCCGGTGGACGCGCCGCTCACCATGGTGCTCTTCGCGGAGTTCCAAGACCCGTTCACGGCGCGCGTGCAGCCCACCCTGCAGCTGCTCCGTGACGCATACGGCGCGGACCTGCGCATCGTCTTCCGCCACCGCCCGCTCGACTTCCACGCCCACTCGCGCAACGCCGCGCGCGCCGCTCAGGAGGCGCTCGAGCAGGGCGGAGCCACGTGGTTCTGGGCCATGCACGACAAGCTGCTGGCCTCGCAGAGCGCGCTCGACGTCGAGTCGCTGGTCACCTACGCGCGTGAGCTCGGGCTCGACGAGCAGCGCTTTCGGCGTGCGCTCGGGGATGGTCGGCACGACGCCGTGATCGCCGTCGACGAGGCGGACGCCGAGTACCTCGGGGCCCGCGCGTCGCCGAACTTCTTCGTCAACGGTGTGCAGATCACGGGTGCCCAGCCGCTCGAGGCGTTCCGCGCCGTCATGGACGCCGAGCTCGCGCTGGCCACGCGGGCGATGGCGCTCGGCGCGAGCCGCCAAGACATCTACGGGCTGGCCATGGCCACGCCGCGTGCCGCGCCGGGAGCCCCGAGCGCTGCGAATGGAGCGGTCGCCGCTACGCCGGCGGACGCGCCAGTCTTTCGGGTCCCGTTGGACCCGAACCAGCCGGTGCGCGGGGCGGCCGACGCGCTGGTCACCGTGGTGGTCTTCAGCGACTTCCAGTGCCCCTTCTGCGCCCGGGTGGTCCCCACGCTGGCGTCACTCGAGCAGCGCTACGGGCGCGACCTGCGCCTGGTCTTCCGGCACAACCCGCTGCCCTTTCATCAAGACGCGATGCCCGCCGCGCAGGCCGCCGTCGAAGCGTTCGTGCAGCGCGGCAGCCCTGGCTTCTGGGCCATGCACGACCTGCTCTTCGCCAACCCGCGGGCCCTCTCGCGCGCCGACCTCGAGCGCTACGCGCAGCAGGTGGGCCTCGACATGCGCCGCTTCAGCGCCGCGCTAGACCAGCAGACGCACCGCGCGCGGGTGGAAGCCGACATGGACGCCGCGCGAGCGCTGGGCGCGTCGGGCACCCCCACGTTCTTCATCAACGGGCGGCAGCTGACGGGGGCGCAGCCCGAGGCGCGCTTCGTGGAAGCCGTGGACCGCGCGCTGGCCGAAGCGCAGGCCCTGGTGAGCAGCGGCACGCCGCGCCGCCAGGTCTACGCACGCTCGATCCGCAACGGGCTGACCACGCCACCGCCCCAGCCGCCTAGCGCGGGCACGGGCACAGCGGCAGCAGGTCGCCCGACCCTGGACCCCGAGGCGGTCTACCACGTGCCCGTCACCCGTGCGCAGCCTTCGCGCGGCCCCGCCAACGCGCTGGTCACGCTGGTGCTCTTCACGGACTTCGAGTGCCCGTTCTGCTCGCGCGTCGCGCCCACCCTCGACGCCATCCTTCAGCAATACGGGTCTGACGTGCGGCTGGTGTTCCGCAACAACCCACTCTCGTTCCACAACCACGCGCTGCTGGCCGCCGAGGCCGCGCTCGAGGCCTCCGCTCAAGGTGGGGACAGCGCCTTCTGGCGCTACCACGACCTGCTCTTCGCGAACCAGCGCGCGCTCGAGCGGGCCGACCTCGAGAGCTACGCGCGGCAGATCGGGCTCGACATGCCGCGCTTCGCTCAGGCGCTCGACGGCCACGTGCACGCCGCCGCCATCGACGCGGACCGCGCGCTCGCCGCGCAGCTGGGCGCCACGGGCACCCCCAGCGTGTTCGTGAACGGCAAGCTGCTGCGCGGAGCCCAGCCGCTGCAGGCATTCCAGGCGCGCGTGGACACGGAGCTGGCGGCCGCACGGCAGCTGGTCCGGCGCGGCACCCCTCGCGCTCGGGTCTACGAGCAGATCATCCGGGGCGGCGCCACGGCGCCGGTGATGCTCCCCCCGCCGTGAGGCTGCAGATCGACACATCTCGCCAGGGGGCTGACTTGCTTTGCTGAAAGGCACCAAGGGCCCCCACCGCGGAAGCGCCGAAGCCCCCGAGGCCCGCGCGGCGAGTCCGCCTGCCGCTCAGAGCGGCAAGCCCTCGTCGCCACGTGACTTGTACGCGCCCTTGTTCTTGAGAGCGCGCGTGGCCGCGAACACGTCCGCGGCAGCCTCTGTCAGAGGTTCGCCGGACGCCGCCTCCACCTTGGCCCGCAGCGTGGGGCTCGCGTGCCGCAAGAAGGGGTTGGTGGCCAGCTCGTCCGCGATGGTGGACGGCACCGAGCACTCCCCACGCGCACGCAGGGCCCACACCGCGCGGATGCGCTCGGCCAGCGCCGCGTTGTCGGGTTCCACCGAGAAGGCGAAGCGCAGGTTGTCCTCGGTGTACTCGTGCGCGCAGCACACGCGCGTGGCGGGCGGTAGTTGGGCGAGCCGCGTGAGCGACGCGTGCATCTTGCTGGGGGGCCCGTCGAACAGGTAGCCGCAGCCCCCTGCGAAGAGCGTGTCGCCGCAGAAGAGCGCGTCCGAGAACACGTAGCTGATGTGCCCGTTGATGTGCCCCTCGGTGAGCAGCACGCGCCCCGCGGCCGCGCCCAGCCGGACCACGTCGCCCTCGCCCACGGCTTCCGTCAGCCCGGGGATGACGTCGCGGGTGGCCGCAGCGCCCACCACGCGCATCCCATCGAGCAACCCACGCTTCTTCAGGTCGCGGTTGATGCCGATGTGGTCGGGGTGCGTGTGCGTGTTGAGGATGGCGGTGAGCCGCAGACCCTGCGCCGCACAGTAGTCGAGCACACCGCCAGCGTCCGGCCCGTCCACCGCGGCCACCTCGTCGGTGCCCACCACGCGCAGCAACCAGATCAGGTTGTCCTGGGCCGCCGGGACCTGGTGCACTTCGAGCAGGCCATCGGCGGTGAGGAAGGGCGCGCGCGGCACCGAGACGACGTGTGGCATGCGTTCGGGGTAGTCGCTCAGCGCGCGCCGAGCAAGGCCACGGGCACGGGCGTGATGTTCCACGTCATGCGCTGACGCGGCTCGGCACGGCTGTGGATCATCTGGCGGCGCGGGCGCCCGTTCACCCACACGTAGCGGCGCAGCTCCCCATGTGTGTCGGAGGCCACGTACAGCTCGTGCCGGCCGTCGCCGTCGAGGTCGGCCGCCACCGAGGCGTGCTCGAAGCCACCGGACTCCGCGTCGATACGCTCTACCGACCACTCGCCGCGCGGGTCGCTGCCCGGCCGCAAGAGCCACAGGCCCGAGCGCATGGCCGCGGCCACCATCTCGCGCTTTCCGTCGCCGTCGAAGTCGCCCACCGTGAGGAAGCGGCACTGCATGTCCTCGAACGTCGCCACCACCACGCGCGCGTTCGCCGGCGTGTCCGCTTCGTAGCGACGGATCTCGACGGGCTCCACCGTCACCAGGCGATCGTTCTCCATGCGGGTGAGCGCCTCGACCGCCACGTACAGCTCGTCGCGGCCGTCACCGTCCACGTCGCCCACCCAGATCTCCTTGGCGTGCCGCTGGCCAAGATCGGCGACCACCGTGCGGCTGCCGCGACCATCCTGCGGGACATAGCGCAGCACCTCGCCGTGCTGGGCGCCACCGTCCAGGCGGTTGGGCTCGCTGGGCGTGCTGTAGACCTCGAGCTTGCCGTCGCCGTTCAGGTCGCCGATCTCCACCTCGTGCACGAAGGTATTCGGGTGCGCGTCCATGCGGTCCACGGTCCACGCGCCGCCCACGGCCTGGCGCAGCACGGCGAAGACGCCCTGGTCGTGGGTCGCCACCGCGATGGCCGGGCGGCCGTCACCGTAGAGGTCACCCACCTCGATGTCGCGCATGCGGTCGAAGCGCCCGCCGAAGGCCTCGGTCCAGAGCGTCTCGGCCGTGAAGCCCTCCGCGCCGCGTCGCCAGATGCGCACGAACGCGCCGCTGCCGGCGGCCGTCAGGATGCCCGGCGCGCCCTCGGCCGGCGTGAACGGCATGGCCTTGTGGAAGACGTTGCTGTCCGCGTCGGTG
Organism: Sandaracinaceae bacterium; assembly: GCA_016706685.1. Classification (NCBI taxonomy): domain Bacteria; kingdom Pseudomonadati; phylum Myxococcota; order Polyangiales; family Sandaracinaceae; species Sandaracinaceae bacterium. The sequence goes on along the minus strand of JADJJE010000014.1, from coordinate 282,569 downwards.
ACCACCTCGGTGGTCCACTCGCCACCGCGGCGCGTGAGGATCTCGAGGCGCGCGGCCTGCGGCACCGTGTAGCTGCCGTTCTCGTCCTCGGCGAAGTCGCTGTACCCCAGCATCAGGCCGTTGGGCAGGTCGTCGGGCAGCGCCAGCGGGTCTGCGGGGGCGGCGGGTGGCTCGGGGGTCTCGGTCACGGCCGTCGTCGTGGCGGGGGTGACCGGTGCCGTGGTCTCGGCGGGGTCGTCGCCACCGCAGCCCAGCGCGCTCCCGCCCAGCGTCAGGAGTCCCAGCGCCATCAGCGCGGACCGACTCGTGCGGGAAAAGCCGAAGAGATCACAGAGGTTCGAGCTGGGGAAGTGGGGGGCGTTGTCTGAGCGTTGCATGCGCCGATCTCCGAGGTTCGGGGTGCAGCTACCAACGCTCGGCAGCCGGGGCAAGTTCCCGCCAGCCCCACCCGGGGTGACCCGCCGAGAATTTGACCCCAGACTGCCGGCTCGATACCGGAGGGGTATCCCCGTGGCGGGGCGAACGCCGCGGGTCAGCACGAGGACACATGACGGAACACGACCAGCAAGACATGGCGCGCCCTCTCGACGCGACCACGGCCGAGATCCCGGAGGCGCGGGGCGAAGGCGACCAGGCCAAACAGAAGCCCGGCATCAAGAAGTACGTGTCGCTGGGGATCAAGCTCGCCTTCACGGCGGCGATGCTCTTCGTGATCTTCGACAAGGTGCTGGCGCGCGACGGCGCGGAGGACCTCAAGACGCGCATCGCCAACCTGGACATGCGCTGGGTGATCGCGGCGGTGAGCATGCAGCTGAGCGCCATCGTCTGCGCCATCGTGCGCTGGCAGCGGCTGCTGGTGGGTCAAGGCATCCACGCACCGTGGCGCTTCCTCGGTGGCTCCTTCATGATCGCTCGCTTCTGGGGCGCGTTCACGCCTGGCGGCTTCACGGGCTTTGGCGGCTGGCGCATCTTCGACATCGCCGACCGCACCGGCAAGGTGGCGCGCGCGGGCGCCGTGATCAGCGTGGAGATGATCATGGGGCAGCTGGCCTTTGGCCTCGTGGTCATGATGGGCAGCGTCTTCGGCTCGGCGTTCATCGGCACCATGGGCGTGGTGCTCGTGAACCTCGGCTTCGCGGTCATCGTCAGCATCGGGCTCACGTTCCTGGCCCGGCCGCACCTCTTCCGCGTGCTGGCTGGCTTCCTCCCCGCGAACATCCGCGCGCGCATCCACACGCTCATCGACGCGGTCTGCGCCTACCAGGGCAAGAACGTGCTGTTGGTGCAGGTGACGCTCTTGGGTGTAGCGGTCCACGCGTTCAACAACTTGATCTACGTTTGCGCCGCACGCGCGCTCGGAGTGGAGCTGGGCGTCGGCCACGTGTTCTTCGCATCGTCTCTGCAGATCCTGGCGACGCTGCTTCCCATCTCCATCAACGGCCTCGGCCTGCGTGAGTCGGCGGCCGTGGCGCTCTACACTTCGCCGGCCATTGGACTCCCGCTGGCCGTGGCCGTGCTGATCCCCACCGTGGGCTTCGCCTGCGAGATGTTCGTGTCGGCGTGGGGCGGCCTGTTCTTCCTGGCCCGCAAGGGCGGTCTGCGCAGCGACATCACCGTGGACGAGGCGAACCGCGAGGACGAGTTCTACGAGCAGACCGGCGTGGACGCGGCCCGCTCGTCCGTGCCCAAGCGTGGCGCCATCCTGGGCTTCGGCGCAGGACTGCTGGCGGGCCTGATGATCGGCCTCGCCGAGGGCAGCGTCATCGTGGCCACCAGCGCCGTGCCCACGGGCCTCAACGCGCTGGTCTACGGAGCGGTGGGCTACGCGCTCTTGTGCTCCGTGCTGGGTGGCGTGGGCGGCTTCGTCATGGCGCACATCAGCCGCATGATGCGCCGCGAGGCCATGCCCGAAGCGGACGCCTATGCGCGCTACTGCGGCGCCATCGTGGGGGTCTTCGGCTTCGTGTTGGGCGCCTTCTTGGTGCGGCGCGACATCTACAACGAAGAGATCGCGTTCAAGAGCAAGGAGGGCCTCCTGCTGCTGGGCAGCGCGGCGCTCTTCGGGCTGGTGCTCTACTTGGTGCTCAGCGTGTCGTTGCGCTTCTTGCTGAAGAAGCAGGTGGCCGCGCCCATGTTGGGGATGCGCGGCTCGCTGGGGCTCTTCGTGGGCATCATTGCCCTCCTGGCAGGCATCACCTTCGCGGTGGGCAAGCCGGCCACCGCGTCCAACGACCAGAACCGGGCCACCCCGCCCGCCAGCGCGGGCAACGTGCTGGTCATCGTGGTGGACACCCTGCGCGCCGACCACCTGCCGGCGTGGGGCTACCAAACCGGCAGCACACCGCACCTGGACGCGTTCGCGGCCGACGCCGTGCGCTTCGACCAGGCGTTCTCGAACGCCAGCTGGACCCGCCCGAGCTTCGCCTCGATCATGACGGGCCGCATGCCCAGCAGCCACACCGTCATGGGCAAGGGCTCGCGGCTGCCGGAGGAGATCACCACCATGGCCGAAGCCATGAGCGCGCGCGGCTTCGTGACCGGCGGCTTCATGACCAACTTCAACGTGGAGCCGCGCTTCAACTTCGGGCAGGGCTTCGACGAGTACCGTTTCCTCGAGCCCCGCTTCGTGCTGGGTGCGGACGCCGACTCGAGCAAGCTGCTCATCCTGCAGGTGGCCCGCCGCATCCGCGAGAAGATCAACGGGATGTTCGACATCGTGGCCCCCGGCGACGACTACCAGGACGCCGAGACGGTCAACGGCGAGCTGTTCGCGTGGCTAGACCGCGCCCCGTCGGACCGCCCCTGGCTGCTGATGGCGGGCTACATGGACCCGCACGACCCGTACTTCGCCCACCCGTACTCGGGCAGCGGCTACTCGCGCGCGGCGCACCAGAACCCGCGCCCCGAAGAGGCGCCTGCGCTGCGCCGGCTCTACGACGGTGAGATCACCTACTGGGACCAGCACTTCGGCGCGCTCGTGGCCGAGCTGCAGCGGCGCGGCGTGTACGACGACATGACCATCATCGTGACGTCCGACCACGGTGAGGAGTTCGGCGACCATGGCGGTTTCTGGCACGGCGACACGCTCTACGACGAGCAGCTGCGCGTGCCGCTCTTCGTGAAGCTGCCGGGCAACTCGCGCGGCGGCACGGTGCTGCGCCACTGGGTGCAGAGCATCGACATCATGCCCACGCTGCTGCGCGCGCAGGGGCTCGAGGTGCCCGAGGGCGTGCAGGGCGGCGACCTCTTCACGGGCACCGACACGGTCTACGCCGAGGAGAGCCACGCCGAGAACGTGCTCGAGTCCGTGCGTGTTCGGACCGGCATGACCGAGCGCAAGCTCATCACCGCGAACGAGGGCAACCCGCGTGGCCTGCCGACCACCGAGCTGTTCCATGTGGACGATGACCCGGCCGAGCAGCACGACCACGCCAGCGAAGCGAGCAGCGCCGAAGAGGTGGCTGCGCTGCGCGTGCTGATGGCGGAGCGCGCGCGCTGGGCCGCCGAGGGGCGCGCCCAGACGAATGAGGTCTCGGTGGACGAGATGCCCGACGACGAGAAGGCCAGCCTGTGCCGGCTGGGCTATCTCACCGGCGAGGTCTGCCTCGACCTGTGCCGACGCGGGCTCTTGAGCGGTGCCCTCTGCAGCGCCGCTCCGTAGCCACCACCGGAACGCACACCCACGGAAGCCCTGATCAGCGGCTCTCGTGGGCGTGCCACCAACCGGTGCGTCAGGCCAAGGGCCCGAAGAAGGGCCCGGTCACCTCGTAGGTGACGCCCGTGCCACTGCCGGTCAGGCCACGCTGCGAGCTGAAATAGAGCCGGCGCAGCGTGGGGTCGAAGGCCAGGCCCGTGATCTCGGATCCGTCGTGGCCCTCGAGCTGCACGATGGCCGCCACGTCGCCGCTCGGGGAGATGGCCACCACCTGCATGTCGCCGCCGTCCTCGGCCACCAGCAGGTCGCCCGCGCTGGTGGCCAGGATGAAGTCCACGCCCGTGAGGATCGGGTCGGTGACGGCGTTCGAGTCGTAGACCACGCGCAGCGTGTCATCCACCACGTGGTGCGCCCAGATGCGGTCGTCGCCCTTGGTGGTGAAGTAGATCTCGTCGTCGTAGAACCAGACGCCCTCGCCGCCATCGAAGGCCGTGCTCTCGGGCACCTGGAGGCGCGTGGCGACGTCTGCCGCGCTGGGGTCGGGGACGGGCAACCACGTGACGGGGCCCGTGTCACCCGTGGTCACGCGCATGACCTCGAGCGTACCCGCCGTCAGGATCGCGTTGCCGTTGTCGTCCAGCGCGTCGGGAGTGAAGCGGTAGAAGCGCCCGTTGCTGGCGTCTTCCGTGAGGTAGAGGCGCATGCGCCCTGGGTCCACCGCGACGGCTTCGTGGATGAACAAGCCCAGCGCCGGGCGCTCCACGCCGGGCGTCGCGCCGGTGGGGTCGCACTCCCACACCAGCCCGCCCTCGCGCTCTTCCCCGGAGAGCCAGGTGCCCCACGGGGTGGCCCCACCCGAGCAGTTCCACGTGGAGCCGGTCAGGATGGGGTAGGCGTCCACGATGTCACCGTTGCGGTTGAAGCGGATGGCGCCCACGCCCGAGCGCCCGCGCACGATGGGGATCTCGCTGTTGGAGACGTAGATGTAGCCCTGGTTCGCCGTGGGGTAGGTGGCGCCACCGTCCGGGAAGTCGTGCCAGACGTACTCCTGCCCCTCGATGACCGGCAGATCCGACGTGGCGATGATGCGGCCCGTGAAGCCCTCGGGGAGGCGCATGCCGAACTCGTTCGGGGCCCCGAGCGCGCCATGGCGTGTCAGGTCACCGGCCGCTGGCGTGGGCACGGCCACATCGCCTTCACCGCCGCAGCCAGCGAGCGAAGGCCCCAGCAGCGTGGGCCCCAGCAGGAGCGCGCCCGTGCCGGCGGCGCTGCGTTGGAGGAAGCCTCGACGGCTGAGAGCGGAGCCTCGCGATGGGATGGTCATGCGCGCGAGTATTCACGGCCCCACGCCCCTCCCCAAGCAACAACGGCGCGCCGACGGCAACAATCCCGTGTACCCCATTTGGGGACGGCTCTGCTAGGATGGCCGCCCGCCGCACTCGAGCGGCCCGAGGAGACGACCATGACCGACATCCTTTCCAGCTTGCTGGGCCAGCTGGGCCCGAGCGCCGTTCAGCAGATCAGCCAGCAGCTGGGCGCGCCCCCGGGTGCCACGCAGTCGGCCATCCAGGCGGCCCTGCCCACGCTGCTCACGGCGCTGGCCAACAACGCCCGCACCCCGCAGGGCGCGCAGGCGCTGGGCAGCGCGCTCGAGCGGGACCACGACGGCAGCGTGCTGAACAACCTGAGCGGCTTCCTGGGCGGTGGCGCGGCGGCCACCGCGGGCTCCGCCATCCTGGGGCACGTTCTGGGGCAGCGTCAGGCGCCGGTGGCCGCGAGCCTGGGCGGCGCGACGGGGCTCGATGCCTCGCAGTCCACGCAGCTGCTGGCGATGCTAGCGCCGCTCGTGATGGGCGCGCTGGGTCAGCAGCAGCGGCAGCAGGGCCTGGACGCGGGCGGCCTCGCGCGCACGCTGGCAGGGGCTCGCCCGCAGGCGGCGCAGCAGAGCCCTGCCATGGGCATGCTCACGCAGCTGCTGGATGCCGACGGCGACGGCTCGGGCATGGACGAGCTGGCCGAGAAGGGCCTCGGGATGCTGAGCGGCTTCTTGAAGAAGTGAGCGCAGCCGCCGGCCCGCGCGCCGCCTTCGGGTCATGCTGCGCCACATGTCGGACAGCATGACCTGGGTGAAGCCGCCGGAGACCGCCAGCTCGGATGACTGGGGCGCTCAGCGCGCGCTGGCCAGCGCCCTGCGCGAGCTCATCGCGCGCTGCATCGAGACCCGCGCGGACGCCGGGATGCTGCGTGAAGTGACCGCGAGCGTGCGCACGCTGACCGAGCGCCTGGCCGCCGCGCCTCGCAGCCCGGCGCGCGACGCCTTTCGCAACGGCACCTACTTGGCCGAGCCGCTGCGCTTCGTGGACCAGGGCGCGATGCTGGGCCAGAGCAACCCCATCGCCGGGCCCATGGTGCTGCGCCGCGAGGGCGAGCGCGTGATCGGCGAGATCACCCTGGGCCCTGCCCACGGCGGCGCGCCCGGGCTGGTGCACGGGGGCGTGGTGGCCACGCTGCTCGATGAGGTGCTGGGCCACGCGGCCATCTCCACGGGCGTGTCGGTGGTGACCGCCACGCTCAACGTGCGCTACCACGCGCCCACCCCGCTGGGCGTGCCGCTGCGCTGCGAGGGCTACATCGCCGAGCACAGCGGGCGGCGCTACAAGCTCAAGGGCCAGATCCTGGCGGGCAGCACACGAACCGCGAGCGCGGAGGGCATCTTCGTGGACGTGTCGGGTGACCGCTTCGCCACGGTCATGGCGGGCGTGCCGGAGTAGCGCTGGGCTACGCGCCGAGGCTCTTGACCGCTGCCACCAGCGCTACCTGCGCCTGCGTGAGCTCGTCCGTGAGCGCCGCCAGCTGGGTGTCCACTTCGCCAACGGACCCGGCGCGCTCGATGGCCACACACAGCTGGCCCACGCGAGCCGCGCCCACCTGCCGGCTGCTGCCGAGCAGGGCATGGGCCCGGCGCTGCATGACCGGCTTGTCGTCGGCGCGAGCCGCCTCGAGGAGCTCGCGGAGGTTCTCTTCGCTGGTGGAGAGGTAGGTCTCCACCACCTGCCCGAAGAAGCCGGGGCTGCCACGCTCCAGCATCAGGAGCTGGTCCACCACGTTGGTGTCCAGCGCCTCCCGCCAGGCCACGGCGTCTCGCTCCTTACTCGCGAGTGTGTCGCGCGCGTCCATGGCAAGAGAGGGTAGCCGATCAGCGACGTTCGCGCAGCAGCGACGCAGCGTTTCGTCCAGCTGCTCGAGCGTAAAGGGCTTCGCCAGGTAGGCATCCATGCCGGCGGCGAGAGCGCGATCACGGTCACCCGCCATCGCGTTCGCGGTCAGGGCCACGATGGGGACACGCGGGCGACCGGTCAGTTGCTCCCGCGAGCGCACCTCGCGCGTGGTGGCGTAGCCGTCCATGACCGGCATCTGACCGTCCATCAGGACACACGCGTAGTGCGGCGTGTTGGCTTCGAGCGCGGCGAGCGCGGCGGCACCGTCGGCCACCACGTGGGCCCCGTAGCCCAGCGCGCGCAGGTGCGCGACAGCTACGCGCTGGTTCGTCTCGTTGTCCTCGGCCACCAGGACGGCCAGGCCGTTGGGGACCACCTCGGTGCGGGCCGCGTCCGATGCCACGTGCGAAGGGGGAGCGGACGCCGGCGCCCCCACCTGCGGCACGATCGGATCGGCCGCGAGCGCCGCGTTGAGGGCGTCCAGCAGACGGTTGCGGTGAATGGGCTTCGGGAGGTCCGTGACGAAGCCGCAGACATCCAGCTGCTGACGCAGCTCGCCCAGCACGGAGCCCATGGCGATCATGGCGCAGCCCAGCGGCGAGAGCAGCGCGCCCAGCTCCTGGGCCTTCTGGATGATGGGCTGACCCAGGCTGGTGACGTCGATGATGGCCACGTCCACCGGCCTTCCGCTCTCGGCGAACTCCGCCGCCGCGCGCGCCGCTTCGTCCGGGGTGCGGCTGAGCACGGTCTCGATGCCCCACGCCGCGAGCTGGGACTGGAGCGTGGCGCGCATGCGCTCGGAGGCGTCCATGATCAGCACGTGGGCGTTCCACAGACGCGCGTTCACCTTGAGGCCGCGGGTGGTGAGCAGGTCCTCCTTCTCGAGCTCGAGCTCGAGGTGGAACGAGCTGCCCTGCCGCTCCACGCTGTCCACCCGCAGCTCGCTGCCCATCAGGCCCGCGAGCTGTCTGCAGATGGACAGGCCGAGGCCCGTCCCGCCGAACTGCCGCGTGGTGGAGGTGTCTGCCTGCGAGAACGGGTTGAAGATGGTGGCCAGCTTGTCGGCCGGGATGCCCACGCCCGTGTCGGTGACCGCCAAACGCAGGATGACCGTCCCGCGCGCCGTGGTGGCCAGCAAGCGCGCGGACAGCACCACCTCGCCCTCTGCGGTGAACTTGATGGCGTTCGAGACCAGGTTGGTCATGATCTGCCGCACGCGCAGAGGGTCGCCCACCACTTGCTTCGGCAGGTTGGCGTCCACGTCCGCGATCAGCTCGATGCCTCGATGGAGCGCGGTCGCCGCGTGCGCCGAGGCGATCTCCTCCATGAGCTCCGCGATGTCGAAGGCCACCAGCTCGAGCTCCACCGCGCCGGCCTCGATCTTCGAGACGTCGAGGATGTCGTTGACGATGGCCATGAGCAGCTCGCTCGAGCGCACCACCTCGTCCAGGTACTGCTCTTGGTCGGCGTGCAGTGGCGTCCGCCGGAGGAGCGACAGCATGCCGATGATCCCATTGAGTGGGGTCCGGATCTCGTGGCTCATGTTGGCGAGGAAACGGCCCTTGGCGCGCGCCGACTCGAGCGCGGCGTCGCGCGCTTCGGCCACCTCGCGCGTCTGCGCTTCGAGGCGACGCCGCGAATCTCTGTCTTTCTGGGCGAGCGCGGCGATGGTGCGCATGAAGCGCTCGCGCACCGCGGCGATGATGACCGACGCCACCGCCGACACGGCGACGTTGACGGTCCAGTGGGCGGACTCGTGGGGATCCATGGGGGGACGCAGCGCCACCCAGCCCACACACAAGATCAGCGTGAGGTAGAACGAGACCACGCCGCTCGGGACCACGCCCGCTCCAGCGAGCATGCAGAAGATGACCACCACGGTCTGGTCCGGGTGCTGTGAGAGCTGCACGATGCCGAGCGGATGAACGGCGACGACCGTGGCCGCCAGGAACGCGACGGCGCGTGCGTGGGTGGCCCCGATCAGCCGGTTGAGCAGCACCACCGCAGCGCATCCGAGGGCGACTGCGGCGCTCAGCGTGGCGATGGCCTCGGCCGGCTGGGTGGGCGGCACAACTACGTAGAGCGCAGCGATGGCCGTGAACGCGGCGACGCCGAAGAGCATGGCGCGCTGCACGTGCCAGCTCAAGCTCGAGACGAGGTCTCGGTCGTGCCCCACCTCCTGCCGAGCATCGGCCGAGCTACTGCTGGAACGTTCACTCATGTTCGCCGGGAACAAAGGGCGTTCCCAATACCGAGACAACGATACACTCTAGGGTCAGGAATGTCCCCGTCGTCGACGCGCCCACCCGAAGAGGAGAAGCCGCTCGCTGCCGACGCTGCTGCGTTGCGCAGCGCGGAGCGGCGCTCGTTCACCTCCTCGGGCGACGGGCTGCAGTCGTGGTCCGGGATGACCACCGCGCCGCCGGTGGAGCACCTCCCGTTACTCGACCGCATGGCGGAGAAGGCCGGCTCTACGGGGCGGCTGAGCGACGCGGCCAAGTGCTTGTTCGTGCAAGCACTCATGAGCGTGGCAGCCGGCATCTACAGCCTGACGGCCGCAGCGTTGGACGGGTGGCCGTTCTTCGACGACACCGTGCTGGGCCCGGTCCGCGCGAGCGCGCCGTGGTCCATCGCCATCGTGGCGCTCTGGCCGCTGATGCTCGTCCCCACCCTGCGCCTGGTGCGGGCGCAGGACGTCGAGCCGCGCCCGGTGCTCACGCACGCCACGGCCATCTACTATGCGGTCAACATCGCGTTCTTCAGCTACGTGACCGGGCCCTTCAGCGCGCCCAGCGGCTTCGCGCTGCTGGCCGGCGTCACCACGGGGATGCTGTTCTTCGAGCGTCAGGTCTTGTTGATCGGGCTGTTCTTCCACGTGGTCGGGCTGGCCGCCATCGCCTACCTCAGCCACCACGGGTTCTTGCCGTTCGAGGCGCTCTACATGGCCTCCACGGCGGGGCGCGGGCTCGAGCCCGACTGGCTGCTGCGCTCCACCGTGGCCACCGTCGCGCTCGCCATCATCGTGTTCCCGTTCCTGGGTATGATCGTGGACAGCTGGCGCTACCGCGAGCTGCGCCTCGAGCGCGCTGCCCAGACCGACGCGCTGACCGGCATCTTCAACCGTGGCTACGTCATGGAGGTGCTCGACCGGGCCTTCGCGCGCGCAAGCGAGAAGCGGCCGCTCTCGGTGGTCATGGTGGACATCGACCACTTCAAGAAGGTGAACGACGACCACGGTCACCTGATCGGCGACGAGGTGCTGCGGCAGGTCGCCACCGCCCTCCACGCCAGCCTGCGGAAGAACGACACGCTCGGGCGCTTCGGTGGCGAGGAATTCCTGCTGGTGCTGCCCGGCATCGGAGACGGCGAGGCACGCGTGGTAGCCGAGCGCTGCCGCGTGGCCGTGGCGGCGCTCGACTTCGGTGTGCCGGCGGCGCGCTCGGCGGGTGGCTCCCTGCGCGTGACCGCCAGCTTCGGCATCGCCACGCTGCCGCCGGTCTACGCCACCGTCGAGACCCTGCTGGACGTGGCCGACGCCGCGCTCTACGAGGCCAAGCGCAGCGGCCGAAACTCGGTGGTCTCGGACCGGGACAGCGCGGCCGGCCACGCCGGGCAGAACGACGCGACCGGCTAGCGCTCGCTAGAAACTCACTGGCCGTGCCGCACCGAGGTGGTCGCCGAAGTCATCGGGCGAGCCGGGTGCGGGGGGTGCCGCGCTGGGCGCTCCCTCGGCCTTGCCCCAGTCGAGACGCCCGGTCACCTGCATCATCACGAACAGCGTGCCGATGGCGCCGAGCGTGATGGCGAGGCCCGTGAAGCCCTCCCAGAAGAAGCTGTAGCTGAAGAGCACCAGGTAGAGCACCTGGCTGATGCCCACCTCGCGCAGCGCGAAGCGCCAGCCCACGAAGAGGCGCGCGTAGGACACCACGAGCAGCAGCGAGACCAGCGCGCTCAGCGCGAAGGAGGCCGTGACGGGCACGTGGTCCACCAGGTAGGCGAACAGCAGATGGAACGCGAAGAAGGCGCAGCCGATCATGAAGTAGTGCATGGGGTGGAACTCCTTCTTCTGGACGGTGGCCAGCACGGCCACCACGAAGAAGAAGAACAGCAGCGAGACCGGCGCGAAGAACGTGATGCGCGAGGCGAGCGGGCCGGGGTTGAGCTGCTCGGGCAGCGCCAAGGCCACGGGCGCGCTCGAGATCAGCGAGTCGAACTGCCACTCGCCGTGCCAGCCGCCGCCGGTGGCGCTGTGCTCGCTGGGCGAGAGCGAGCCGGGCGGGAAGTCCACCTCGCGGAAGTCGGTGTCCACCACCAAGTGGAAGTCGCGCACGCGGCCGTTGCCCTGCGCCATGTGGTAGGTCCACGAGCTGGTACCCCGCGTGCGGTAGGCCACCTCGAAGGCCACCGCTTGGCCTGGCCTGAAGTCGTGCTCCACCGTGGCGGACTGGCTGGTGATGGTGAACGGCAGCTCGGCCCCGCCGGGTGCTCGCACCACGAAGTTGTCGTAGCCCACGTTGTCGGCCATGAGCGGGATCACCACGCTCACGCGTTGCGGCTGGTCCGTGGGGTTCACGAAGCGGTACACGCCCCGGAAGGTGACATCGTAGGTGGGGAACCAGTTCAGCCCCTTCTTGCGCTGCTCGAGCTCCAGGCGCGCGCGCAGGTCCGACTGCACCAGGGGCACGTCCACCCGTGTGCGCTCCTCGCGCTGGGTGGTGGTCTCACGGGTCTCGCCGTCCACCGTGGTGGTCTGCGTCTCGGCCGACACCCCCACCGTCTCGAACGTGGCCGTGGGTGCGTACTGCACGCCCTCGGGCCCCCACAGGCGGTGCACCTCCTCGCGCAGCGACGAGGACATTTCACCAGAGCGCACCGTCAGCGTCGAGCCGAGCACCATCCACGCGAACGCGCAGCCCACCCAGATCCCGAGGATCGAACCGAGCTTCTTCATCGAGCACCTCCAAATGTCGTACGTGTCATGGGGACAACCTGACGGCGCGGAATGGAGCCCTCGCGAAGCGCACGAGGAAGGAGCGGGGAGAAGTTGTGGCGATTCCGTGGCGACCCACCGAATCCCATTGCGCCCCGCGGCGATCGCGCTGTACGAGGAACGCTATGCCGATCAGCGAGACCACCATCGAGAGCTTCGTCGCCCCCTCGGAATTCCTGGACGTCGTGCTGGACGTTACGAACTACCCGCGCTTCCTGCCCGAGGTGAAGAAGGTCGAGGTGCTGTCCAAGTCCGAAACCGCGATGCGCGCTCGCTTCCACGTGGCCGTGGCCTTCGCCGGCCTCGACGTGAAGACCGAGTACACCGTGGACTACACCATCGACCGCGACGCGCTGACCGTGTCGTGGACGCTGCACGCCTCGCCGGACCTCACGGTCAACGACGGGGTCTGGCGCCTCGAGGAGACCGCCGATGGCGAGACCATCGCGCACTACCGGTCCGAGCTGGTGACCTCGCTGCCCATCGCGCTCGAGATCCAGAAGGCCTTCGCGGACTCGCAGCTGCCGGAGATGATGCAGAAGTTCCAGGAGCGCGCCGAGTCGCTGTGAGCGCGCACGCGCCCCAGCCGGCCGTCTTCCTCTGTCATGGCGCGGGCGGTGACGGCGGGTCCTGCGCTGCGCTCGCGCGGGCCCTCGAGGCCCAGGCGGGCGTCACGGCGCATGCCCTCTCGTATCCGGGCCGCGCCGATGTGCCGGGCCCCGCCCGTGGCTCCGTGGCAGAGCTGGCAGCGTTCATCCGGGAGCGTGTGGCCGCAGCGCTGGGCAGCCTGGATGCGCCGCACGTGGTGCTCGGTCACTCCATGGGTGGCGCGGTGGCCCTCGAGTACGCGCTGCACGCTCCGCCCGGCTTGCGCGCGCTCGCGCTGGTGGCCACGGGCGCTCGGCTGCGTGTGCACCCCAGCATCTTGGCGGCGCTCTCGCCGAGCGGCGACACAGCCAGCCCGGCTCCGGCGGGAGAGGCGTTCGCGCGCAGCATCGAGGCCGCGGCCCTGACCCCGCGCGCCACCGCGCTCGCGGACTGGCAGGCGGCCAACGCGTTCGACCGCATGGCGGAGGTCCACCAGATCCGCACCCCCACCATCATCCTGGTGGGTGACGCCGACCTGCTGACCCCACTCAAGTACGCGCGCTTCCTGCACGAGCACATCGCCGGCTCGCAGCTGGTGGTGCTGCCGGGTGCCGGTCACAGCCTCCCCACGGAGCACACCGCGCAGGTGGCCGAGCACGTGGCCGCCTTCCTGCGCGGGGTGGCACGCCCGGAGGCCCTGAACTGAACGTGTTCAAGCGGCTCCAGCGTGCCCTGCTCTTCCCAGCCCAGGACCGCATCCCGGCCTGCCGTGCGGGCAGCGATGTGCCCGGGCTCGAGCGCTGGACGCTCGTCACCGACGAGGGCCCCATCGAGGCCTGGTGGCTGCCCGCGCTGAGCGGCTCGGGCCCGCGCCCCGCCATCTTCTTCGCGCACGGCAACGGCGAGCTGATCGACGACTGGCCGCACCCCATGCAGTCCTTCCGCGAGCGCGGCTTCCACGTGCTGCTCGCCGAGTACCGGGGCTACGGGCGGAGCGAGGGACAGGCCAGCGAGACGAAGGTGCGACAGGACTTCGTGCGCCTCTACGACCGCATGCAGGCGCGCCCCGACGTGGACCCGAGCGCTTGCGTGCTGATGGGACGCTCGCTCGGGGGCGGCGCCGTCTGCCAGGTCTATCGGGAGCGGGGCGCGTTCGCGCTGGTGCTGATGAGCACGTTCACCAGCGTGGTGGACTTGGCCAGCCACCTCTACCGGCTCCCCGCGCGCTTCGTGGTGGACCCGTTCGACAGCGCCGCGGTGCTGCGCAGCAAGCCCGGGCGCGTGCTGCACCTGCACGGCCGCCGGGACGAGCTGGTTCCCTTCGCCCACGCCGAGGCGCTTGCGGCCATCACGGGGGGTCCGCTGCTGGCCGAAGAAGGAGGCCACAACGACTGCCCGCTCGACTGGCGGCTGTTCGTGGAGCGCGCGGTCGAGTTCGTCGGCCCAAAGGCATCCTAGAACCCGGAACACACGAGACAACCTCGCGTTGCCGGCCAGGTGCACGTAGGGTGGGTTCGGTCGCGAGACGGGCTCCCGCGAGCTTCACACTTCTTCACATGGGCCCGCGCATCCCCTTCACACCGTGGCCCCAAGGTCAGTTCTCATCGATTTCCGCCCGACGGTCGGCAGTCTACGCAGCGGGTCGTGGAATACCTGAGCCCTGAAGGATGCTAGAAAGTCGCGTCATGCTCGCACTCGCCGCCCCCCCGTCCCCGCCTCGACGACTCAGGACAGACCCGGCAGGGCGTCCCCTGCCACGGGTGCGCCGACTGACACGTGGGCCAGTGCTGGCGGCGTCGCTCGGGTTGATGCTGGGTTGGCCGAGCGAGGGCGCGGCCCAGCAGCTCACCGCGGAAGAAGCGCTGGCGCTGGCGGCCGAGAGCAACCCGGCGCTCGAGGCCGCCGCTCAAGACGCCGCCGCCGCCCGCTATGGGCGCGAGGCCGAGCGCGACGCCGTGCGCCCCGTCGTGACGGCCAGCGTGGGGGCGAGTCGCAACGAGCGCTTCTCGGCCACCAGCCAGGGCCCCGTGCTCAATGAAGACCACGGCGGCGACGCGCGCTTGGGGGTGCAGCACACCGGCGCGCTAGGCACGCGGGTCACCGCCGAGGTCACCTCGTCCATGCTGTGGCAGACCGTGAACCTCACCGCGGGGACCACCACCGCCGTCACCATCGGCCCCGTCTACCGGGGGCAGCTCGCGCTGACCGCCACACAGCCGCTGCTGCGCGGAGCGGGCACCGACGCCACGCGCGCGTCGCTCGAGCGGGCGCGGGCCGTCGAGCGGCAGGCCGGTCACCAGCACGATCAAGCCGCCAGCGAGCTCGCGCGCGACGTGCTGACCGCCTACTGGGAGCTGTGGTACGCGCAGCGCGCAGTGGAAGTGCAAGCGGCGGCGTTGGCGCTGGCCACGCAGCAGCTCGACGAGGCCACGCGCAGGCAGCAGGCGCTCGGGACCCTGGCGCGCGCCGACGTGCTGCGCTTCGCCACCGAGCAGCTCACGGTGCAGGACGCCCTCGCCGTGTCCACGCAGCAGCGCGACGCGCGGGCCCTCGAGCTGTCGCGGCTCCTGGCGCGGCAGCCCGCAGGCGCGCAGACCCTGGTGGCCGTCACGCGCCCCGCGCTGGACGCCTACACGGTGGACCTCGAGAGCGCCCTCGCCCTGACCATGGCCAACTCGAGCGAGTGGCTGGCCGTGATGGCCGAGCTCGAGGCCGCCGAAGAGGCGCTGCGCGCTACTGCGGACGCAGACCAGGCGCGCCTCGACCTGATCCTGAGCGGCTCCATGGGCGGTCTGTGGACCGACGACATGCTGAGCGGGCTCTCGCTCCCGGGAGGTCGGCCCGCGTTCTCGGTGGGTGGGCGGCTCGAGCTGGAGCTCCCCGTCGGAGGTGGGCGCGCAGACGCCGCGCATGAACAGGCACGCGCCCAGCTGCTGGCGGCGCGGTCGCGGGCGCACGCGCGCGAGCTGGCCATCGAGACCGAGCTGGCCACGCTCTTCACGGAGCTCGAGACGGCCCGAGCGCGGGCGCAGCAGAGCGACGCACAGACGGCCCTCGCCGAGGAGCTGGCCACCGCGGAACGCGAGCGGCTGGCGCTCGGGACCACCACGCCCATCGTGGTGATCGAGGCTCAACAGCAAGCCCGCAGCGCCGTCCTGCGGCGCGAGCGTGCCGTGCTGGACGAGGTGCTGGTGGTATTGCGTTTGCGCCACCGCACCGGCGAGCTGCTCACTTCGTTGGTCGCGCCGCGCGTGGCCGGGACACCTGCATCATGAAGCGTGCGTTGCTTGCCCTCGTGCTCCTGGGCGCCATCGGAGGCGCGGTCTACTACTTCTTCTTCCGCCCGGACCCCAACGCGGGTCGCCCGCGCGTCACCGTGCGCGTCACGCGCGGCGAGCTGGTGGAGTACGCCGGCGCCACAGGGACCATACAGCCCGATGTGCAGGTGGAGATCCGCTCGCGTGAGAGCGGCGAGGTCATCGAGGTCATGGTCCAGGAGGGCCAGGTGGTGACCGCCGGAACGCCGCTCATCCGCCTCGACCCCTTCGACACCGATCGCATCGTGGATGGGTCGTTGGCCGACCAGCGCCGCACGCTGGCGCAGCTGCGCGAGGCCGAGGCCAGCCTGGCAGTGGCGGAGGCCGAGCTGGGCCAGGCCGGCATCACAAACGACGTGTCGGCCCGCGGCCAGACGCTCGGGCTGGTGTCCGACGAGAGCGCCCGCGCCACCGAGCACCAGCGGGGCGTGGCCGAGCGGCAGGTGGAGCTGCGGCGCGCGCAGGTGGCTGCCGCGCGCGCCCTCGTGGCGTCCTCGCGCCTCAACGTCTCCGACGCGCGCCGGCGGCGAGAGGCCACCGTCATCACCGCACCCATCACCGGCACCGTGCTCTCGGTCACCGTGGAGGTGGGCTCCATGGTCACGTCGGCGGTCACCAACGTGGGCGGTGGGTCCGCCATCATGACGCTGGCGGACCTCGCCGACCTCCGCGTCATCGGCGCCATCGACGAGGCCCAGATCGGCTCCGTGTCGGTGGGCCAGGTCGTGCAGATCCGCGTCGATGCCTACCCCGACACCGTCTTCGCCGGGCGCGTGCATCGCGTCAGCCCGCTGGGCACCAACGCCTCCAACGTGGTCACCTTCGACGTGGAGATCGTGGTCACGGACGAGCGCGCCGGGCAGCTGCGCTCTGGCATGAGCGCCGACGTGGAGATCGTGACCAGCCGCCAACAGGACGTGCTGCTCATCCCGCTCACGGCGGTGCGCAGCCATGGCGCAGAGTCCACCGTCCTCCTGGCCGACGGACAGCCCCACAACATCACCACCGGCGGCACGGACGGAACCAGCGTGGTGGTGATGAGCGGCCTGAACGAGGGCGACGAGATCTCGGCCGACCCGAACCCACCCCGGGCCGAAGGCGAAGAGGCCGGGCGCCCCAGCGGGAGCGGCGGGAGCGCGTTGTTCGGCAGCCCAGGCGGCCGGAGACGGCGATGACCAGCGCACCGGTCATCATCGAGTCGCTCAGCAAGGTGTACCACCCGGAGCGGCCCGAGCTGCGCGTGGTGGCCGTGAACAGCATCTCGTTCACCATCGAGCGCGGAGAGTCGGTGGCCATCCTGGGCCCCTCGGGCTGCGGCAAGAGCACGCTGCTCAACATCCTCGGCTGCCTGGACCAGCCCACCAGTGGCGTCTACCGGCTGGAGGGCCGCGACGTCGCCACCATGAAGAGCGACGAGCTGGCCGCGGTGCGCAACCGCCACATCGGCTTCGTGTTCCAGAGCTTCAACCTGCTCCCGCGCATGAGCGCCGCCGAGAACGTGGAGCTGCCGCTGCTCTACGCAGGGGTGGACGACACCAAGAATCGCGCCCTCTCGGCCCTCGCGCGCGTGGGCCTCGCGGACCGCGCCCACCACGTCCCCGCAGAGCTGTCGGGCGGCCAGAAGCAGCGCGTGGCCATCGCGCGCGCCTTGGTCACGGATCCGTCCATCCTGCTGTGCGATGAACCCACCGGCGCGCTCGACACGCGCACGGGGCAAGAGGTGCTCGGGCTGCTGGCCGAGCTGAACGCCGAGGGCGCCACCATCATCATGGTCACGCACGATCTCAGCGTGGCCTCCACGCTGAAGCGCGCGCTCACCATGCGAGACGGTCGCATCGAGGGGGACGGACCGGCGGCGGCCATCGTGGACGAGATCCGGCGCGGAGAGCTTGCGCACGTCGAAGAGCGCGGAGCCACCTCATGCTGATCCGCGAGACGGCGCGCACCGCCATGCGCTCACTGCTCAGCAACCGCATGCGCACCGCGCTGACCGCGCTGGGCATGGTCATCGGCGTGGCCGCCGTGGTGGCCGTGCTGGCCATCGGTGAGGGCGCGCAGGCCAGCGTGGCCAATCAGATCCGAGCGCTGGGCGCCAACCTGCTCTACATCCGGCCAGCCAACCGCACCAACGGCCCCGTGCGCAGCGGCACGGTGGACACGCTCACGCTGGCCGACGCCGAGGCCCTGGCGCGTCTGCCCGGCATCACGGGCGTGGCGCCCGAGGCCGCAGGCAGCGCTCAGGTCAAGTACCGCGAGTTCAACATGACGGCCACCATCTACGGCGTCACGCCCGCGTACCTGGAGGTGCGGGCGCTGAGCGTTGCGACCGGCATCGGCCTCTCCCAAGCCGACCTCACGCAGCGGCGGCGCGTGGTGGTGCTGGGCGCCAACGTGGCGGAGCAGCTGTTCGGTGACGCCTCACCGCTGGGCGCTCGGGTGCAGGTGCGCGGCATCACGTTCCGCGTGCTGGGCGTGCTGGGGCGCAAGGGCGACACGGGCTTCAGCTCCCCGGACGACCAGGTCTACATCCCGCTCAGCACCCACCAGAGCTCCTTGTTCGGGCTTCCGCAGCTCAGCGGCATCAACCTGCAGATCGCCAACGAGGACGACGCGCCGCAGCTAGTGGAGCGCATCACCCAGGTGCTGCGCGCACGGCACCGGCTGCGCGACGACGTGGAAGACGACTTCGCGGTGCGCTCCCAGGCCGAGATGCTGGAGACCCTCGGGCAGGTGACCGGCGTCTTCAAGGCGCTGCTCGGGAGCGTGGCTGCCGTGTCGCTGCTGGTCGGCGGCATCGGCATCATGAACATCATGCTGGTGTCGGTGCGCGAGCGCACGCGCGAGATCGGCGTGCGCATGGCCGTGGGCGCACGCCGCCGCGACATCCTCCTTCAGTTCCTCGTGGAGGCGGTGGTCGTGTCCATCGCCGGCGGCATCGTGGGCGTGTTGCTGGGCGTGGCGCTGGCCTATGGCATCGCCAAGCTGGGCGACTGGCCGCCCATCATCCCGCTCTACGGCATCTTCCTGTCGCTGGGCGTCTCCGTGACTATCGGCCTTGTGTTCGGAGTGGGGCCGGCGCGGCGGGCTGCGCAGCTCGACCCTGTGGCTGCGCTGCGGACCGAGTAGCGGCCTTCGGCGCCCGGCTGAACTGCATCACGCCATCGTCCACGGAGCCGTGGCGCAGCGTGACCACGTCCACCGGGTAGCTCATACCCAGCTTCCACGGCCACTTCGAGCCCTGCGTGGGCAGCTCCTCGAGGGAGCGCTGCACGTAGCCCGCGCCGAAGTCCAGCAGCGGGCTCTGCTTCACGCTCGGGTCGGTGTTGCGCGCCACGGCCACGTCGTAGCCCTTCTCGTCCATGAAGTTGAGCATGCGGCACACGTACTCGGCCACCAGGTCGGCCTTCAGCGTCCATGACGAGTTGGTGTAGCCGATGGTGAACGCCGAGTTCGGCACGTCGCTCAACATCATGCCCTTGTAGGTCATCTTCTCGGACAGCCGGACCTCCTTGCCGTCCACCACGAGCGTGGCGCCGCCCATCATCTGCAGCGTGAAGCCCGTGGCCGTGACGATGATGTCCGCCTCGAGCTCCTGGCCCGAGTGCAGCCGCACACCCTTCTCGGTGAAGGTCTCGATGGTGTCCGTCACCACCGACACCTTGCCGCTGCGGATGGACTTGAAGAGGTCGCCGTCGGGCACGGCGCAGAGCCGCTGGTCCCACGGGTTGTAGCGAGGCTTGAAGTGCGTATCCACGTCGAAGCCGGCGGGCAGCTGGCGCACCTGCATCTTGCGGATGAACGCCTTCATCTTCTCGGGCCGCCGCTGGGCAAACTGGTAGATACCTGCGCTGAGGGCCACGTTCTTCCAGCGCGTGAGCGCATAGACCGCGGGCTCGGGCAGGTACTGCCGCACCTTCGTGACGAAGGGGTCACGCCCCGGCACGGTCACCACGTAGGTGGGCGAGCGCTGCAGCATGGTCACGTGCGCCGCCTCGTCGGCCATGGACGGAACCAGCGTCACGGCCGTGGCGCCGCTGCCGATGACCAGCACGCGCTTGCCCGTGTAGTCCAGCGTCTCGGGCCAACGCTGCGGGTGGATGATCTGCCCGGCGAAGCGCTCCATGCCCGGGAAGTCCGGCGTGTAGCCCGCGTCGTAGCGGTAGTAGCCGCTGCAGTTGTAGACGAAGCCCGCCGTGATCTGCACGCGCTCCCCGGTGTCGCTGCGCTCGGCCGTCACCGTCCAGCGGCGCGTGTCGCTGCTCCACTCGGCGCGCACCACCTTGTGGTGGAAGCGGATCTTCTTGTCGATGCCCGCCTCGCGCGCGGTGTCGCAGATGTACTTCAGGATCGACGGCCCGTCGGCCAGCGCCTTCTCGCCCGTCCAGGGCCGGAAGCGGTAGCCCAGCGTGTACATGTCCGAGTCCGAGCGGATGCCGGGATAGCGAAAGAGGTCCCACGTCCCGCCGATGACGTCGCGCGCCTCCAGCAGCATGAAGCTCTTCGACGGGCACTCCGCTTGGATCTGATGCGCCGCGCCGATGCCCGAGAGGCCCGCTCCGACGATCAGCACGTCCACGTGTTCGCTGTTCATGTCGACTCCTTGGTGGGGTTCCCTATTGAACTACAGTCAATAGAGCCGCGCGTCAAGGCGGGCGCCGCGCGCGGAGTCGTTTTTCCGGATGTCCCCTATCGAAAGGCGCTGGTGCGGTGGACCGTGCTGGCCATGTCCGTGAGCAGGTGCGCCCCGGACATGAACGCCACCGCGATGCCAGGCCAGCGCAGCTCGAGCGCGCGCTCGGTGCTGGCCACCGTCACGATGAGGCTCAGGTCGCCTGCTCGGACGTAAATCCGTCGCCGAGGCGGCGCTTCAGCGATATCACCAGCGCATCGTACGGGCTGCTGGGAGCGCCCTTCAGCCCCAGCTCCGTGTCGTGGATGCGCTGCGTCTCCGAGAAGTGGAGCGTGGTGCCGGTGTTCCAGCCTCCTCGGCTGCTGGGGGTGCGCGTGGTCACCTCTCGGACGGTGGTGTGCGGTCCGAGCGGGATCTCCCACGCCACGGTCTCTGCGCCGCGCATGCCGAAGCGCACCGAAGCGTGCGAGAAGCGGATGCTGCGCTCGTCGACCACCACACGGTTCTCGACCCCGAGGCCGAAGTACACGACCACGGCGAACGCGAGGATCACGATGAGCGGGATCGGACCCTGCGGGATGTCTGCGACGGACTCGAGCAGCGCTCCCACACCCATCGCCGGGAACACCAAGAAGAGCGTGAGCCCCGCGTAGAAGCCCTCGCGCGTCCGATGGACGAACTCCTCGGGGCCGCTCATGGCGCGCTGTTCTCCTCGGCCGGGGTAGCGGCACACGTGCGCTCGGCTCCCGTGCCGTCGGGCAGGCGGCACTGCGTCTCATCCAGGCTCGCGCCACGGGGAGCGTACTCGAACGAGTCGATGTGCCGCGCGTTCTCGAACAGGTGCACGGTCTCGCCCTCGTCGGCGCGCACGCGAAACGCAGCGAAGGCACACTCGCTCACGCCCTCGATGTCGCACTCGCGAGCGCCGTGCAGCTCGCTGTCGGCGTTCACCTTGCCCAGCGCCACCACGAAGTGCTCGCCCGGCAGGATGGCGATGTCGGGCAGCTGCGCGCGCTCTTCGCTCGGGCGCCCGTCGGCGTCGCTGCCCATGAGCTGCACGTCACGCAGGGGCTGCGGCTGGTCGCTGAGGTTCAGGATCTCCACCCACTCGGGGGGCGTGGCGTGCACCTCGTTGATCACCAGCGGCAGGCTGCTGCTGCCCTCTTGGCAGCTGGTGAGCAGGGGATACGCCAGGAAGGCGAGCGAGAGCAGCGGGAGGACGCGCATGGGGAGCGGGGACGGCATGGTTCGCGCGCAGTGTAGCGCACGCCACACGCAATCCCGACGCAGCGCGACCGACAAGTGGCCAAAGGAGACATCATGGTTGCACCCATCCCGAAGAACACCGTCCACTCCACTCCGGCCGCGCCCCCCTCGGGCCCGCCCGTCACCACCCGCTCGTCGGCTCCACCACCGCCTGCTGCCGAGGTGCGCCACCAGGCCGCCGACGACGTGCACACGCTCCAAACCGCGCGCACCACGCCGGCGGCTCGCGCCAACCCGGTGGCGTATCAGCGAGCCGTGGACGAGGCGGCCCGCACGTACCTCGAAGGCGGCGGAGCCCCCCTGCGCGTCCTCCTCGGCCAGGACGGCGCCATGCTGTCCACGCTCGCCAACGTGGACGCAGCGCGCCTCGAGCGCGACCTCACGGCGTCGTTCGAGCGTCAGTCCAGCGGAGTGCGCTCACTGGTCACCGGCGTGGACGCCGGCAGCGTGGCGGGCATCGTGGAGTCCGTGGCGAGTGACCGCATCCGTCTGGGCATCGTTCAGGAAGCCCAGGTCATCGTCACGGCGCGCATCCAGGATCTCCGCGCGATGCGCGACGCCCTCCCCGAGTTGCTCCCGGCGCTGCGCAACGCGCGGCCGGGGACCCTCGAAGCCATCCAAGCACAGGCTCTCGGCATCCGCGGGGACGAGGGTGACCTCGCGCGCGCGCGCGCGTCCATCCAGGAGAGCATCGAGGGGTTCCAAACCTTCATGGGCCGCACGCGAGGCCAAGCCTGGTGGCAGGCGAGCGACTTCCCAGCGGCGGCGGAACGCTCGGCGCGACGCGCGAACCTCGGAGGTTCATCGGACAGCGCGACCGCGGCCGCCACCGCGCGGGACACGACGAACGAGCAGGTGCACCACGCGGTCGAGCTCGCGGAAGGTGCCCACATTCTCTGGGAGGCTGGAGCGGTGGCCGTGCACGCCCTCCAAGGTGCCGCGGTCGCGGCGGGGACCGCAGGCTTGGCCGTCTCGGTCATTGGCCTCCTCGCCGGACGTGCTGCCTACCACATGGCAGAAGCCGCGCGCGCCGAGCACGTCGAGATCGGCCGCTCCCTCGGGCTCTAGGACGCGGGCGCGTCCTCGGGCGAGGCAGCCGGCGTCGCATCGCACTCGGTGCGGTTGCGCCCGTTCCGCTTCGCCGCGTAGAGCGCGGCGTCTGCGCGGGTGACGAGGTTGGTGGCGTCGATGGGGGCCCCCGACGGCACGACGGTGGCCACCCCGAGGCTGAGCGTGACGTGATCGCTGACCTCCGACTCCCGATGCTCGATGGCGAGCCGCTGCACCGCAGCGCGGGCGTCTTCGGCGACACGAAGCGCTCCGTCGAGGCCTGTCGACGGGAGCACGAACGCGAATTCCTCACCGCCGTAGCGCGCAACGGTGTCACTCGCTCGTCTGGCCACGCTGGCCATCGCCTGGGCCACTTGACGCAATGCGTCGTCGCCCCCTTGGTGCCCGTACGAATCATTGAACCGCTTGAAGTAGTCGATGTCGACCAAGATCACCGACAGAGGACAGCCCTCACGTTCCGACCGGCGAGCTTCCCGAAACAGCGCGTCGTCGAAGACGCGGCGATTCGAGATGCCGGTGAGACCGTCCACGGACGAGAGGAGGTGCAACCTGGCGTTGGAAGCCTCGAGCATTTGCTGCGTCTCCTGCAGCTCCTGGAGCATGCGCTCACGGGCTCGCTCCAGCAGGAAGCGGCGAGAGTGCGCCCTCACCCGCGCCACGAGCTCGACAGGGTCTGGGAGCTTCACGAGGTAGTCGGCGGCGCCTTCGGCGAACGCTCGGCTCTTGTCCTTCGGCTCCTCGTTCGATGAGAGCACCACCACCGGGACGTCCCGAATGGACGGCGTCGAGCGGTAGCTCGCGAGCAACATGAACCCGTCGACGCCCGGCATGACGAGGTCTTGCAGGATGATGGTGGGGCAGAGTTCGATGGCGCGCTCGAGGGCCACCGTGGGATCGATACAGAAGTGAAAGGTGATGTCGGGCTCGGCGGCGAGCATTCGGCGCACGGCCTCGCCCACCATTCGCTGGTCGTCGACGAGTAAGACGACAGGTTTTGGTTCATCCATGAGTCGACGCAGGATATCATGCGGTGGAGCCAGTCAAGCTTCGCACTGTGCAGAAACGGCCTTGAAACATGGCCGAAACGAGGACTCCGTGGATCGACGAATCAAGATTGGGATTGCCGGTCAAATCTTCATCCTCGTAGCGCTTCAGGTGAGCCTCTTCGTGGGCTTCGCATACCGCGCGTGGGTCACTATCGAGACGGTGCGCGTCAAGAGTCCCCTCTACGACTCGATCATCGAGGGCAAGGACCTGATCGCCGACGTCCTGCCCCCGCCGGAGTACATCATCGAGTCCTACCTGGTGGTTCTCCAGCTGACGCAGGAGACCAACCCCGACCGTGTCGCAGAGCTGGTTGCGCGGGGCGGCCAGTTGAGGGTGGAGTACGAGACGACCCACGTCCGATGGGATCGCGACCTCCCGCCCGGGCCACTTCGGACCGCGATGGTCGACGAGGCGTATCGCGCGGCGATAGCGTTCTACGACGCTCGTGACGACGCGTTCCTCAGCGCGGTTCGCGCCGGGGACCACGCCACCGCCACCTCGCTCGCTCGCGGAGAGCTCTTCCAACACTACTCCACACACCGGAGAGCGATCGATCGAGTCGTGGTCCTCGCCACCGAGCGCAACCGCATGCACGAAGCGACGGCAACGGACGAGCTCCGCTCCGGGATGTCTACCCTGCTCGCGCTGGGGCTCGGTGGACTCGTGCTCGCGCTCGCGCTCGGCATGTACGCGCGAGGCGTTGCCGGGCGGCTCGTGCGGCGGGTTGGCGCGGCCACCTCCGCAGCCGAACGAGTGGCGGCGGGCGACCTCACCGTGCGGGTCGCTGCCGAAGGAAGCGACGAGGCCGGTGCGCTCTTGGTCTCGATCCGCGCGATGGCCGAGAGCCTCGAGAGCTTGGTCACCCGAGTGAAGCGCTCGAGCGTCGAGCTCATGTCCACTGCCACGGAGTTCGCCGCGACAACCGCATCACAGGAAGCCACGGCGGCCGGCTTCGGAGCCTCGAGCAGTCAGATCGCTGCCGCCGTCAAGGAGATCAGCGCCACGAGTCAGGAGCTGCTCTCCACCATGGAAGACGTCTCGAGAACCGCCAGCGACACGGCCGGCATCGCCGAGAACGGACGGGCCTCCATCGTGAACCTCGACCAGAGGATGCGGGGACTCGCGAATTCCACCACCGGCATCTCGAGCAAGCTGGCGACGATCCGGGACAAGGCCGGCGACATCAACATGGTGGTCACCACCATCACCAAGATCGCCGACCAGACCCATCTGCTGAGCGTGAACGCCGCGATCGAGGCCGAGAAGGCAGGAGAACACGGTCTCGGGTTCCTCGTGCTCGCGCGAGAGATTCGCCGCCTCGCCGACCAAACCGCCGTGTCGACGCTGAACATCGAGCAGATCGTGCGGCAGATGCAGAGCGCCGTCTCCACCGGAGTCGCGGAGATGGAGCGGTTTGCGCACGACGTGGAGAAGGGCGTGGCCATCGCGAGCGACGTCGCGCTGCGATTTGCCGGAATCATCGAGCAAGTGAAGTCCGCGAGCGATCGCTTCGAGCAGGTTGGCGAAGGCATGCGCAGCCAGAATCAGGGCGCCCGCCAGATCGACGAAGCCATGCGCACGCTGACCGACGGCGCGCGTCACACGGCCGCGTCCGTTCGCGAGTTCAACGCGGCCACGGAGCACCTGCGTGATGCGGTGGGTGGGCTGCGGAACGAGATCTCCAGATTCCGGGTGAGCGAGTGAGCCCCACCCGCGACCCGGCAGCCCTCGTGGTTCATGTGGGTAGCGATCTCTTCGCCATCCCGTGCACGGACGTGGTCTCGGTCTTGCCGCTGCCAGAGCTGCGGCCGCTGCCGGGCGCACCTGCAGGGCTGCTCGGGACGTTCTCCTACGGAGGCACCATCGTTCCCGTGATCGACCTGGCCCAGGCGCTGACAGGGGTGGCCACCGAGGATTGTCTCGCTGTGCGCGTGGTGATCTCGAGCACGCGCGATGGCCTCGTCGGGGTCCTCGTCGGCCGGGTCGCCGACGTTCGCCGCGTGGGCGCTTCCGACCGGCGGCTCGACGTCGCGCGGCACCCGGTGGTCGCGGATGCGGTCGTCATCGACGGACGCCCGGTGCACATGCTCGCGCTCGGCAGTGCCCTCCCGCCCGAGCTCCGGGGACTGATGGCGGCACCATGAGTGTGGGCGCAGCAGTCCGAGCCTTGCTCCGGGACCATGTGGGGTTCTCCCCCGCGACGCTCGGTGACGCCGTGTACGACGACGCCATCGAGACACGGTTGCGCACGACGGGGCTCTCGCAGGCGCTCTGGTACGAGAAGCTGCAGCGCGACCCGTCGGAGCTCGACGCTCTGGTGGAGGCTCTCGTCGTTCCGGAGACGTGGTTCTTTCGCGACGAGAACCCCTTCGTCGAGCTCGCACGCCACGCGCTGAAGCGTGCGCCCGACACCCGCACGCCGCTCCGTGTGCTGAGCCTCCCTTGCGCGAGTGGCGAGGAGACGTACTCCATCGCGATAGCGCTCAGGGAGGCGGGCCTGCAACCGTCTCAGTTCCACGTGGACGGCATCGACGTGAGCACTGCCGCGCTCTCGCGGGCGGCTGCAGGGCTCTACCGAAGCGTCTCGTTTCGAAGTCCACGCGCCGAGGCCTCGAAGCAAACCTGGTTCGTGCCGAGCGGCGATCAGTTCGCGCTCGTCCCGAGTGCGCGCGAGAGCGTCTCGTTCCAGCGGGGGAACGCCCTGGACTCGAAGCTGCTCCGCGGTGCCCCACCCTATGACGTCATCTTCTGCCGCAATCTCCTGATCTACTTCGATCGCGCGGCGCGCGAGTCGTTGGTGGCGACGCTGCGCTCGTCTCTGACGGTTGGCGGCCTGCTCTTCGTGGGTCATGCGGAGTCGCTCACGGGGTTCGACAACGGCCTGCGTCGGCTCCCCGATGTCCGGGCTTTCGGATACGAGCGCATCAAAGACGGCGAAGCGGTCCTCACGCTGGCACAGCCACCTCGGTTGCTCTCGACTCAACATCACACGAAGCAGCCTGCCAGGGAGCACCGAGCCGCCGTCCCTGTCGGACCCTCTCCCTCGAGCGTCGCCGTTCCTGCTGCGACGAGTGACACCGCCGACAGAGCGCACGATCCGCTCGGTGCCGCGCGTGCGCTCGCGAACCAAGGAGCCCTGGCCGAGGCACGAACGCTGGTCGAGGAGGCGCTGAGCAGCCCGTCCGCGGACGCCTTCCACCTGCTCGGCATGATCTGCCAAGAGGAGGGGCGCTTCGATGAAGCCGAGCGCTGCCTCACGCGCGCGATCTACCTGGACAGCGAACACTACGCGAGCCTCGTCAACATGGCGCTGCTGCGTGAACGCCGCGGAGACCCGAGCGCGGCCCAGTTTCGAGCGCGCGCCAGTCGCCAGCGAATGAAGAGCGGTGAGTCGTGACGTCGGCCGTCCAACCCGGCGAGAGCTGCTTTGCGAGCATCGGCGTGTACGGAGACCGCAGCTGCCCGGAGCTCGCGGTTCACGTTCACTGCCTGCGATGCCCGGTGTTCGCCGAGACCGCCCGCGAGCTGTTCGAGCGCCCGGCGCCCCCGGGCTACCGGTCCGAGTGGACGGAGCGACTCTCGACCCCAGAGGCTCCCGCCATCGGCCCGTCGACCACGTATCTCACGGTCCGGGTCGGAAGAGAGTGGCTGGGGATTGCGTCGGCGAGCTGCGTGGAGGTCACCGAAGCCAGACGCGCGTTCTCCTTGGCGCACCGAACCGGAGGCGCCTTCGAGGGCCTCGTCAACGTCCGGGGTCAGGTCGTGTTGTCGGTCTCCCTCCGAGCGCTCCTCGATATCCCGGCCGAAGATGGTGCCGGAGCCCGAGCAAGGCTCGTGGTCGTCGAAGACGCGGAGGGGAGGTTCAGCCTCCGCGTCGACGAGGTCGACGGCATCCGCCGCTTCGCGGACTCGGAGGTCCTCCCCCCGCCAGCCACTCTCTCACGCGCCCTCCTGCCTCACGTCAGCGGCATGGTTCACGATGGAGAGCGCGTCGTGGGCCTGATGGATGGGGCGACGCTGTTCGCGGCGCTCGCGAGGTGCGTCGCATGAGCGACGGCTTCGGCAACATGAGCATGCTCGAGCTGTTCCGTGAGGAGATGGACGCGCACGCGGCCGCCCTCGATACGGGACTCCTGGCGCTCGAAGCGTCCCCCGATGACCGCGCGACGCTCGATGCGTTGATGCGCGCTGCGCACTCGATCAAGGGCGCGGCGAAGATCGTCGGGCTCGACGCTGGCGTGCAGATCGCGCACGCCATGGAGGACGTCTTCGTCTCCGCTCGCGCCGGGGAGCTGCGCATTCATCGCGCCATGATCGACGCGGAGCTCGCGTGCGTGGACCTCCTGAGGCAGCTGGCGGCGTGCGACGAGCCGGCCGCCAAGGCGTTCAAAGACACGCGCAAGGATGACGTCGCGGCGGCGCTGGCCGGTCTCCTCGCCGCACGGGCGGCCCCCCCACCGGGCCCTCTCCGTCCGGTCACGCCCAAGGTGGCGGAACAGCCGACGGTCGCCCCCAGCGTGCACGCTGCGTCCGCCGTCGCAGCCGAGTCGGCTGCCTCGAGCGAGCCCGTCGACAACCGTCCCGCGCAGTCCGCCGATGCTCGCGAGCGGGTGATTCGCGTCGCGGCGGAGAGCATGAGTCGCGTGCTCAACTTGGCGAGCGAGGCGCTCGTTGCCTCGGGCCGCCTCCAGGGCGCCGTCGATGGTCTTCGCGAGACGCGCACGCGGCACCTTGGCCTGGCCGAGGTCCTCGACGAACTCCACGATCTGCTGCGCGCGTCGCCGCTCGCGCTCGGCCTAGTGGACGAAGCACGACAGCGTTCGAGTGAGCTCGCTCAGGCCGTGTCCGAGCGCTTGGACGAACTCGAGGACGAGACCCGCAGGTCCCACGATCTCGCCTCGCGCCTGCATCGCGAAGTCCTGGCGTCGCGCATGCGTCCGCTCGACGAGGGCATCTCGAAGTACCCCCGCGTGGTGAGGGATCTCGGCCGCGCGCTGGGCAAGGAGGTCAAGCTGGAGATCGTCGGTGGAACGGTCGGTGTGGACCGGGACATCCTGGACAAGCTCGACGCTCCGCTCGGGCATCTTCTCCGCAACGCCGTGGACCATGGCCTCGAGACTCCGGCCGAGCGCGTGGCCAAGGGAAAGAGCGAGCAGGGAACGCTCCGCATCGAGGCACGCCATCGCGCCGGTCTGCTGGCCGTCGCCATCAGTGATGACGGCCGCGGCATCGACGTGGAGAAGATTCGCACACGGATCTCGGAGCGCGGCTTCGCTTCGGCCGCGAACGCAGCCAACCTCGACACACGCGAGTTGCTCGAGTTCTTGTTCCTGCCCGGGTTCTCGACGCGGGACGCGGTCACCGAGCTCTCGGGACGCGGCGTTGGCCTCGACGTCGTCCAGAGCACCATTCGGGAAGTCGGAGGCGACGTGCGCATCGTGTCGCACCTCGGGTTCGGAACTCGCTTCGAGCTCGAGCTTCCCCTCACGCGTTCGGTCGTGCGCTGCCTCCACATCGAGGTAGCCGGGGCGCCACACGCGATCGCGCTTCACAGGGTGGAGCGCGTGGTGCGCAGTTCGCGCGAGCAAGTGTCCACCATCGAGGGACGCGAGCAGATGATGGTCGACGGACACTCGGTCGGGCTCGTCACGCTCGCAGAGGTCTTGGAGCTGGGCCAGGGCAGCTCGCGCGAAGACGCACTCGATGTCGTCGTCATCGGCGATCGTCAAGACCGCTTTGGGCTGGTGGTCGATCGAATCATCGGAGAGCTGGAGCTGGTCCTTCGTCCGCTCGACCCTCGCCTCGGACGCGTGCAGGACGTCATCGCCATCGCCATGGGAAGAGATGGGAGTCCAATCGTGGTGCTCGACGTCGACGATCTGGCGCGGTCGTGCGCGTCGCTCGCGCGGCGGGGACGTCCACGACTCGTGTCGGTCGACGAGAGCCGCCCCCGCGCAAGGAAGCGAGTGCTCGTCGTGGACGACTCGATCACGGTCCGCGAAGTGGAGCGGCAGATCCTGGAGAACCGTGGCTACGAAGTCGTCGTCGCGACCGACGGCGCGGATGGCTGGAACGCCGTTCGCGCGGGCGAGTTCGACCTGGTGATCACCGACGTCGATATGCCACGAATGAACGGACTCGAGCTGACCCGCGCGATCAAGGATCACCCGCGTCTTCGGGTGCTTCCCGTGATGATCGTCTCGTACAAGGAGCGCGACGCCGATCGCATGCGAGGCCTCGAAGCCGGGGCGGACTACTACCTCGGCAAGACCAGCTTCCACGACGAGACGCTGGCGCGGGCGGTCGAAGAGCTGATCGGGGGCCCCTCGTGACCTCGACGCGCATTGGCATCGCCCACCCCTCGTCTTCGGCGATCGAGGTGCTGAGGAAGGCCGTCGAGTCCCTCCCGGATCACGCCGTGGCGTGGAGCGCACGCGACGCCGACGACGCTCTCCGACGCGCCGCCAGCGAGCCGGTATCGGTCGTGTTGCTCTCCATGGACCTTCCCGGGCCCGCGGCTGCAGCGACGGTGAGGCGACTCGAGTCCCAGTGCCACGCTGCCGTGCTGTTGGTTCGTACGGGCCGCGGAGAGCGCGTGAACGAGGTCTACGATGCCATGGAGGTGGGCGCGCTGGACGTCGTCGACATGCCGTGGCTCGATGGCTCCTCGGTGCTCCACGGGCTCTCCTCACTCGTTCGGAAGCTCGCCCTCGCGGCCCGTCTCGGTGCGCGTCGTGCCGCCGATCGCTCTCTCCGGGAGGCCACGGCAGCAGCCCCGACGGCTGCACCGCCGCACAACCCCTCATCGCATCCCCCCGCGACACGTAGCGGGTCGGTTCTGACCGCGACTCGAGGCCTCGCGCCCGCGATGGTGGCGATCGGTGCTTCAACGGGAGGCCCGAACGCCGTGAGCCGCGTGCTCGCGTCGTTGCCACGGCCGTTCCCGGCGGCCATCGTCATCGTGCAGCACGTCGACGAGTCGTTCGCGGGAACGATCGCAGCGTGGGTCGCGCAGAGCTCGGGGTTCCCGGTGAGCCTCGCCAAGTCAGGCGACGGACTTCGTGTGGGCGAGGCACTCCTCGCGGCGACCAGCGACCACCTCTGTGTCGCCTCGGACGGGCGCCTCGACTACATCGCGGAGCCACGCGACTACCCCTATCGCCCTTCGGTCGATGTCTTCTTCGAGAGCGTCGCCGCTCATCATCGCGGGACGGCGGTCGGGGTGCTGCTCACCGGGATGGGGCGCGATGGCGCGAAGGGGCTCATGGCGATGCGGCAGGCGGGCCACAGGACGATCGCGCAGGATGAGGGCTCGAGCGTCATCTACGGCATGCCCCGGGCCGCCGCCGAGGCGGGAGCGGCGGACGAGGTCCTCGACATCGACCGGATCGGGCACGCGATCGAGCGTTCCATTCGAGGACGGCGCACGGCGCTGCCCGGTTGACCCTGCGGGTATAAGGCACAAAGGAAGCCGGGATGACCGAGCTCGTCCGCCTCGCCGACGGAGTCCACGCCCTCGAGACCACCCTGCGCGTGCTGCCGGGGTTTCACCTGCCGCTGCGCTCCACCCTGCTGAGCCTCGCGGGCGGCGAGCTGATGGTGATCTCGCCGCTGCGCATGGACGACGAGCTGGCGGCTCGCGTCTCTGCGCTGGGGCGGGTGACGCACATCGCGTCTCCCAACAAGTTTCACCACCTCTTCGTGGGCGACGCCGCCGCGCGCTGGCCCAATGCGCAGGTGCACCTCGCGCCCGGGCTGCCGGAGAAGCTCAGCAAGCTGGGCCGCGTGGTCCCGCCCCACATCGTGCTGCCCTCGGACATGCCGGCCGACGCCACCGCCGTGGTGCTCGCGGGCATGCCCGCCCTGAGCGAGACGCTCTTCTTTCATGCCCCCTCGCGCACGCTGGTGGTCACGGACCTGGTGTTCCACGTGCTGGGACCCACGCAGGGCCTGTTCACCGGCCTGATCCTGCGCATGGTCGGCGCCCACCAGCGGCTCGCGCAGGGCCTCGAGCTGCGCCTGCTGGTGCGTGACCGCGAGGCCGCGCGGCAGAGCCTCGAGCGCGTCATGGCGCTCGACTTCACGCGCTTGGTCATGGCCCACGGCGTGGTGGTGGAGGTGGACGCCAAGGAGCGCCTGCGTGCCGCGCTGCGCTTCATGCTGACGGCCCCGCCCGGGCGCCAGCTGCGGGCGTAGGCGGCCACCGCACGCTCAGGTGGGAGCGTTGAAGTAGACCTCCAAGAGGCTCTGCTCGGACGGCACGCCCAGGCGCAGCGGGAACCCGTAGTGCCCCGTGCCGCGGTGGATGTACAGCCGGTCGCGCCCGCGGGCGAAGAGGCCGTGATCGGGGATCTTCGCGATGGACCACACGGGCGTCCAGCTTCCACCGAGCGAGAGCAGGCCCACCTGGCCGCCGTGCGTGTGACCACTCAGCACCAGGTCCGCGTCACCCACCGGGATGCGGCGGAAGGCCCCCGGGTCGTGCAGCAGCCAGAGGCGCAGGGCGCCGGGCAGGCGCGGGTGCGTCTGGGCCAACCGGGTGAGGTGTTCGTGGCGGCCGCGGAAGTGGTAGTCCGCGCCCACGATCTGCACGGGTCCCGCGGGCGTGTCCACCAGCGCGCTCTGGTCCACCAGCAGCTTCACCTTCGCGCCGGCCAGGGCGTTTTTCACGATGTGCAGCGCCTCGTGGTCGTGGTTCCCGAGGCAAGCAAACACGCGCCCCTCGAGCGCGGCCAGCGGCGCGAACGCTTCGGCCAAGTAGCTCTCGCGCGCCTGCGACTCCATGGTCAGGAAGTCGCCGGTCAGCATGATGAGGTCCGGCTCGCGCTCTACGGCGCGCTCGGCGATGCGCCGCAGGCGCGCCACGCTCATGAAGGGCCCCAAGTGCGGGTCCGTGATCTGCACGATGCGCAGCGGGCGCGATGCGTCCTGCCCCGGCGCAGGCGCCACGTGCCGCATGACCACGTCTCCCTCGCTCCCGAGCGCGTCCAACAGGGACAGCGGCACGAGCGACTCGCGCCCCACCAGCGACTGCCACATGCCCACCGCCGCCAGCACGAAGGGCACGCTCAGCACCAGCTGCACGGGCAGCGAGGCCGGCGCGCTGGCCACCAGGAGGATGGGCAGCCAGAACACGCCCAGCAGCGTGGCCGCCAAGAAGTAGTAGGCGGGCCAGCTGACCAGCACGCGGAACCACGCGGGACGCAGCGCCGGCCGCGTGAGCGAGAGGATCTGCAGGAACACCGTGACGTGCAGACCCCAGAAGAGCGGCCGCAGCGCGCCCACGTGAGGCTCGTAGGCCGTGGCCACCAGCCCCTCGAGGCCCAGCAGCACGCCGACGAAGATGGCGAAGAACTTGTTGCGCAGCGTCCACGCCGCGCCCACCGCCGCCAGGAACGCGAACAGCGACACCAGCCCGAAGCTCATTCTTCGTCTCCGCGCCGGAAGGGGCCGTGCTCGGCCAGCGCCTCCATCTCGTGCAGCACGCCCTCACGCTCGCGCGGCAGGTAGTCCGCCACGGCATCGCGCAGCACGGGGTGTTTGATGAAGTGCGCGCTGTGGATGGCGCTGGGCATGAGCCCGCGGCGCACCTTGTGGGTGCCCTGCGCGCCGGCCTCGAAGCGGGTGAGCCCGCGCGAGATGGCGCGGTCGATCAGCTGGTAGTAGCAGAGCTCGAAGTGGAGCATCTCGTGGCTCTCGTCACAGCCCCAGTAGCGGCCGTAGAGGTGCTTGCCTTTCTCGAAGTTGAGAGACGCCGCCACGAGCGAACCGTTACGTCGGGCATAGCCCACCACCACGCGGTGCGCGCAGCGCTCGGCCAGCAGCGTGAAGAACGACTCGCTCAGGTAGGGCTCGCTGCCCTTGCGGTAGCAGGTGTCCAGGTAGAACGAGCGCAGCAGCGACCAGTCCTCGGCCGAGAGCGCGTCCCCCGTGGTGACGCCCACGTCGAGCCCGCCCTCGGTCACGGCGCGCCGCTCCTTGCGCAGCTTCTTGCGCATGGACGAGCGAAAGCGCCCCACGAAGTCCTCGAACGTGGCGTAGCCCTCGTTGTGGAAGTGGAACTGGTGAGTGGTGCGCGGCATGAAGGCGCCATGGGCCGCCACGTCCTCGGCCTCCTGCGCGCTCAGGAAGTTGAGGTGGATGGACGACGCCCGCAGCTCGTCGGCGGCCGCCAGCGCCCCATCCAGCAGCGCGCGCACCACGGCGCCGCGGTCCGCCTCGGGGTGCACCAAGAGCCGCGTGCCCGTGGCGGGGGTGAGCGGCGTCATGCCCACCAGCTTCGGGTAGTACGGCGCCCCTAGGCGCGACGACGCGTTGGCCCACGCGAAGTCGAAGATGTACTCGCCGTAGCTGTGCTGCTTGCGGTAGAGCGGCAGCGCCCCCACCAGCTGGCCGTCGGCGTGCACCAGCACATGCTCCGGCTCCCAGCCCGAGCGCCCCCCCACGGAGCCCGAGTCTTCGAGCGTGGACAGGAAAGCGTGCTCCGCAAAGGGGTCGTCTTCGCCTGCGAGGGCGTCCCAGGTGGCCGCGGGGATGGCCCCCACGCCGTTCACTCGCGTGACCTTCATCCGTGTGCCTCTTCCCACGAGGCGCCGTGCCCCAGGTCCACCACCAGCGGCACCCGCAGCGCGGGCCACACGTGCTCCATCTCGTGGCGCACGATGGGCAGGAGCCGCGGCAGGTCGCTGGGCTCCACCTCGAACAGCAGCTCGTCGTGGATCTGCAGCACCATCGCCGCCGCGAGGCCCTCTTCGCGCACGCGGCGCGCGATGCCCAGCATGGCCAGCTTGCAGAGGTCCGCCGCCGAGCCCTGGATGGGTGTGTTGGCCGCGATGCGCTCGCCGTACGCCCGCGTGGCCGGGTCGCCGCTGGTGAGCTCTGGAATCTTGCGCCGGCGGCCCACCATGGTGTCCACGTAGCCGTGTTCGTGCGCGCCCGCGATGCTCTGGTCCAGCCAGGTGCGCACGCCGCCGTAGACCTCGAAGTAGCGCTCGATGTAGGCCTTGGCCTCGTTGCGCGTGACCCCCAGCCCCTGGGCGAGCGCGGTGGCGCCCTGGCCGTAGATGGTGGCGAAGTTCACGGTCTTGCCCACGTTGCGCTGGGCGCGCGTGACCTCCTCCGGGGTGCAGCGGAAGATCTCCGAGGCCGTGCGGCGGTGCACGTCCACCTCGTCGCGGAAGGCCGCCATGAGCGCCGGGTCGGCGGACAGGTGAGCCAGCAGGCGCAGCTCGATCTGGCTCCAGTCCGCCGACACCATCACCCAGCCCTCGCGTGGCAGGAAGGCCGCGCGGATGCGCTTGCCGTCCTCGCTGCGGATGGGGGTGCGCTGCAGGTCCGGCTCGGTGGTGATGAGCCGCCCCGACGCGCTGGCCGTCTGCTGGAAGGTGCAGTGCACGCGCCCCGTGCGCGGATGGATGGCTGCGCGCAGCACCTCCGTGTAGGTGTTGATGAGCTTCGCGAGCTCGCGCTGGCGCAGGATCTTCTCCGCGATGGGGTGCTTCGGGGCGAGGCGCTCCAGCACCTCGGCGTCCGTGCTGTAGCCCGTCTTGGTGCGCTTCTGCACCGGCAGCTTCAGCTCGTCGAACAGCACCTCGCCCAGCTGCTTGGTGGACGCCAGGTTGAAGGGGCGCCCGGCGAGCTCGAAGATCTCCGCCTCGATGGCGGCCTTGCGCTCCTCGAACTCGGTGCTCAGCGCGGACAGCGCCGCCGCGTCCACGCGCACGCCAGCGCACTGCATGTCGGCGAGCACCCGTGCGAGCGGCAGCTCGAGGTCGCGCATGACCCGCGCTTGGTCTTGCTCGGTCAGCAGCGCCTCGAGCGGTGCGCGCAGCTCCTCGAGGGCCAGCGCTCGGGAGCACGCGAACACGGCACGCGCGCCGGGATCCGTGTCGCTCAGCGTGGGCCGCGCGCGCTTGGTGGGCGCACCCTCCGGCGCCGCGAGGGAGGGCAGCACGCGCTGCAGGAACGCGCGCGCCACCTGCTCGAGCTCGTGCGGCAGGTGCGCGGTCGGGTCGATGAGATACGACGCGAGCTGCGAGTCCAGCACCACTCCCGTGAGCGGCAGGCCGTGCTGCGCCAGCACCGCATACGTGTCGCGTGCGTCGTGAACGCGCTTGGGCCAGCTCGCGTCCGAGAGCGCAGTCGCCAGCGCAGCGCGCAGCGGGGAGCCCGCGTCGTTGGCAGCGTCCGGATCGGCGCCACCCACAGGCACGAACAGCGCCTCGGTCCCGGCCGCCAGCGCTACACCATAGAGTTCGGCGGCCACCGGCGTAGGCCCGGCGTAGAGGGCGAACAGCGCGCAGCCCTCAGGAGCGGCGCTGCGGAACGCGAGCAGCGCCTCGGGCGTCTCGGCCAGCACCGCCGCCGGGGCGCTCTCGGCATCACCCAGCGCAGGTGCCTCGGCCCCCAGCAGCGAGAAGAATTCCAGGTCGCGGAAGAGCGCGTTGACCACGCTCGCATCCGGCTCCCCGAGGCGCGTCTCGGCCAGCGTCAGCGGCAGCGGCGCGCGCTCGTCCAGCGTCACCAGCTCACGCGAGAGGCGTGCCTGCTCGGCGTACTCCTCGAGGTTCTCGCGCTGCTTGCCCTTGAGCTCAGCGGTGCCGGCCAGCACCCCCTCGAGCGTGCCGAAGCGGTCGAGCAGCGTGACGGCCGTCTTCGCGCCGATGCCCGGCACGCCGGGCACGTTGTCCACCTTGTCGCCCACCAGCGCCTGGTAGTCGCGCATCTGCGCGGGCGGCACGCCCCACTTCTTGCGTACCAGCTCGGCGTCGTAGGTGACGTCGCGCATGGTGTCCACGAGCCGCACGTGCTCCCCCACCAGCTGCGCGAAGTCCTTGTCGCCCGACACGATGTGCACCTCGTGCCCGGCCTCGAGGGCCTCGCGGGTGAGCGTCGCGATCACGTCGTCGGCCTCGTAGCCGCTCACGCGGAGGCTGGGGAGCCCGAAGGCATGCACCACACGGTCCACGTCGGCGAGCTGCGCGCGCAGCTCCGCCGGCATGGAGGGGCGCTGTGCCTTGTAGGCCGGGAAGCGCTCCTCGCGGAAGGTGGCCCCCGGCGCGTCGAAGACCACGGCACCGAACGCCGGGCGCTTCCCCGCGAAGACCTTGCGGCACATGGTGGCGAAGCCGAAGGTGGCGTTGGTGGGCACCCCCGCCGACGTGGCGAGGCTGCTGGGCAGCGCGAAGAACGCCCGGTAGAGCAGCGCGCTCCCATCGACCAAGACGACACGGTCACGAGCCATGGCGCAGCGTATCAGCTCCCCCGCCGGCCGATGCGCGCCGCAAGCGGTCGTTGATGGCGCGACCGAGCCCCTCGTCGGGCACGCGCTCGGCCAGGATCAGCTCGGCCCCGAGCGTGTCCGCGCGCCGCATCAGGGCAAAGAGCCGGCGGGCCGCTTCGCCCAGGTCACCCGTGGGGGACAGCACGTCGGCCGACACGCCAGCGGGGGCCTCGCGGAAAGCGATCACGTGCACCCTTGCGCTGGCCGCGTCGCGCAGCAGCCCAGGAAGCGCGCCATGTCGGAGGGGTGTGCGAGGCGCGTAGTGCGACTCCAGCTGCCCCGGCGCGGCGGGGCTCTCGGCGCGGCCCACCACGGCAGTCGCGTCTGCCAGACTCACCCCCAGCGCCTCCTCGAGCGCCTCGCGCGTGAGGCCCCCATCACGCAGCACCGTCCACACGCTGGCCCCACCCACTCGCGGAGCGGCCACGATGGTGCTCTCCACCCCCACGTCGCACGGGCCGCCGTCTAGAACGTAGGGCACCCCGTGGCCCAGCTGCTGCGCCACGTGCTCCGCCCGCGTGGGGCTCACGTAGCCGAAGGGGTTGGCGCTCGGTGCCGCAAGGGGCGCGCCCGCCGCCTCGATCAGCGCCCGCGCCATGGGGTGCGCCGGGACGCGCACGGCCACCGTGTCGAGCCCGCTGGTCACCAAGTCCGGCACCGCCGCCACCTTGGGAAGCACCAGGGTGAGGGGCCCGGGCCAGAAGCGCTCGGCCAACGCAAGCACGCGCGCGCGCTCCACCGGTGCCAGAGCCCCGAGATCCGCCACCCGCCACAGTTGCGCAGCGTCCGCCAGATGCACGATCAGGGGATCGAAGCTGGGCCGCCCCTTCACCTCGAACACCTTCAGCACGGCACGCTCGTCGAACGCCGCGGCCGCCAACCCATACACCGTCTCCGTGGGCATGCCCACCACCTCGCTGCCACGCAAGAGCTCGGCGGCATGGGCGACATCGGTCCCTATCGGCGCGATGGTGGTCACCCCCTTGCGATAGCGCGTTCCTGCCGCGCCTTCCAACCTCACCGCCACGCCCCGGCTAGAAGGGCGCGCGCCGGTGGAGTACAAGGCTCGGGGCGCGCGGTCCATGACCGCCCTCCCCACGGCGGCTCGAGCACGCGGCGATGAGCGCTGCTGGCTCGACGTCGCTCCCGCCCTAGAGGTATTCCACTATGATGAAGTATCAAGCTCTTGCGATTGGCGTCTCGGTGTTGTTGGCCGCGTGCGGCGGCGAGTCGAGCGAGCCCACCTCGACCGGTACGTCGACGGCTGGCGCCGAGGCCGTGCCCGCACAGACCTCCGGCACCCTGGCCATCGCGGGTGAGGGGCTACCGCGCAACTACGACGGCAGCGTCGCGACGGACTATGCCCACCTGGTCCAGGTGGACATCGAGCAGGGACGCCTCGTCGCGTACTTCGGCTCGGGCCCGACGGCCTTCGGCCTCACCGTGAACCTGGGGACGCCCCTCGTCGTCGGCGAGTTCCCTGTCTCCACCGGCTCGGTCGTGATCGAGCTCGGAGAGACCTTCGAGCAGCGTGTGGATGTGCAAGACGGGCGACTCGTCGTGC
This sequence comes from Sandaracinaceae bacterium, assembly GCA_016706685.1. Lineage (NCBI taxonomy): Bacteria > Pseudomonadati > Myxococcota > Polyangiales > Sandaracinaceae > Sandaracinaceae bacterium. Next base: position 243,941 of record JADJJE010000014.1, on the reverse strand, counting down.
AATCCGTCGATGCCGATACGCGCACGGTGCGGCTGCACATCGAGGGGCACACGTTCGTCGAGTCCGGCAACCTACCCGAAGCGTTCGCCCTCGACGCAACCGTGGTGGCCCCCGCACAGCCGTGAGGGGCCGCCGTCGCGCGATGCCATCGAGGCCCCCTGTTGTGGCGTCTTGTGGCAGGCTGGGCTGAGCATCGCGCGCCACCGTGTCCAACCCTCCGACATCCGTCCCACGGCTCACGCTCCTCCGGCCCCGGCTTCGCTCCGTGGGTGTCACGGGCACCAATGGAAAGAGCAGCACCACCAGCATGATCGCGGCCATCGTGGCCGCCGCGGGGGAGACGTCGGCGCGGGCCACCACCCTCGGTACATGGGTGGGTGAGCGGCAGGTCTCGGGCAGCGTCAGCATGGCGTCCTTCCAAGAACTGGCACAGGAGGCGGTGGCCGAAGGCGTTCGCACCATCGCCGTGGAGACCACGTCGAAGGCCCTCGCGGCGGGCTTTGCGCGGCTGTGGCCGGCCGACGTGGCGGTGTTCACCAACCTCACGCGTGATCACCTGGACCTGCACGGCTCACCCGAGGGCTACCTGGCCGCCAAGGCTCAGCTCTTCATGACCGTCCCACCGGGCGGAACGGTAGTGTGGAATCTGGGCGACCCGTGCAGTGCGCTGCTGAACGACGTGGTGCCCGCTGGCGTGCGTCGCTTCGGCTGGGTGGTGGGAGACGTTCACCCCGACTGCGCGGAGCTTCCCCTCCACCTGCGCGGGGAGCGTGTGCAGGTGGCGGTGCACGGGACGCGCTTCGATGTGTCGTTTGGGCCAGACGCCGCGAGCGCCCCCGCCCTCGAAGCCCTGGCAGGCCCCTTCCAGCTGGGTGTGGTGGGCGCCGTGCACGCCGAGAACGCGCTCGCGGCCGCTCTCGCCGCGGCAGCCCTGGGCTACGAAGCCAGCGCCATCCGCAGCGGTCTCCGCGCGTTTCGAGGCGTGCCCGGGCGCTTCGACGTGCTGGCCGAGCGGCCCCTCGTGGTGGTGGACTACGCGCACACGCCGGACGCGCTGGCCCGCACGCTCGCCGAGGCACGCGGCCTGCTCGGGGAGGCGGGTGGTCGGCTCGTCTGCGTGTTCGGCTGCGGTGGCGACCGAGACCAGGGCAAGCGCCCCGAGATGGGCCGCATCGCCAGCGAGCTCGCCGACGTGGTCATCGCCACGAGCGACAACCCGCGCGGCGAAGACCCCGAGCGCATCCTAGACGCCATCGAGAGCGGACGGGCTTCTGGTAGCGGCCGCGCCGAGTGGCTGCGGTTGGTCGACCGCCGCGCGGCGATTCGACAGGCCATCGGCAGCGCACACGCGGCCGACGTGGTGGTCATCGCCGGCCGCGGGCACGAGGCCCAGCAGCTCCTGGCGAGTGGTCCGGTGACGTTCTCCGATCGAGACGTCGCGGCAGAAGCAATCCAGCAGAAGGAAGACACAGCATGAAGATCAATCGAGAGTTGTTCGTGGCAGCCGCGATGGCCCTGGCGATCCCCGGCACCGCGTTGGGCTGCGGCGGAGCCAGCGCCGGCACGGGTGACACCGTGGCCGACGAAGAGAGCACCGGCCCCACCGATGAGCGCGACTGCAGCGTCGAAGACTGCTCCGACCTCACCGGCCCCACCGATGAGCGCGACTGCAGCGTCGAAGATTGCTCCGACCTCACCGGCCCCACGGACGAGCGCGACTGCGGCGTCGAAGACTGCTCCGACCTGATGGAGTAGCCCGCGTTCGGTTGGTGACTGCCGCCCCCCGGTCGTGAGATAAGCGGGGGGCAATGGCGGTGACAGAGCAGCAAGACGCCCGCTCGGCGCGGATCGTGTGGGCAGACCTCGAGATGACGGGGCTGGTCCCCGAGCGGGAGCGCATCATCGAGATCGCCATGCTCATCACGGACGGCGAGCTCAACGTGGTGGCCGAGGGGCCCAACCTGGTGGTGCACCAGCCAGAGGAGCGGCTGGCCGCCATGGACGACTGGAACACCAAGCACCACGGGCAGAGCGGCCTCACGGCGCGCGTGCGGGAGTCCACGGTCAGCGAGGCCGACGCGGAGGCCCAGGTGCTGGCGTTCTTGCAAGCGCACTGCGACCCGCGCAGCGCCCCGCTGGCGGGCAACTCCATCCACCAGGACAGGCGCTTCATCGCCCTCTACATGCCCAGCGTGGACAGCTTCCTGCACTACCGCATGATCGACGTGTCCACCGTGAAGGAGCTCGCGCAGCGCTGGTTCCCGGAGGACTACAGCAAGCGCCCTCCCAAGCGCGGCAGCCATCGGGCCATCGACGACATCCTCGAGAGCATCGAGGAGCTGCGCTACTACCGGGCGGCGGTGTTCCGCCAGCCGGCGGGCTAGTCCAGCGCCGAGGCCTACTCGCCTTCTTGCGCGGCGCCCTCTTCTTGGGCCTCGAGGGCACCCGTGGCCGGGTCTGGCAGCGGCGCGGTGGGATCCGTGACCCACGCCGGTGGGCGCTCCGTGTTGCTGCCACGCCAGCGCGCCACCACGCGAAACACGCCGCGGGCTTGGACGAAGCGAATGACCAACACCTGGCCCTGGCCAGGCACCGCGCCTTCGGCTGCGCGCTCGGTGATGATGACCGTGAGGGTCTCCGCGTCGCGCGGGGCTACCGAGATGTTGGCGGTGCAGCAGGGCGCCACGAAGTGCACCACGCTCTGCCGCTCCGGGCCGTGCCACGCGTGCAGCATGGGCGCGCTCGAGTTGGGCGGCGTGAGCAGCGGCTGGTTCTCCACATGGAACACGTAGCGGCGTCCATCGGGCGCCTGCCACAGCGCCTCGGCATGCCCGTTGCGGTCCCACAGGCGCACGCGCCGGTCGAGAGCGTGCGGCTCTTGCGGCGGTCCCGGCGTGCGCGCGGTGTCCAGCAGCACGTTGCCCGTGCTGTCGTTGAACACCTGCGCGGCCACCAGGTTGAGCACCACGCCGCGCAGCTCACCGTCGGTGAACGTCTCACCGAAGCGGAAGATGACGCGCAGCACCAAGCGCTCGGGCGCGTTCTGGATGACCCACGGCCGGGCCGCCCGGGCCGGGACCACGGAGAAGCCCTGCGCGATGGTGTGGACGGGGAGGACGCCGCCCTCGGTCGCCCGCGTGCTGATGACCCGCTGCCCGTCACGCTGCTCGAAGCCGCGCAGGTAGACACGGAAGCCGCCGCCCATGGGCTCGTAGGGGTCGAAGCGCAGGTGGTCACCCACCGGGAGCGTGTGCAGGTAGGTGGTGCGGTTGAGGTCGCGTGCCGCGTTGCGCACCCGCAGGCTGCAGGCCCGGCGCTGCGCTCCGGCCAAAGCCTGGCAGTCCTCGAAGAGCGGCGTGGCCAGCTCCAGCAGCGAGCCGGTCACCTCGGTGGCTTCGTCCGCAAACTGGTTGAACGTGCTCTGCGCCTGCGCGTGCGGGACCTCCACTCCTCCGAGGAGGAGCGCCGCAGCCACCAGCAGGGGCGAGGGAGTGAGGAAGTGCTTCGGCATATCAGGGCTTCGGGCGCAGCTTACGCCGTCTCGGAGCGGCTGCCGAGGGTCGGACGTCACGAGCCCCGAAAAGATTCGAAGGCTCGTGACGCTCGTTCGACCGGCCACCGGCCCGGGCGCTCAGGGGGCGCTGCAGTCCACGACCGGCATCTCGGCCACCCACGCACGCAACAGGTCGGCGCCGTGACGGTGCTGGAGCGAGCGCCCCAGCAGCGGCATCATGGCCCCCACCTCTTCGGTCTCCACGCGGAACACCAAGATGGACTCGTCGGGGTTGCCGGGGACGATGTCGAAGGTGAAGCCGCCCGTGCCGCTGCCCGCGCTGCCCGGCCGCTTGCACACGCCCAGCCGGAATTCATCGGTGTTCTCGTAGTGCAGGAAGAGCTGCGACGTGACGCCCTGCACCCCGTTCGGGTTGTGGCAGTGGGCGCAATTGACGTCCAGGTAGCTGCGCGCCGCCTCGGTGAGCTCGTCGCCGGAGAGGCCCGCGACGCCGTTGGCCTCGATGGGCGCGAAGTCGTAGGCCGCGTCGATGCCGCTTACGTCCGGCAGCCCGCTGAGCAGCCCCAGGTCTGCCAGCCGCGTGAGCTGGTTCACAGCGCCCACGCCCACGCCGTAGTCGTAGTCGCGGTTCAGGTTGCGCGCCTTCGGCCCAATCGGGACGATGCTGGTCACGCCCTCGTCGTCGCGCCGCTCGTGGCACGACTGACACTGGTTGCGCTGCGGGATGAGGTAGTTGGCCACCTGCTCCTCGCCTTCGGCGTCGATGAAGGGCACTGGGCGGACCTCGCCACCGGGGGTGTAGAAGGCCTCGTCCTGGGCCTCGTTCCAGACGTAGGGGAACGCCCGCCAGCCATCCTCGAAGCGGATGAGCAAGCGGGTCTCCACCAGGGTGCGGTTCTCTTCCGGGCTGCGCAGGTCGGCCGCCACGGAGAAGCTCTTGATCAGCACGCTCCCGACCGGGAAGTCGAAGACACCCGCGTCGGTGTACGTGGCGCTGCTGCCCTCCGGCACGAAAATGGCGCGGTCCTTGAGCGCGTAATCCGTGAAGAGCGGCGTGTTCAGGTCATAGGGCACCACCCGCGCGTTGTAACGGAACTGTCCATCGCCGTCATAGGCCAGCAGGTTGTAGTCCGAGAGGCGCTCGGGCGTGGGCCCCGTGAGCGAGACACGCGGCGGACGCGAGTCGTCGAAGCCGCCGGACGAGTCACCGCCGCAACTGGCGATGCCCACCACCACGAAGAGGCAGAGCGAAGCCAGCGCGAGCCGAATCATGGCGCGTCAGCGTCCCAGACGACGAGATCCCCGCCCGCGAGCGTGGTGCAGTCGAACGGCGCGAAGGGCGCGGTGTCCAGCTGCAGGAACGGGGAGCCTGGGCTCGCCAGCTGCGCGGGAGCATTGAAGCTCGCGAACGTGCCGCCAGTGTTCCCACCCACGCAGATGCGGTTGGCGTTGGAGTTGTTGGCGGCCACTGTGGCGTCGAACATGGGCTCGCCGATGGTGTCGTAGACGACCGAGTCAGCGGGGTCCGAGCCGTAGAGCGCGGCCAGGAGCTGCCCGAACTGCAGCAGGAGCGTGTACGACGAGCCCGGGTTGGTGTGCGTGTTGCCCGAGACGACGATGTTCTCGCTGCGGAAGTTCATGACCGTGTCGGCGGTCGCCCCGGGGAGCAGACCGAGGTCGTCCCAGTTCCCCACCAGCTCGGCCTCGTCCAGCTCCCACGTGGCGGGGTTGCCTTCGATGATGAGCCCGCTGATGAGCGCGATGTCCACCGCGTTGTTCTCTTCGTAGGTGTTGTTGGTGACCACGACGCGGCGCGACGCCATGACGAACGTGCCGGTGCCGGGGGGGATCTCGGCGACGGTGCCGCCAGGCGCGAAGTTGCGGCGGTTGTTGCGCACGATGGTGTTGTCGCGCAGGCGCACGTCACGGCCCACGATGGGGTTGCCTGGCAGGTCGAACACCACGATGCCGCCGGTGTTGTCCTCGGCGTGGTTCTCGTAGACGTCCGCGTACTGCGTGTTCTCGATCTCGAGGCCGGCGACGTTTCCGGTCACCCGGTTGCGGCGCACGACGACGTTGCGGCACTGGCCCACGTAGAGGCCGGCGTCGGACGCGTTCTCGGCGAAGCTGTCCTCCACCAAGACGTTCTGGCTGCTGACCGGGTAGATGCCATAGGCACCGTTGGAGGAGCGGCCCTCGTTGGTCCAGGTCGCGCGGATGCGCCGGAAGGTGACGCCGACGCTGGCCTCCACGCGGATGCCGTCCTTGCCGGCATCCAGCACGGTGAGGTCCTGCACCAGGAAGTCGTCGCCGATGACGTCGATGCCGTTGGTCTGCGCCGAGACGCCCGTGAACGACAGCGTGGTGGTGTCGATGCCCTGCCCGACCAGGTTGACCCCGGAGGCGTTGCGGATCTGCACCGTGTTGGTGAGCTCGAAGGTGCCGGGCCCGAGGATCACCGTGGTGTCGTCTTCGAGCGTGTTGACGGCCGTGAGCAGGGCCGCCGAGTCCCCGCCCTCGATCTCCACGCAGTTGACGGTGTCGAAGTCCCCGCAGTTGTTGGTCTCGAACGTGGCGCCGCCGCCACAACCTGCCGCCACGGCAGCGAGGGGAGCGAGCGCCACCAGCCCGAAGAGCCGGTGACGGATGGGGATTTCAAGGAGCGAAGCGAGTCGCGTAGTCATAGTGGAGTGCCTTTCCTAGGGCTCGGCACGCGCGTGCCGACGATCCGTGACAGGATACACCGCGAGGGCCCGCTTGGCCCGCGCTCGTTCCCTCTGTGCCGCCGCCTCGATGAACCTCGTCTACTTCGTGATGCTCGTGGGAGTGCTGATCTTCGTCCACGAGCTCGGCCACTTCACCTGGGCCAAGCTCTTCGGGGTCAAGGTGGAGACGTTCAGCCTGGGGTTCGGCCCCACGCTCGCTTCCTTCAAGTGGGGCGACACGGTGTACCGCGTGGGGATCCTGCCCCTCGGGGGCTACGTGCGCATGCTGGGCGAGAGCCCGCGCGACTACGTGCGCGTGGAAGACCGCCCCCGCAGCTTCTTCGCGCAGTCCATCTGGCGCCGCGTGGTCATCGTGCTGGCTGGTCCCGCCATGAACCTGTTCTTCCCCCTGGCGTTGTTCTTCTTCGTCACGCTGGGGGCAGACGCCATGCTCACGCCGTCCGAGGTGGGCTCCGTGCGCCCGGGCATGCCGGCAGACGGCCTGATCCTGCCGGGCGACCGCGTGGTCGCCGTGAACGGTCAGCCGGTGTCCACGTTCAGTGCGGTGTCTCACATCGTGCGCGAGCACCCGGGCGAGCTGGTGGTCTTCGAGGTGGAGCGCGAGCCCGGCGGCACCGGCCCACGGGGCGAGCGCGAGCGTTGGGCCGAGGTGCTGCTGGCCGCCCCGGGCGAGAGCCCTCGCATCCCGGAGTTGGGTGTGGTGGAGCGCGTGGGCCTGGTGGGCATCAGCCCCGCGAGCCCGCTGCCCATCGTGGGGGTCACCTCGCCAGCCAGCGTGGCCGCGCGCTCGGGCATCCGCACCTTCGACCGCATCCTGGGGCTGGGCGGGACGCGCATCGAGACGCTCCAGCAAGCGCGCGGGCCGCTCGGGACACAAGCCCTGATCCCCGTCACCCTGCTGCGCCCGGAGCGCCTCGAGGGCGCGCTCGGCGGGCTGGTGGAGCTGGACGTGTACCGCCCGCAATTCACCTCACTGGTGGCGCCGCCAGGGGCCGGCGATGCGCTCCACCGCGTGGGCCTCGAGAGCGCCGCCACCTATGTGGCGTACGTGCGCGCGGGCTCGGCGGAGCACCGCATGGGGCTGCTGCCCGGAGACCGCATCATCACGGTGGACGGTCACGTGGTGCGTGCCTGGGCCGACGTGGTGGACCTGCTGGGTAGCCACGAGGGCGGCGAGCACCACATCGAGTGGCGCCGCGGCGATCGTCTGCACGAGGGGCGCGTGGTGCTCCCCCGCGCGCAGGGCATCACGCCACATGGAGAGCGCTACGACCGCGTGGTCATCGGAATCGACGGGTTCCGCCCGGTCACCATCCTGCCAGCGGTGGCGCCCGACAACGCGCTCGCGTACGCAGCCGGCGTGGCGGTGGACGAGACGCGCCGCATGGTGGAGCTGACGCTGTACTCGCTGCTGCGGCTGTTCCAGGGGCGCATCACCGTGAAGTCCATCGGCGGGCCGATCAGCGTCTACGAAGAGACGGGCCGCGCGGCACAGGCCGGCACCAGCGACTACCTGCGCCTGATGGCCTTCGTCAGCGTCAACCTCGGCATCCTCAACCTGCTGCCCATCCCCATGCTGGACGGCGGGCACCTGCTCTTCTTCCTGGTGGAGTCGGTGCTGCGGCGCCCCATCTCGCGACGGCGCCGCGAGCAAGCCGGCCTGGTGGGGCTGGTGCTGCTCTTGCTCATGATGGCGATCGCCTTCAAGAACGACATCGAGCGCCTATGGCCGGACACCCCCGATCTCCCCGAGACCAGCAGCGCCCCCTGAGCCCGGACGCGCGCGCCATCGCCATCGAGGTGCTGCGTCGCGTGGATCAAGAGGAAGCGTGGGCCAGCCGCGCTCTCGATGCCGAGCTGAAGCGGCGCAGCGTGAGCGGACGGGACGCCGCCCTCTGCGCCGAGATCGTGTACGGCGTGCTGCGCACCCTGCCGGCGCTCGACGCGCGCATCGAGGCGCGGCTCTCTCGCTCTGGCCGCGTGGACGCGCTCACCCGCGCCGCGCTGCGGGTGGGTGTCTATCAGCTGCAGCACCTCTCGCGGGTGCCGCCGCACGCCGCCGTGAACGCCAGCGTGAACGCGGTGCGCGAGGCGCGCGGCCAGCGCGTGGCGGGCTTCGTCAACGCGGTGCTACGCGGGCTCGCGAAGGAGCGCCCCGAGCACCCGGCGCCGCCCACGCGCGTGGCGCTGCCGGCCTGGTTCGAGCGCGCGCTCGAGACATCGCTCGGGCGGGGGCGTGCCGCCACGCTGATCGAGGCGCGCCCGCTGCCCCCGCCGCTCGATCTGCGGGTGTCTGCGGGTCGCGATGTGAGCGCGGTGCTGGCAGCCCTCGCGGCGGGTCCTGCCGCACCCGAGACCAGCCCCGCGCTCGAGAGCGACGCTGAGGATGCCGACGGGGCGCGCGAGCTCGCCGGCCACGTCTTCGAGCGCCTCGCCGCGCTGCCCACGGCGCTGCGTGCGCGGCGCGTGGGTGACCCGCGCGAGCTCGCCGGGTTCGAGCGCGGGGACTTCGTGGTCCAGGAGATCGGCTCGCAGCTGGTGGGCGCGCTGGTCGGCGCGCAGCCCGGTGAGCGGGTGGCAGACGCCTGCTCGGGCCGCGGCGGCAAGACGCTGCAGCTGGCCGAGGCGGTGGGCCACGAGGGGCGCGTGAGCGCCATCGAGCTCCACGAGGCGCGCCTCGAGCAGATCCCCATGGCCCTGCGCCGGGTGGGCTGTGACACCGAGGTGGAGCTGGTGTGCGCCAACCTCGAGGTGGGCTGCGCCGGGCTCGAGGGGCAATTCGATCGCGTGCTACTGGACGCCCCCTGCACGGGCGCCGGTACGTTCCATCGGCGCCCCGAGCTGCTGCTGCGGCTCACGCCCGAGGATCCGGCGCGCATGGGCCAGCTCCAGGGGCGACTGCTGGCGAACGCGGCCCGCCTGCTGCGGCCCGGCGGCGTGCTGGTGTACGCGGTGTGCTCTCCGCTCATGGAAGAGGGTGCTGCCGTGGCACGCGGTGCCGCGGCGCTCGGGCTGCGCGCGCTGCCCTTCGAGGAGGGCTCCTGCGTGGCGGCCGACGACGACGGCGCGGTGCGAATCGGCCCGTGGACCAGCGGCGTGGAAAGCAGCGCAGATGCCTACCAAGTATTTCGTTTCATTCGTTGACAGCCCCAAGGCCGGGAGCTAGGTTCCGCCCGGCTCAAACGGGGCGTAGCGCAGTTTGGTAGCGCGCACGGTTCGGGACCGTGAGGCCGGAGGTTCGAATCCTCTCGCCCCGACCATTTCCTCCCGCAGCGAAAAATAGTTGGCCCAATCGAGGGTTTGGGCCAGCCTTACGGGAACGTAACTATGCCGAAGCTGCCCCAACAAGTCCGTGTGCTGGTCGTCGACGACGACAAAGCCATCTGTGAATTCATGGAGACCTTCCTGACGGCGGATGGCTTCGAGGTCACGACCTTGAACGATCCGCAGGCCGTGGAAGACACCGTACGAGCGGGTGGATACCATCTGCTGGTACTGGATCTGATGATGCCCAAGATGGACGGCGTCGAGGTCCTCGAGCGCGTCCGGCGCATCGACAAGGACATCGCTGTCGTCATCTTCACGGGCTATCCTTCGCTCGACACGGCCGTCCAGAGCATGAAGCTGGACGCGGTCGACTACCTGAAGAAGCCCTTCAACCCGGACGAGTTCCGCGCCGTGCTCGAGCGCGTGCTCCGGAAGAAGGGTCTCTCCCGGACGCCGGAAGAGGACCTCCACAAGGTCATCGGCGAGTCCATCCGCCGCCTCCGCAAGGACGCTGGGCTCACGCTCAAGCTGCTCTCCCGGCGCACCAACCTGAGCGTCTCGCTGCTCAGCCAGATCGAGCGCGCCGAGTCGAGCGCCAGCATCAGCTCGCTCTACAAGATCGCGTCCGCGCTGGACGTCCGCATCCAAGACCTCTTCGGCGAGTACTAGGGATCTGGGCCGGGTGCGGCCCCGTCTAGCGCTCGGAGCCGTTCGCGGCGCGAACGTGCACCTCGGCGGCCAGCGCCGGGAGGCCTGCTGCGCGCAACGCACGGCCCAGCTGCTCGCGCGCTGCGTTGCCGTCCGTGGAGTCGGACGGGACACGCGCGAACCAGCCCGCCGCGTCGGCAGGCTGACCCCGCTGCAAGAGGCAGGCTCCGATCAAGAGGGCCTGGGCAGGAGTGGCCACCTCGGGCCGTGCCACGATCTCGCCCAGCAGTTCGAGCGCCACGTCCGCGCGGCGCACCAGCAGGTAGAGCGACGCGCGCTGCTCGAGCCCGCCCACGTCCTGGTCGCGCACCAGCGCGAGCTCGGCCTCCGCCTCGGCATAGCGCCCCGTCTGCGCATGCGCGCGCAGACACAGCAGGCGCTCCTCCGGCCCCGTCGGCGCCGTCAACAAGCTGAGCGTCAGCTCGGGACGCCCCTGCTCGAGCGCCAGGGCGGCGACACGGCGGAGCGCCGCACGCTCTCGGGGCGGGTGCTCCGACCACGCGCGCACCACCTGCACGGCCACGTCGAGCTGTGCCCGCCGCAGCGCCAGCTCGAGCCGCGCCGCGTAGGCGTGAGCGTGCGGGCTGCGCGCCAAGAAGCGGTCCAGCACGGCCTCGGCGTCCGCGTCACGCCCTAGGCGCGAAAGCAAGGCGGCGTGCGCCAGTGCGCCCGCAGGCGCGCCTCGAGACACCTCTTCGGCCTGGATGAGCGCAGCCAGCGCAGCCTCCTCGCGGCCCTGCCCTTCCGCCCAGCGCGCACGCGTGAGGTGCAGCTCGAGCGAGCGCGGAAAGCGCACGAGCGAGTCGTCCAGCACGCGACCGGCGCGCTCCCACTCCCCCGCGTCGGTGAGCGCCTGCGCGTGACGCGCCCGCAGCCACGCGTCGTCGGCCGAGCCGGTGCGTGCCAGGGCGAACTCGCGGGCGGCCTGCGCCGGCTGCCCGGAGGCCAGGGCGAGCTCACCCCGCAGGTAGTGCTCGTACTGGTAGGGCGAGACGTAGGGGCCCGTGCTCACCCCGCCCTCCTCCGTGGCGCGTGCGACGTGCGGCGTGCTGGCTGCGCAGCCCAGCGCGCTCACAGCCCAGAGGAGGACAGCCGCGGCACTGAGGACGGCGTGCGGCTTGCGCGTCATGGCGCCCCGCTCGCCTGCAGGCGAAGGTCCACGCGCGCGCCGCTCGGAGGAACGTCCACGGTCTGCGTGTGCGAAACGTGGCCCGCCGCGGACACGTGCACGCGGTGACGACCCGGCGACACGCGCAGCACGCCGAGGGGCACCACGCCGAGAGGCCGGTCGTCCACGAACACCCGCGCACCGGCCACGTCACAAGTCACCAACAGGGGTGCGAAGGTGGGGTGCGGCAGCGACAACGACTCGAGGCCCCTCCGGAGGGCGTCGCGGTAGGAGCCCGTCTCGCCGGCCACCAGCTCGATGGCCACGTTCGCGGTGCGCTGGCCACCCGCGTCGTAGACGTCCAGCAGCACGTGCGGGGGCTGCCCGGACCCGGCTTCGCCAGCCACGAAGGTGACCATCAGCACGGCGAACGCATGCCAGCGCAGCATGAGCGAAGCGCGACAGCGAGAGAGCTCGCAGGCCACGAACGCCTCGGCGGGGGCGCGCGCGCTGTCCGCCCGGAGATCGCTCGAGGGGTGTCGCGTGCGCAGCTCGGCCAGCAGCGCAGCGAAGGCCGAACGCGCCTCCTCGGGTGGCAACCCGCCCGTGTCCGCCACCATGACCAGCGCGCTCTCTTGCGCCACGGCGCCGCCCGGAGCGACGACGAGGCCCAACACGGAGAGCCCGAGGCCGAGCTGGGCGGCGCGCGCCAGCGTCCAGGAATGCGTCGACCGGGGTTCGGGTAGTCCTTGCTTCATCACGCTAGTGTTCTCTATCATCGCCCGAGCTTCGGCACGACACGAGCAGGATAAAGGGCGTCCCCATGAGCCAAGACAACGATCAGACCAAGTACCTTGACCTTTTCCCGGCGTGGCTGCGTGGCCTCGGGGAGGACGCGTCGGAGCTGGTGGAGCTCGTGCCGGTCACTGGTATCTCCAACGAAGCGCGAGAGTGCATCGCTGGCGGGGTGAACTACCTCTTCAAGAGCCTCGACCTCATCCCGGACGGCATCGACGACATCGGCTACCTGGACGACGCGTTCGTGCTGCGTGTGGCCGCCGAGCTGGCCAGCGACGGGGACATCAGCGGCGTCCCGGCGGACCGCATGCGCTCGCTCGGCCGCCTGGCCAACGACTGCGACATCATCCGCGAGTTCCTGGGCAAGGACTACGATCGCCTGAAGGCGTACGTGAAGGGCCTGCGCAAGGGCGCCGCCCGCGGCCGCTCGGTGCAGGACATCCTCGAGGACGAAAGCACCCAGCAGTCCTTCGTGGACGACGTGCGCAACTTCGTCCGTGGCTTCGAAGCCCCCAGCTTCTCCCGCGAAGAGAAGAACCTGGTGAAGCTCAAGGCGTTCTTCGACGCCAAGCTGCCGCGCTGAAGAAGCCCCCACCGGGCGCTCTGGTGACGCTTGTTGCCGGCGGCGGGTTTGACACGGGTTCGGTCCACTTCTAGAACCCGACTAGCCCCCGAGTCACCGTCCGCGTGGACGGGTGGGGTACGCAATACAGCCCCGAGCCGCGAGCCGGGGACTACAGGAGCAAGAGATCCATGAGCCCCATTGCCATGACGCTGGTCCTACTGACCACCCTGGGCTTCTTTTCGTGGAGCGCCAAGCGCCGCATCCGCCAGCTGAAGGTCGGCGTCCCTGATCCGGACTTCGATCTCTCGCGCCCGGGCGAGCTCTTCGACCGCACGAAGACGCTCATGATCTTCGCGTTCTTCCAGAAGAAGATGCCCAACTACACCCTCGCGGGGTTGGCGCACGTCGGCATCTTCATGGCGTTCCAGGTGCTGCTGCTCAATAGCATCATGCTCTGGGGCCGCGGCTTCGACCCCACCTTCGACTTCTGGGGTCTGCTCAGCACCGACCACATCCTCGGCAAGGGCTACTCGCTCATCAAGGAGCTGGCCGCTGGCGCCGCAGTCCTGGGCGCCCTCGCCTTCTGGTACATCCGCCTGGTGAAGAAGGGCGTGGACCATGGCGACCCCAAGTACAGCCAGCGCGGCGCGCGTATGACCCTGGGCAACGAGCCCAACGTCATCCTGGGCATCATCTTCACCATGATGGTGGCCGACTTCCTCTATGTGGGGGCGTCGCTCTCCATCCTGAACGCCGCCACGGGGGCCGAGACGCACTGGGCCTGGTACGAGCCGTTCGGCTCGCTGCTGGCCATGGCCTTCTCCGGGGCCGAGCTCGGCCAGGCGCCGCTCACCGTGCTCCAGCACGTGGGCTTCTGGTGGCACTCGGCGTTCGTGCTCATCTTCCTGAACATCCTCCCGTTCTCGAAGCACTTCCACATCATCACGGTCATCCCCAACGTCTTCGCCTACCAGCGCCGCCACAACGCGCTGCCCACGGTCCAGGACATCGAGGGCAAGGTCGAGCGCGAAGAGACGCTGGGCATCAACCGCATCACGGACCTCACGTACAAGGGCCTGCTGGACCTCTACACCTGCACCGAGTGCGGGCGCTGCAGCGACAACTGCCCGGCCTACATCACGAACAAGAAGCTCTCGCCCAAGCACTTCACGCTGGCGCTGCGCGACCACCTCTACGACACCGAAGAGGCCATGTTCGGCAAGGGCGATACCGTGACCGACCCGAAGGACGACGCGGCCGCAGCGGCTGCCACGGGTGACGGCACCGAGCCCATGCGCGCCAACCCGCCGGCCCCCGAGGGTGGCTACTTCCAGAGCGGCCAGGTCGTGGACCTGGTGCCCAACATCATCCACCCGGACGTCATCTGGGCCTGCACCAGCTGCCGCGCCTGCGAAGAGCAGTGCCCGGTCATGATCACCTACGTGGACAAGATCATCGGGATGCGGCGCGAAGAAGTCATGATGAAGAACGACTTCCCGGCGCAGCTGCAGACCGCGTTCAACGGCATCGAGACCAACGGCAACCCGTGGAACATCTCGGCCATGGACCGCGCCGACTGGGCCGACGGCCTGAACGTGCCGCTCATGAGCGACACGCCCGACGCCGAGGTGCTGTACTGGGTGGGCTGCGCCGCCAGCTTCGACGACCGCGCCAAGAAGGTGGCCCGCGCCACCGTGCAGCTGCTCAAGCAGGGCGGCGTGAACTTCGCCATCCTGGGCACCGAGGAGACCTGCACGGGTGACCCCGCGCGCCGCGGCGGCAACGAGTACCTCTTCCAGACCCTGGCCGCCCAGAACGTGGAGACGCTCAACGGCTACGGCATGAACGGCAAGCGCACCATCATCACGGCGTGCCCGCACTGCTTCAACTCCCTGGGCAACGAGTACAGCGACTTCGGCGGCAACTACGACGTGGTGCACCACAGCGAGTTCCTCAACGGGCTCATCGCGCGCGGCAAGCTCACGCCCACCAAGAAGGTGGGCGGCAAGGTCGCGTACCACGACAGCTGCTACCTGGGCCGCTACAACGACGTCTACAGCGCCCCGCGCGAGGTGCTGGAGAAGGCCGGCGTGGAGCTGGTCGAGGTGGAGTACTGGAACAAGAGCAAGGGCCTCTGCTGCGGCGCCGGCGGCGCGCAGATGTTCATGGAGGAGCACGGCGAGCGCGTGAACACCAAGCGCACGCTGCAGCTGCTGGACACCGGCGCGAGCACCATCGCCACGGGCTGCCCCTTCTGCTCCACCATGCTCACCGACGGCCTCAAGGACCAAGAGAAGGAAGACTCGGTCAAGCAGCTCGACATCGCGGAGATCCTCCTCCAGAGCATCGAGCTGGACGCCGCGCAGTGATCACGGGTGGCTACGGCGCCGCGCTGCTTCAGGCGGTGCTGGCGCTGCTGGCCGTCTCGGTGCTGGCGTGGGTGGTCCTGCGGGGGCTCGCGCGGGGCGGCATGCTGCGCGGCGGCGGCCGCATCCGGGTGCTGGAGCGCACGCCACTCGACGCGCGGCACGCCTTGGTGCTGGTGCAGGTGGACGGAGAGACCCTGCTGCTCGGGGTGGGTGACGGCAGCGCGCCGACGCTGCTCAAGACGCTGCCCGAGAGTGACCTGCCGAGCCTTTCGGGCTCGGGCGCACACGAGAGTGGGTCCCAAGGTGACCGCCCCGCCGCTGCCGCAGCCAGCCTCAGCGGGGCACGTCAGTCGTTCAGCGCAGCGCTCGCGCGGGCCAAGTTGGCGCGGGCGGTGGACTCGAGCCGTGAGCCGAAGAACGACGTCTGATAGAGGCGCGGGAGCGCCAGCAGGCGCGTGAGGAAGCGCCCACGCCCGGCGCGGAAGGCTTCACTGGGAACGGCCGCGTACTCGGTGGCGATAGCGCGCTCGTAGGCATCGAAGCGTGCAGGCGGCGCGCCCAGGATGGCCATGTCGGCGTCGAGGAAGTGCGCCAGGTCCGGGTCCTGCGCGTCGTCGATGAGCTCCGATCCGTGCCGCGCCGTGGCCAGGATCAAGGCGCTCACGCGCGGGGCGTCGCAGGGCAAACCGAAGCGCGTGATCTGCGCCACCGCCAGCTGCGCCGAGCGCGCCTCGTTGTCCGAGCGGCCCGCCACGTAGATGGCGTCGTGGTAGAGCACGGCACACAGGACATCATGGGGAGCGCGCCAGCCAGGCCCTTGCGTGCGCACCCTTTCGTACCAGCCCAGCAGTTCCTCGATGTGGCGGAGGTCGTGGTAAGCACGCGGCGGTGAGCTGTAGGCCTCGGCGACGGCGCTCACCAGCGGCAGGGTCGCGCTGTGAGGCCAGCCGGCATCGAGCACCGCACGGGTGAGGGCATCCACGCTGACGACGTCCATGCCCTGCTCTAGCCGGCAGGGAGCCAGCGCACAACGTGCGAGCGGGGCGGCATGGCCGCAGACAGAGCGCCTGCGGTCATGGAACGCGGCTCAAAAGAGAACGCGCCCGGAGGAGGAGCCCACCACCTCCGGGCGCGTCAGGTGAGTACGCGGTGAGTCAGTCCGCGCCCACCTCGAGTGTGACCAAGCGCACGCCGTTGGCGTCGTTGTTGGTGGCGGCTGCGATGCGCGTGCCGTCGGCCGAGACGGCCACGTTGAAGAACTGGGCAGTCACCGCGCTGGCCCCGTACACGATGCGGCCGCCGTCGCCGACGGTCTCGTCGAGGGTCCCATCGGGGCGCACCACGAAGATGGCCGCCGCGCCACCGAAGCGGCCCACGTGCACGGTGCGGTCGTCCGGCAGCACCGCGAGAGCGCGGCCGCGGTCCTCGTCCGTCTCGAGGTCGAGCGCCTCGCTCTGGATGGCGAGCTCGCCGTTGTTGCCGAAATCCGGCACCAGCCCGGACGCCGTGAGGCCGAAGATGACCACGTCCTGAGCCAGGGTGGTCTCGTAGCCGAGGGTGGAGGCCGTCCCCTCGCCGGTGACCGCGCCGTAGCCCGTGGTCACGTAAGTACCGTCCGAGAGGCGCACCACGCCGTAGGCTTCAGCCGCACCGCCGTCGGCGATGTAGGGGTTGAAGCGCGTGGCGCCCGGGCGCGCCGAGGGGAAGCCAAAGCCGAACGAGGTGTCCACGGTGCCGTTGGGCAGGAGACGGATGAGCACCACGTGGTTGTCGAAGCCCTCGCCGAAGTTCGTGTAGCCCGAGCTGACGATCGAGCCGTCGGGCTCCACCAGTCCACGGCGCGCGTTGTCGCCGAGGGTGCCCTCGGTGTGGAAGGTGAAGTTCTCGCCACCGTTGAAGCTGGCGTCCGGCGTGCCGTCCGCGTTCAGGCGCACGATGTAGCGGTCCATGTCCACACGCTGGGTGCCGGACGCGGAGTACGCGGCGGGCCCCATGCCGAAGACCACCAAGCGCTCGGAGGCGCCCGAGGTGTCGAGCTGGAGGTCCCACGCGGTGTCGTTCGGGAAGCCGGCGCCGGAGAAGCGCGAGGCCTCGGGGTTGCTGGCCGTGTAGGTGGGCACGGGCCAGCTGGCGTCGTCGGCCGCGGCCCAGCCGAAGCTCACGGGGAGCACGCCGTCGGTGCCGAAGGTGGCGCGGGGGTCGCCGTTGCTGTCGAGGCGCACCAGCACCACGTCCTGGCCGTTGGGGCGCGGCACGGGGTCGCCGCCGTCCACGTCCGGGATGTCTTCGCCGCCCTGCTCGTCGCTCACGTTCACCACCACCACCACGTCGCCGTTGGCCAGCTCCACCAGCGCGAGGGCCTGCTCGTTGCCCTGCACCAGGTTCAGCACCACCACGCCGCCCTCACCGAAGGTGCTGTCGAGCGCGCCAGCGGCGCTCGTGCGGAGCACCACGGTCTGCTGGTCGTCCGGGTTCACGTTGGTGAAGCCCGCGCCGTAGATGCTGCCGTTGGCTGCGAAGATGAGGCCACGCAGGTCGTTGGCTTCCGTGAGGACCACATCGCTGCCGGTGGTGATGGGGTCGAAGCTGGGGCCGCCGTCGCTGCCGCACCCAGCCAGCGCCGCCGCTGCCAAGAGAGCCCCACCCGTGAGCGCATTCCGTCCGAAGGTCATTCTAGTCTTCAACTCCGTAATGATATTGAAAGTGATTTTCACTTTCGACTAAGGAGTAGCCCAGTGCCCTGGAGGCGTCAAGTCCGTTCCGACAGAACGGTGGAGAGCGGTGAGTGGGGCGCGCGAGCGGGGCCTGCGGAGCTCACGCCGCGTGGAACGGCAGCACGTCGAACCCGCGCACGAACGCCGAGCGGGTGCGGACCGCCCCGGTGAGATCCAGCCTGTACTCGGGAAAACGCAGCAGCAGCTCTTCGAGGCCGATGCGCCCCATCATGCGGGCGAGGTGCGCGCCGATGCAGAAGTGCGGCCCTTGGGTGAAGCTCATGTGGCGCTGCACGTCGCGCATGACGTCCAGCTCACTCGCGCGCTCGCCGTACTGGCGTGGGTCGCGGTTGGCGCTGGCATAGAGCAGGTGCACCTTGGCCCCTTCGCGCAGGCGCTGTCCGTGCAGCTCGAGGTCCCCCGTGAGCGTGCGTGAGAGCCCCTGCACGGGCGCGTCGAAGCGCAGGAATTCCTCCACGGCGGGGCCGATGCGCTCGGGGTTGGCCACCAGCAGTGCGCGCTGCTCGGGGTGCTCCTGCAGGCGCACCAGCGCGTTGGCCAGCATGTGGTTGGTGGTGTCGTTTCCGCCCGCGATGAACACGAAGCAGAAGCCCAGCAGGTCCCAGTTGCTCAGCTTCTGGCCGTCGATCTCCGCAGCCCGCAGTGCCGACAGCATGTCGTCTCCCGGTTCCACGCGGCGGCGCTCCAGCAGCTGCACGAAGTAGCCGAACAGCTGCGCCACCGCGTGCACGGCCGCGCCCATGGGCTCGGGCTCCATGGAGGCGCTGGTGATGGCGCGCGACCACGGGTCGAAGCGTGGGCGGTCCTCGGGTGGCACGCCCAACAGCTCCGCCAGCACGAAGGTGGGCAGCGGCGAGGTGTACTCGTCCACCACGTTGGGCGTCTCACCCACCGCGCAGCGCTGCGCCAGCTGGTCCACGCGCCCTCGCACGAACGCGCGGATGCGAGGCTCCAGGCCCGACACGCGGTCGGGCGTGAAGCCCTTCGAGATGAGGCGACGCAGCGCCGTGTGCTGCGGCGGGTCCATCATGATGAAGGTGGGCGCGAGCCCCAGCAGCTTCATCTCGTCGCGGATGAAGGTGAGCCCGCGGGCCGAGGAGAAGCTGGTGAAGTCACGCGTGGCGCGGAAGACGTCGTCGAAGCGCGAGAGCACCCAGAAGTCACCTGCGGCGTGGTGATAGAGCGGGGCCTCTTCGCGCAGCCGCTCGTAGAGAGGATACGGGTCGGGCATGTCGCCCACCTCGAACGGGTCGTAGCGCAGCGGCTGGGTCTCGTTGGGAAGCGCGGTGGACATGATCATGGTGGACTCCTCACCAGACAGCCTGCCCAGCCCAGAGAGCGTTCGCAAGACAAGTTTCTATTTTTGTCTCACACGACCGCCGCCCCGAGGAGGCGGTGTCGCGGGACCCGCCTGCAGGAAGATCGGCTCCGTGCTGAGCAGCGTTCCGATGAACGCACGCAGCTGGCTGCGGCTGCGCTTGGGCCCGCGCATCATGGCCAGCGAGAGGATCATGCGGACCAACCACTCGGCCAACGCCACGGTGTGGAGCGCAGGGTTGAGCGCCTGCCCCCCGAGGGGAGCGGCCACCAGCCGGTCGAACGCAGCCAGCGCGCGCGGCAGGAGCAGCGTGCTGCGCCCCGGGATCATGGCGGCGATGGGCAGCGCCTCCGGCTCGAAGAAGGGCGCCATGGTGGCGCGCGCGGCGATGCCCTCCACGGCCAGCGCCACGCCCTCGATGACACGCTCGCGCTGCGTAGGCTGCTTCTCGGCAGCCGCCAGCAGGTCGGCAAGGAAGCGCTCCATCTCCCGCTCGGCGTACGCCACGAAGATGTCCTCGCGGGTGGCGAAGTACCGATAGAGCGTGGCGCGCCCGAGACCGGCCTCGTCGGCGATGTCTCCGGCGCGCGCCTTGGCCACGCCCCGCGCCGCGATGACACGCCCGGTCGCGTCGAGGATCCGCTCGACCGGGCTCGTGTCCCGCGCTTCGCTCATGGAGCAGGAAGGTACAACACGGCGCCCACCGACGACTCCTGGCCGGCGTGCACGTCGTAGCCCCAGATGCCCGTGCCCGTGCCGGCCTCGGAGCTCAGACCGTCGGTCCACGGGATGTAGTCGCCGAACAGGACGCCGCGCCCCGTGGCCAGGCTGAAGAAGCCGATGTCCTGCACTTGGCCGAGACCCGAGGAGGAGATCTGGCTGGGTGTTCCGTCACCCTGGATGCCGCTGCCGCGCACGAACAACATGCTGGTGCCCACCGCCAGCTGCGGGCCCGTGAAGACCACCGGGGGGATGGGCAGGGTGCTGCTGTGGTCGCGGATGTAGCGCTTCAGGAACCAGTAATCGAGGTCGATGCCGTGGTCGTTGGTGCCGTCGGCGTCGATGTCGATGGTGGTGTTGGCGACGGCCAGCGCGCTGCCCGTGGTGTCGAGGATGGCCACCAGGTTGGTGTCGGCGTTCTCGGTGGTCTGCGCGTAGGGCAGCTCGAAGGTGGTGGCGGTGTTGAGCGCCTTGCACTGCGGGAGCGCGTAGAGGCGGTTGCCGTCTGGGCTCGGCACCAGCTCGGCGAAGAGCTGGCCGAAGCCGGGCAGCTGCAGGTTGGAGGTCTGCACGAGTGTGGACGGGTTGTAGACCGCGACGCCCGTGTTGTGGCCCACGACCAGCGCCGACGCGCCGTTGATGGTGACCACCGCCGCGCCGGAGGGCCAGTTGTTGGTGGCGCCGCAGGGCTCATCGGACTCGAGGTTGGTCGTGGTGGTGGAGGCGATCCCCGTGACGTGCCCGTTGCTGTCGCGTGTCAGCTCGAGGATGCGGTTGAAGCCGACCATGTTGTCACCGGAGTCCTTCGACCAGCTCATGTCGACGGCGAAGAGATGCGAGGTGCCGTCGATGGCGATGGCGCGCAGCGCGTAGTCGGTGTCGGTGATGGGCGTGGTGTACGTGCCGTTGGTGACGTCCACGTCGTAGAACGGAAACGGGTAGGAGGTCTCGAGCGCGCCGGCTCCCGAGAACTGGACCAGGTAGAGGTGGTCCACGCCGTTCACGCTGCCGAACACGCCGCGGCAGGGGCGCGCGTACGTGCTGGGGTCGCTCATGTCGGTGGGCGGGATGGTCACGATCGGATCATCCGAGACCTGCGCCCCCGTGGTGGCCGACAGCTCGAAGATGTGCGTGCCCGTGTTGTCGACGCCGATGGCGTAGGCGGACCCCACGCCGCGCACGATGCCGCACACGTCACCGAGGAAGTCACTTCCGCTGTTCTGGAGGATGTACGAGGTGGTCAGCGCCCCCGGCGTGGCGCTCGCGTTGCTCAGGTCCACCGTGCCGATCAGGTTGCGGTAGCTGTCGGCGGCGTTGGAGATGGCCAGCAGCAGCGTGCCGTCGTCGGGCGGGGCGGCGTCATCGAGCGGCCCGGGGTCGAAGGCGAGGTGGCCCAGGTAGAACGTGTCAGCGAGCGTGAGGCTCGCGCCGCTGCTGGCCACGTTGATGGCGATGGTGTCTGGGCCTGGCTGCGCGGTGGTCCCGTCCACGTTCTGGCCCACCTGGAAGCCATCGATGGAGATCACATCGAAGTCCGCCGGGCAGTTGGCCGTGGTCGAGCACTCGCCGAGGCCGGCCGTCACGCTGAACTCGGTGTCGCCGATGATCTGAACGAAGGAAGCGCCGAGCGGCGCCTGGGTGATGGTGAAGGGCTTCGCGAAGCCCTCGCCCACGGTGCTGGCGCTGGCGAGCACGTAGCGGCCGTTGGCGTCCGCGCCGTCGATCACGAGCGGCACCACGGCGAGCGGGGTGGCGCACGCCGCGTCCGAGCAGAAGCGGGCAAACAGCTCGACGCGCCCGAGCGCCGAGCCCGAGCCGATCTCGGAGCGGAACAGCGGCAGGATCTGGCCCGGATAGCCGTTGGCGAGGAGCACCTCACCCTGGATGTCGACGGGCACGAGGGCGCCGGGCATGCCCGAGTCGGTCGGACCGGAGTCGCCGTTGCCAGCGTCCGTCGGAACGTCCTCGGTCGTGGCGCATCCCGCCGCGAGCACCGCACACGTCAACCCAACCCAGCCCTGCATCCTGCCCATGTCGAGACCTCCTCTGCGCCGCGCCGCCCAAGGCGCGTGAGCATTCCATCCTACGACAGCTGGCGTCGGATCTCCTCCTGATAACGCGATTGCCGTGAGAGCGGAAGGGCTCACCAGCGAGCGTGGACCAGACCGCCTGCGCGCTCCGTCCCGATCGCGTGACGCCGATGGCCGCTCCAACAGCGTGAAGTGGCCGAAAGGGTGCTTACCCCCGCCAACTTCCGGCCTAAGCTCGACCACCAGAGGCCCCATGACCGAGCTGAAGATGACCCAAGCGAGCCCCCTCTCGAGCCCCGCCGCCAGCGCGACGCCGCGCAGCAGCACTCCGTCTGGCAGCAAGGTGCAGAGCGGCAAGCGCCCTCCGCGCCTGCGCGGCGGGCTGCCCTTCTTCGGGCACATGATCCCGTTCGCCAAGAACCCCTACCACTTCATGCAGCGCGCCCACGACGAGGGCGGCGAGGTGGTGGAGTTCACCATGCTCGGCCAGAAGATCGTGCTGCTGACCGGCGAGGTGGCGAGCGAGGCCTTCTACCGCGCGCCGGACGAGCAGCTGGACCAGAGTGCGGCCTACCGTCTCATGGCGCCCATCTTCGGCGAAGGCCTGATCTTCGACGCGCCGATCGAGCGCAAGAACGAGCAGCTGCGGATGTTGATGCCCTCGCTGCGCTTCGACGCGATGCGCAACCACTCCAGCAAGATCGTGGACGAGGTGCGCGGCATGGCCGCCGAGTGGGGCAGCGAGCAGGGCGAGTTCGAGCTGGTGGACTTCATGAAGGAGCTCACCATCCGGACGGCCTCGCACTGCCTGCTGGGGCGCGAGTTCCGCTACGAGATCAGCGAGGAATTCGCTCAGATCTACCACGACCTAGAGCAGGGCGTGCACCCGCTGGCCTACCACTACCCGAACTTCCCGATCCCCGTGTTCCGGCGGCGCGACAAGGCGCGCGTGCGCCTGCAGACGCTGGTGAGCGAGATCATCGCGAAGCGCCGGCAGCAGCCCGAGAAGTCGAGCGACATGTTCCAGAGCCTGATGGACACCACCTACGAGGACGGCAGCAAGCTCAACGACAACGAGATCACGGGCATGCTGATCGGCGCGCTCTTCGCGGGCCACCACACCAGCTCGGGAACGGCGGCGTGGGTGCTGCTGGAGCTGCTCAAGCAGCCGGCGCTGCTGAAGCAGGTGCGCGACGAGCTCGACCACATCTACGGCGATGACGGCGAGGTGACTTTCCACTCACTGCGCCAGATTCCTGTGCTCGAGTCCGTGGTGAAGGAGGTGCTGCGCCTGCACCCGCCGCTGATCGTGCTCATGCGCCAGGTCAGCCAGGACCTCGAGGTGGGCCCCTACGTGATCGAGAAGGGCCAGATGGTCTGGGCCAGCCCGCCCGTCACGCACCGCATCGCGTCGCTCTTCCCCGAGCCGCAGCGCTTCGACCCCACGCGCTACAGCCCCGAGCGCGCCGAAGACAAGAACCTCAACGCCTACCAACCCTTCGGCGGCGGGCGCCACAAGTGCTCTGGCAACGCGTTCGCGCTCTTCCAGATCAAGGCCATCTTCGCCGTCATGCTGCGCGAGTGGAACTTCGAGCTGGTCAACGCCCCCGACACCTACGTGGACGACTACACGCAGATGATCGTCCAGCCCCTCTCCCCCTGCAAAGTGCGCTTCCAGCGCCGAGCCCGCGCCAAGGCCGTCGTAGCCGAGCCCGCTCCGACTGCGACGTCCACGCAGCACGCGACCACCGCGACGGAAGCCCGCTACCAGGCCATCATCGACCCCGGCCTTTGCCAAGGCCACGCCATGTGCGTAGGCGAGAGCCCCACCCTCTTCGCCCTCGACGGCGACCAAGCCCGGGTGCTGACCACCTTCGACGCCGCCCTCCTCGAGAGCGCCCACCGAGCCGAAGAGCACTGCCCCAACCGAGCCATCCGAGTCGAGCGCATCGCGCAAGGGTGAGCGGACTCGGTCTCCGACTCCGACTCGGTCTCGGACCCTGTACACTCCGCTCGTGCCTTCGCATGCTCCCAGCTCCATCTCCGCGCGCCTCGTGCAGCCACTCCTCCGCGAGTGGGAGGCACGTGGCCGCGAGCTGCCGCTGCTGGCCAAGCGCGTGGGCGTGGACCTCGAGCTCGCCGGCCGCATCGACGGACGCATCCCGTACGAGACGTGGGCCGACGTGCGCTCGTACTGCATGGAGGAGACGGGCGACCCCTGCTTCCCGCTGCGCGCCACCGAGCGCCTGGACGCCAGCAGCCTGCCGCTCGAGCTGTACCTAGCGGGCTCGCAGCCCACCCTGCGCGAGGGCGCACGCTACGCCATGCCCTACGGCAACTCGCTCGTGGACGGCTTGGGCGTACACCTCTCGCACTCACCGGAGAGCGGCTTCGCCAGCTTCCGGCGGCACGCCGAGCCCTTTCACCCGCCGGAGTTCGCCGAGTACTTCTTGCTGTCGCTGTGGCGCTTCACGCGCCTGGTGGCGCCCTCCTCGCCGCCGCCACGCACGGTCACGTTCACGCACCGCTGGCCGCGCCACGGCAACGGCCTCACGGAGCTGTTCGGCGCCCCTGTGCACTTCGGCCAGAGCGAGGTGGGCTTCCGCTTCGATCTGCCGAGCGTGGAGCTGCCCGTAGCGTCGGCCGACCCGGGCCTGGGTCAGCTGCTCGCCCATCGCGCGCAGGCGCAGCTGGCCGAGAACAACACCGCCTTCACGCTGCGTGACAGGGCACGTCACTGGCTGCGCGGGGGGAACCTGCGCGGCGACGCGGCTCTGGGCGCCCGTCTGGCCAAGGCCATGCACATGAGCGAGCGCAGCCTGCGACGACAGCTGGCCGAACACGGCACCAGCGTGCGCGCCCTGGCCGACGAAGCCCGACGCGAACGCGCCATCGCGCTGATGGAGCGCGGTCGCGTGAACCTCGACGCCATCGCCGAGGAGCTGGGCTATGGCAACGCCAGCGCGTTCGGCCGCGCGTTCCGGCGATGGACGGGCGAGACGCCTTCGGCCTTCCTCGAGCAGCGCAGCGCGGGGAGCTGAGCCTCGCACTCTGCAACGTGTGCCGCCCCTGATAGGCTCCGGGGTCTCATGACGCGCACGCCCGCCTTCTCCATCCTCCTCCTCCTTGCGGGCATCGGCTGCACCTCCGGTCCCTCGCTCCCGAGTGAAGCCGAGTCACGCGAGGCCTTCGCGCTGCGCGCTGCCGAGCTCTCCGCGCTCGAGGCAGCCTTGAGGCGCGAGATCGAGACCGCTGGGCTCGCCGTGCCCGCCGACGCCGACGCCCCGGCCGACGAGGCTACGGGCCTCACGCCGCTGACCCAGCGCTACCGCGCCATCGAGGCGGCGCAGGCCCGCCTTCAGACGCTGCTGACGAGCATGCATCCGGTGTGTGCCGAGGTGACGGTGGTCTCGCGCGCCACGCGCGCTGAGGAGCTGCGCGCGAGCATCAACACCTGCGACCCGGGACGACGCGGAGACACGGTCAGCCCCAGCGACGGCGTGGCGGTGAGCGGCTTCCAAGTGGGACGCGGCGTGTACAGCCTCGTCGGGAGCGACTTCCATCCCGGCATCGCCGTCGAGCGCTCGTTCACCCTGGGCGACGCCACCACCACCATGCGCCTGTTCTTCTTCACGGACGGAACGGTGCCGTAGACGATCGCTCAGGAGCGATCCCGAAGCCGGTAGCCGACCCCCGGCTCGGTGACCAGCAGCCTCGGCCGCGTGGGATCCACCTCCACCTTCTTGCGCAGCTCGGCCATGTGCACCCGAACGTAGTGCGTCTGCGTCGCGTAGGCCGGGCCCCATACCTCCTTCAGGATGTGGCGGTGCGTCAGCACCTTCCCGGCGTGCTGGGCGAACAGCACGAGGAGCTTGTACTCGATCGGCGTGAGGTGAATGGGCTCGGCCCCGCGGGACACCTCGCGCCGCGCGAGGTCGATCGTCAACCCATCGAACTCCAGCACTTGCAGCGGCGGCGAGGCTCCGACCGTCTGCGCGTGACGCAGCGCCACCCGCATGCGGGCCAGCAGCTCGTTCACGCCGAAGGGCTTGGTCAGGTAGTCGTCCGCGCCGGCGTCGAGCGCGGCGACCTTGTCGTCCTCGCGACCGCGCGCCGAGATGACGATGATGGGCACCGCGCTCCACTCGCGCACCTGCTTGGTCACGTCGATGCCGTCGCCGTCCGGCAGGCCGAGGTCCAGCAGCACCAGCTCGGGGTTCTGACTGGTGATCAGCATCAGCGCCTCGCTCGCGCGCTCGGCCTCGATGACGCGATAGCCGTGGGAGCGCAGCGAGGCCCGGATGAACCTCCGCATCTGCGGCTCGTCTTCCACCACCAGCACCAGCGCGCCCGCGTCACTCATGGCGTGCCTCCGGCGTGGGGCAAGAGGGCGGGGGCGTGCCTCCGCTGGGCAGGACGATGTGGAACGCCGCTCCGCCCTCCGGCCGGTTCTCGGCGTGGATGGTGCCGCCGTGCGCGCTGACGACCCCGCGGCAGATCGCCAGACCCAGCCCGGCCCCCGGCACGCCGGGGTGCGGCCCGCGGAAGAACTTGTCGAAGACCGCCTCCTCGGCGTCCGCAGGGAGCCCGGGCCCGTGGTCGTACACGTCGATGGTGACCTGCTCGCCGACCCGCACGGCTCGAATGCCGATGGCAGTGCTGGGCGGGGTGTACTTGATGGCGTTCTCGAGCAAGTTGAGGAACAGCTGCCCGAGCAGCACCGGGTCCACGAACACGAGCGGCACGTCGGGCGCGATGTCCACGTTCACGGCACGGTCCCCGAGCCGCGTCTCGAGGCGGGTGAGCGCCGACCCGATGATCTCGTCGAGCGGCACCCAGTCCTTGCGGAGGGTGATGCCGGCCGACTCGAGCCGCGTCATGTCGAGCAGGTTTCCCACGAGGCGCTCCATGCGCTCGGCCTGATCGACGATGGACTCGACCAGCTCGGACTTCGTCTCCCTCTCGAGGTCGGGCTCGTCTCGCAACACGGTCGCAGCGCCCGTGATGGAGGCGAGCGGCGTGCGCAGGTCGTGCGAGACGGCCGACAACAAGGACGAGCGCATCTCCTCGGTGCGCGCCCGCAAGGCTGCCGCCTTGGCCTCCTCGGAGAGCCGCGCGCGCTCGAGGGCCACCGCCACCTGCCGTGAGAAGACATCGAGGAGGTCGCGCTGGTCGGCGCGCAGGGCCCCTTGCTCGGTGGGGACCAACACCAGCACGCCGAGGAGCGAGCTCCCCGCCTGGAGAGGCATGGCCACCGCCTTCGACCCGGGGAGGGTGTCCGTGCCGAGACCCGCCAGCTGACCGTGCTCGAAGGTCCACTTTGCGACCGCCAGGTCGCTCGCTTCGAGGGCCGCGTCCGAGCCTGCTGCGGCGAGGGGCGTGAGCACACCGTCGAGCGCCGGCGCGAGGACCACCACGCGCGCGCGAAAGGAGTTGGCCACGTGTCGCGCGGCGCTGGCCGCGATGTCCTGTGGCTGCTCGGCGGACGCCAGCTCGCGCGTGAGCGCATAGAGCGCAGCGGTGCGCTCCTCTCGCCCAGACGCCAAGCGCTCTTGGCGACGCAGGCGCGTGGCCAGCTCGCTCATCACCAGCCCCACCGCGAACATCATGCCGAAGGTCAGCAGATACCGACGGTCTTCGACGCTGAAGGTGTGGAAGGGCGGCACGAAGAAGAAGTCATAGCAGGCCACCCCGAGCGCCGCCGCGAGCACCGCCGGCCGCTGCCCGAACAGGCCGGCCACCGCCATGACCGCGAGGAGGAAGAGCATCTCGAGATCGGGGAGCTGGAACAGCTCGCGCAGCAGCATGGCGATGCCCAGCGTGACGCCCACGATCGCCGTGGCAGCGAGGTAGTGCTCCGGCGGAACACGGGGCGACACGGGTGGCGGGGCGGGGGCGCGCGCTTCTGTCGAGTCGTCGCCGCTGATCACGTGCACGTCGATCTCGCCGCTGCCGCGGACCACGTCGTCCAGCAATGAGCCCCCCAAGCGGTCGCGCAGGCGCGAGTGGGTGGGCTTGCCGATGATGATGCGCGTCACGTTGTTGCGACGCGCATACGTGAGCAGCGCCTCGGACACGCGCAGCCCCGTGAGCCGCGTCACGCTGCCGCCGAGCGACTCGGCGACGCGCAGGTGCGCCTCGAGGCGCTCGCGGTCGGCGTCGCTCATCATGTCGAGCGCCGTGGACTCCACGTAGCCCGCCACCCAGGGGCAGCGCAGGCCAGTCGCCATGCGGGCCGCGGCGCGGATGAGGCGCCCCGAGCTGGGCGCTGGCCCCACGCACACCAGGATGCGCTCGCCAGCCGGCCAGGTGGTGGAGACGCCGTGCTCCTCCCGATACTCGCGCACGTCCTCGTCCACGTGCTGGGCCGTGCGGCGCAGCGCCAGCTCGCGCAGCGAGAGCAGGTTGCCCCGCAGGAAGAAGTGCTTGGAGGCGCGCCGGGCTTGGTCCGGCAGGTACACCTTGCCCTCTTCGAGGCGCCGCAAGAGCTCCTCTGGCGCGATGTCCACCAGCTCGATGGCGTCCGCGCGGTCGAGCACGGAGTCGGGCACGGTCTCGCGCACCTGCACGTGCGTGATCTGCGCGACGACGTCGTTGAGGCTCTCGACGTGCTGCACGTTCAGGGTCGTGAGCACGTCGATGCCGGCGTCGAGCAGCTCGAGGACGTCCTGCCAGCGCTTGGGGTGCCGGGAGCCCGGGGCGTTGGTGTGAGCCAGCTCGTCGACCAGCACCACGGCGGGCGCGCGCGCGAGCGCCGCGTCGAGGTCGAGCTCCTCGAGCGCCCGGCCCCGGTGCCACCGCGGCGCCGGCAGCAGCCGAGGCCCTCGGCAGCGCGGCCGTGTCGGCCCGCCGGTGGTCCTCGACCATCCCGACGACCACGTCGACGCCCTGCTCGCGGAGCTGGCGGGCCACCTGGAGCATCCGGTACGTCTTGCCGACGCCCGGCGCGAAGCCGAAGAAGATCTTCAGCTTCCCGCGCTTGGCGCGGGCCTCGTCCTGCTGCAGGCGGCGGAGCAGGGCGTCGGGTCGGGTCGGTCGTCGGGCTCTTGCATCGCTCGACTGCTAAGTGCCCGTTCGGGTCAGGTCGTCAAGCGCCACGTTGAGCAGCAGCACGTTCACGCGCGGCTCACCGAGCACTCCCCAGGTCCGCCCTTCGATGTGCTGGCGCACGAGGGCCAAAACGCGCGCCTCGGTCAAGCCGCGCGCTCGCGCGACCCGCGGCACCTGGTGGAGCGCCGCCGCCGGCGAGATGTGCGGGTCGAGGCCGCTGCCCGACGCCGTGACGAGGTCCACGGGGACCGGCGGCGGCGTGCCTGGTCGCCTCGCGGAGCGCCGCGACCCGGGCCCGCACCGCGTCGCAGCGCCGGGTTGGAGGGCCCCAGGTTGGAGCCGGTGGAGGCCGCGCCGTTGTAGGGGGGGGCGCCGGTCGCCGACGGACGCCCCCAGAAGTAGCGCGGGTCCTCGAAGGCTGGCCGATCAGGCGCGAGCCGACGACCCTGGCCGTCCGCGCGGACCAGGCTGCCGTTGGCCTGGGCGGGGAACACGGCCTGCGCGATGCCCGGTCACGAGGAGCGGATAGGCCACCCCGGAGGAGCGTGAAGAGAAGGAGGAGAGTGGCCGCGGGACGCATGAGCGTGATCATGATGGGAGTCCTCTCAGCTGACGCCCATGCCCGCGAGCGCGAGGTCGATGAGCTTGATGCAGGGGAAGGGCAGCACCACGCCGCCGAGACCATAAACCAGGAGGTTGCGCTGCAGGAGCGCCGAGGCCGGCGCCGGCCGGTAGCGGATGCCGCGCAGCGCGAGCGGGATGAGCGCCACGATGATGAGCGCGTTGAAGATGACGGCGCTCAGGACCGCCGTCGTCGGCGAGTGCAGGCCCAGCACGTTGAGGGCGCTCAGCGCTGGATACGTCGAGACGAACGCCGCGGGGATGATGGCAAAGTACTTCGCCAGGTCGTTCGCGATGCTGAACGTGGTGAGCGCGCCGCGCGTCATGAGCATCTGCTTGCCGATCTCCACGATGGACAGGAGCTTCGTGGGGTTCGAGTCGAGGTCGACCATGTTGCCGGCCTCCTTGGCGGCCTGGGTGCCGGAGTTCATCGCGACGGCCACGTCAGCCTGGGCCAAGGCCGGTGCGTCGTTGGTGCCGTCGCCGGTCATGGCCACCAGGTGCCCCTTCTGCTGATAGTCGCGGATCATCGCGAGCTTCGCCTCGGGGGTGGCCTCGGCCAGGAAGTCGTCGACGCCCGCCTCGGCGGCGATGGCCGCCGCGGTCAGCGGGTTGTCGCCGGTGATCATGACCGTGCGAATCCCGATGCGGCGCAGCTCGGCGAAGCGCTCGCGGATGCCACCTTTGACGATGTCCTTGAGCCGCACCACGCCCAGCACGCGCGCTCCCTCGGCCACCACCAGCGGCGTGGCGCCCTGCTTGGCGACGTCGTCGACCAGCGCGCGCACCGGCTTCGGGAACGAACCGCCCTGCCCTTCGACCAGGCGCACGATGGCGTCGGTCGCGCCCTTGCGAATGGACCGTCCGGCGATGTCCACGCCGCTCATGCGCGTCTGCGCGGTGAACGGAATGAAGCTGGCTCCCTGCGCTTCGTCGGCGCGCTGGCTCCCGCCGTGCAGCTCCATGGCGAGCGCCACGATGCTGCGCCCCTCGGGGGTCTCGTCCATGAGCGACGCCAACCTCGCGGCGTTGGCCAGCTCGGCCTCCGACACCCCGGGCGCACACAGGAACTCGGTGGCCTGACGGTTTCCGAGCGTGATGGTGCCGGTCTTGTCGAGCAGCAACACGTCCACGTCGCCTGCGGCCTCGACCGCGCGTCCCGACGTGGCGATGACGTTCGCCTGGATCAGTCGGTCCATGCCGGCGATGCCGATGGCGGAGAGGAGTCCGCCGATGGTCGTGGGGATCAGGCACACCAGCAGCGCGACGAGCACGGTGAGGGGCACGGTGGTCCCCTGCCCGGAGCTCGACACCGCGTACTCCGAGAAGGGCAGTAGCGTGACCGTGGCCAGCAGGAAGATGATGGTCAGCGCGGCCAGCAGGATGTCGAGCGCGATCTCGTTGGGGGTCTTCTTGCGCTTGGCGCCCTCGACCATCGCGATCATGCGGTCGAGGAAGGTCTCGCCCGGGTTGGTGCTGACCCGCACGATGAGCCAGTCGGACAGCACGCGCGTGCCGCCCGTCACGGCGCTGCGGTCACCACCGCTCTCGCGGATGACCGGGGCGCTCTCGCCCGTGATGGCGCTCTCGTCCACGGAGGCCACACCCTCGATGATCTCGCCGTCGGCAGGAATGAGCTCTCCCGCGGTGATGAAGACGATGTCGTCGATGCGCAGTGTCGAGGAGGGCGTCGGCTCGAGCGCGGCATCTCGCCGTGCGGAGTCGGCAAGCACGTGAGGGTCCTCGCCGCGCCGCAGCCGCCGGGCGGTGACGTCCTGGCGCGCCTTGCGCAGCGTGTCGGCCTGCGCCTTGCCGCGCCCTTCGGCCATGGCCTCGGCGAAGTTGGCGAAGAGCACGGTGAACCAGAGCCAGAGGGCGACCGCCAAGATGAACGCGGGGGGTGCATCCCCCTCTCCGGTGATGGCGGCGTGCGCAAAGAGCAGCGTGGTGAAGGCGCTGCCCACCTCGACTACGAACATGACGGGGTTGCGGACCATGCGGCGCGGGTCGAGCTTCGAGAACGCGTCGACGATGGCGCCCTTCACGATGGCCCGCTCGAAGAGGGGCCGACTATGGCTGGGTGGGTGTGCCATGGAGGTTTCTTTCAGTGCGCCGACAGCTGGAGGTGCTCGACGACGGGGCCGAGCCCGAGCGCCGGAATGAAGGTGAGCGCGCCCACGAGGACGATGGTCCCCACCAGGAGCCCCACGAAGAGAGGTGTGTGCGTGGGCAGCGTCCCGGCGCTGACGGGGATGCGCCGCTTACGGGCCAGCGCGCCGGCCAGCGCGAGCACCGGCACGATCACCCAGTAGCGACCCACCAGCATGCAGAGCCCGATGGCGGTCGCGTAGAAGTTTCCGCTGACCGTGATGCCACCGAAGGCGGAGCCGTTGTTGTTGGCGCCCGACGAGAACGCGTAGAGGATCTCGCTGAAGCCGTGCGCGCCGGGGTTGCCCAGGGTCGCGGTCCCGGCCGGGACCACACAGGCGATGGCGGTCCCGATGAGCACGGCCGCCGCCGGCAGCAAGATGACCAGCGACGCCATCTTCATCTCGTAGGCCTCGATCTTCTTGCCCAGGTACTCGGGCGTGCGGCCCACCATCAGCCCCGCGATGAACACCGCGATGATGGCGTAGATCAGCATGCCGTAGAGCCCGGAGCCGACGCCGCCGAAGACGATCTCACCGAGCTGCATGAGCCACATGGGGACGAGCCCGCCGAGCGGCGTGAAGCTGTCGTGCATGGCGTTGACGGAGCCGTTGGAGGCCGCCGTGGTCGCCGTGGCCCACAGGGCGCTGTTGGTGATGCCGAAGCGCACCTCCTTGCCCTCCATGTTGCCGCCCGAAGAGACATCGGAGACGGCCTGGTCCACCCCCAGCGCCGTGAGCGCCGGGTTGCCCGCCTGCTCGAAGGCCACCGTCGCGAAGAGTAGCGGAATGAAGATGGCGAGCATCGCGGCGAGCACGGCCCAGCCCTGACGGCGGTCCTTCACCATCACGCCGAACGTGAAGCACAGCGCAGCCGGGATCAGCAGGATGGACGTCACCTCGAGGAGGTTCGAGAGCGGCGTGGGGTTCTCGAAGGGGTGCGCCGAGTTCACGTTGAAGAACCCGCCGCCGTTGGTGCCCAGCTGCTTGATCGCGATCTGCGATGCGGCGGGCCCGAGCGCGAGGATCTGCTGTGCGCCTTCCGCCGCCGCGGCGCCCGTTCGGTCGAGCAGCGCGGCGGTCGCCGAGCCGTCGAACGTCTGCACCACGCCCTGCGACACGAGCACCAGCGCGAGGACGAGCGAGAGCGGCAGCAGCACGTAGACGGTGGAGCGCGTGAGATCGACCCAGAAGCTGCCGAGGCCCTGTGCCGACTCGCGCGTCAAGCCGCGAATGAGCGCCACAAGCACGGCCATGCCGGTGGCCGCCGACACGAAGTTCTGCACCGCGAGGCCCAGCATCTGCGTGAGGTAGCTCATGGTGGTCTCGCCACCGTAGGCCTGCCAGTTGGTGTTGGTGCCGAAGCTCACCGCGGTGTTGAAGGCCAGCTCGGGAGGGACGCCGCCGAGCCCCTCGGGGTTGAGCGGAAGCACCCCCTGGAGGCGCAGCAGGGCATAGACCACGAGGACGCCCAGTAGGTTGAACAGCAGGACGGCGCCGGTGTAGCGCTGAAAGCTCATGTCCTCCCACGGGTCCACACCGGACGCGCGATAGAGGAGGCGCTCGAGCGGCCCACCGATGCGCTGTGCCCAGCGGGCTTCGCCGGTGTAGACGCGCGCCAGGTACGCACCGAGGGGTGCGGCCAGCGCCAACAGCAGGACCAGGAAGATCCCCATCTGGAGAACTGCGGAGAGCGTCATGACAGCTTCTCCGGAAAGAGCAGCACGAAGCCCAGGTAGCCCAGGAGCAGCCCTGCCAGGATGGCGCCGATGATGGTGAGGGTGGCCATGGTTACATGCCCTCGCACAGGCGCACGAAGCCCCAAGTCAGCCCGAAGAAGCCGCACACGACGGCGATGAAGACGATGTCCATGACCGTCTTCGTAACGCCGGCCGTGTCACGCGGTCGTCAAGGCCACCCGCGGCCGCATCAAGAAAGCATCAACGCGCTCAGCCAGGGAGCTGGACGAAGTCCACGTACTCGCCGTGCGTGAGGCAGTGGGCGTGCACACGAACCAGGTCCCCTGGAACGACGTCGGGCGGGAGCTGCGCCAGGTAGACGGTGTTCTCACCGCCATCACGCGCAGGGTCGTCGCCCGCGAGAGCCGTGTAGGCGCCATCGTCTCCGGGTTCGACCGCAGGCCAGCTCCGGTAGTGGCTCTCGACCTCCCGCGTATCCCCCGCGGTCGCCTTCCGAAGGCGGATCCAGTTGTACCAGTGGCCCTCGGGGTTCCCCTCGGTCGAGGCCGCGTTGGGGTGCCGAGCGTAGCCCTTGCTCGGGTCGCCCCACATGATGGCCAGCATGCCGGCGGGCACGACGACTCCAGGGTCGAGGGCGGGCAGGAAGGGCAAGTGCTTGCCGAGGTGCCGAGCGTCCCCGTCCGGGCCGTTGATGTCGTCGAGGTAGCTCGCGGGGATGGCCCCCGCGTTGCCGCGCCGCTTGTTGAACGCGAGCGCGTCCCAGCCCGCAGGGCGCTCGAGCGGCACGCTCGGCGGTTCGGCCGCAGGGGTCTCCGTCGGGGCAACAGGCTCGAGGATCGGCATCGCCGTCGGCGCTCTGTCCGGCGTGCTCGTGGGCTCGCAGCCCACCAGGTAGGGCGCGAGGACCAGCGTCCCCGTGGCGCCAGCGACCCGGTGAAAGAAGTCACGGCGCGTGAAGTGCTTGTTCATCGTGTTCATCTCCATCGACTGGTTCGTGCAGGGTCAGTTCTGCGACAGGGCGTCGCCCGGCAGGCGCGTGGACCGCATGTTCCGAACCTCCGCGCGCAGCCACGCCACGGCGCAGTTTCCGGTGCCGCGCAGCGCCGCAGTCAGCTCCGTCGCCGAGTGGCTCACGGTGCTGCGCAACGCCTTCACGCTGCGAGCAAGGCGCGCGCGTGCGCGGTCGGTCGTCTCGTTCTCGCCCGCATCACCCAGCTGCTCACGCAGGCTCGCGACCACCTCGGGGTCCTCTCCCAAGGTGGCGTGCATCGGCTCGCTGTGGACCGCGTCGGCCAGCTCGCGGCGCTCCATCAGTTCCATCACGTCGTTGCGGGTGTCTGCGTCGTTCTTCTTGTGCATGTGGATTCCTCGGTGTGAACCCAGGCCTGCGCTGCAATCGCTGGGCCAATGCATGCGTTCCCCCCGGGTGGAGCGGAACACCCACGTGTGGGCGCATGCTCCACGCGAAGTGACGGAAGCTCCATCAAAGTGATGCGCGCGCGGTCTCGGCCTCGAAGCGAGCGCGGTGAATTCGCTCGATGGTCTGCATGCCCCACGCGAACACGAAGAACGGCACGATGACCCAGAAGCAGTTGGCGAGCCCGAACTTCACATAGAGGTTGATGGGGTTGCTGGTGTCGACGTTGGGCAGCCCCGTCGCGATCTCGCTCACGTAGTAGAGCACCGTGGGGTAGATGTGCAGCGGCGCTGCGAACATGAAGTAGTAGACCGGCAGCGGGTTGGTCTTGCCGGACTTGAACCACGCGTAGAGCGCGATGGCGCTGAAGATGCCGTTGGCGTCGGCCCAGCTCTCGATGAAGAAGACGAGCCAGCTGGGGTTCACGTAGCGCAGATCGCCCCCGTCGATGTAGGCCCACCACGTGTATGCCCACAGCTCGTCGCGCGAGGCGGCGATGCGCTCGTGCAGGAAGGCCCACGGGATCTCCCAGGTGAGGGCCACTCCGACGAAGACGATGATCCAGATGTAGACCATGCGCTCGAGGCGCCGGTAGCGGGACTCGCCCCGCAGGGCCGCGAACGGCAGGTGCGGGGCGATCACCAGTCCCGCCATGCAGAAGACGAAGATGCACGAGAGCACGGCCGCGGTCTGCTGCCGGTCTGCGCCAGCGCCGAAGACGGCCCAGGACGCGACGGGAAAGCTGAGGGTGAGCAGGGCAGTCAGCAGCGCGAGGGTCCGCTTGTAGCCGTCCCCGAGGAGGCCCGTGCTGGGGTTGAGGGCGAGGGTCTGTTCCATGGTCACGGAGCATGGCTCGAAGCGCGCCGCGAGGCGCGCTCCGAAGCGGCCAGTTCGCACGGCGAAAGCGGCCGTTTGGACTCACGGTCATTTTCGCTGGACAAGGAAACTCTGACGGTGCACAAATATGACACTTCGTCAAAGACGACAGAGAGCCACCCGCTTCACCGCAAGAGTCCACCATGACCCATCCAGCTTCCTCGCCCTCGTTCCTCGTCCGTGCGCTGCTCCTATTGGCCTCCGTGGTCGCTGCGGCTGGCTGTGGCGGCGACGCCGCGTCGCCTGACGGTGGGGTCGCCGATACGGGTCTAGCGATGGATGGCAGCCTGGACCTCGGCGAGCCCGACGCGGGCGACGCGGACCTGGGCGTCGCCGATCTGGGCGCCCTGGACAGCGATACCAGCGACCTAGGCGCCACCGACGGGGCCACGGACGACGCCGAAGTGACCGACCTGGGCACGGACGCGGGCGGCTGCCCAGACACCGACATGGACGGCGTCTGCAACGAGGCGGATGCTTGCACCGGCAACGACAGCGCGGGTGACGGTGACTCGGATGGGGTCTGCAACGATGTCGACGCGTGCACCGGCAACGACGGCACGGGCGACTCCGACACCGACGGGTTCTGCAACGATGTCGACGTGTGTACGGGCGACGACGCCGCTGGCGACGCCGACATGGACGACGTCTGCAACGATCTGGACGTCTGCGTCGGAGATGACTCCACGGGCGACGCCGACATGGACGGCATCTGCGCCGACACCGACAACTGCGTTGCGATCTTCAACCCGGGCCAGGAGGACAACGATCCTCCCACCGGAGAGGGCGACGCGTGCAACGTGGTGTTCGTGCGCGCGGGTGCCACGGGTGCCGGTGATGGCGCCTCGTGGGCGGATGCCTTCACGAGTGTCCAGCCTGCCGTGACCGCCGCGCAAGCCAACCTCCCGGGCGGCCCGTTGAAGGAGATCTGGATCGCGGAGGGCACCTATCGCGCGGCGGCCAACACGACGGTGCTAGCGATGGTGGCTAGCCTCGAGGTCTACGGTGGGTTCGTCGGGACGGAGGCCCAGCGCTCGGCGCGCCCCGCGGTGCTGCGCGAGTCCGTCTTGAGCGGGGACGCGAACGGAGACGACGCGCCGCTGACGGTGGCCACCGTCCAAGCCGAGCGCAACGCCCCCAACCAGCCCACCCGGACGGACAACGCGAGTCTCGTCGTGCTGATGGCCACGGGGGCCCGACTCGACGGTGTCGTGGTCGCCGATGGCTACACGACGGCCATTCAAGACGGTGTCGGCATCCGGGTGCCGGCGATGGCCAGCGAGGTGGTGCTCCACCGGGTGACTGCGCGGGACAACATCGGCGCCGTCTTGAACGCTTCTGGCGCAGGCCTCAGCGCCCACGCCGGCAGCGCGGTGGAAGTGTCCGACAGCGTCTTCCTCCGGAACATCGCGTGGAGCGGCGCAGGGGCCGAGGGGCTCGCGGGAAGCACCCTGACCATCCAGGGCACGCTCTTCGAAGCCAACGGCACCATCGGCGGCCAAGGGACGGGCGTCCGCAGCAACAGCGTGATCGCGCTCGAAGACTGCCGCTTCCTGGCCAACGAGATGGTGGGCAATGGGGGCGGGGGCGTGCACACGCACGGCGGGGGCAGCGGCACGCTGCGCAACCTGCTCTTCGACGGGAACATCGGCCGCCGCGGCGCCATCCAGCTGAGCGGGAGTGGCGTGTACACGGTGACGAACGTGACCATCGCCTCCACCGAGAGCGAGTTTACGGAGGGCGCGCTGTGGGCGACGGCCAACACCTCGCTGGTGAACGTGGTCTTCTGGAACAACCAGGCCGGCGACCTGAACAGCAGCGCCAGCAACCTGCCCGGCTCCGTGGCGCACTCCTGTTCCACGCGCGACCTGACCGGGTTCGGGCTGGGCAACGTCCTGCTGGACTCCTCTACCACAGCGCTCGGCGACCCCTTTTCGCCGGGTCCCGCGGGACAGTTGTTCCTGAAGCACATCGGCGCCGGCGACGCCGTCACCTCGGCATGCGTGGACGCTGGCATGACCAGCACGGACCCGGACGCCTACTTCCCGGACTGGTCGTCACTCACCACGCGCGCGGATGGCGTGCTCGATGGCGCGAACAGCGACGCGATCGACATGGGCTATCACTACGCGCCGTGACGGGGCTCAGGCGGGATCGTCCAGCCAGTCGCTCAGCCGCGTGAGGGTGTCGTGCAGCGCGTCCATGCGCGGGGCGCCCAGCGCGACTCGCATGGCGACCTCGAGCTCGTTCAGCACCGTGAGGCCGTCGAACAGCGACTGAGCCCCTCGCGGGGTGAAGCGGACCAGGAGCGCCCGCCCGTCGGCAGGGTCGGGCACCTGCTCGAGCACGCCGAAGCCCACCAGCTCTGCGACCAGCTGATTCACCGCCTGCTTGCTGACCCCCATGCGCCGCGCGAGCTCGGTCTGGCGCGTGCCCGCGAGATCGAGGTGCGGGAAGAGGCCCATGTGGGCGGCGCGTACGGGGATGCCGAACTTCTGCGCCGCGCGAGCCACCCCGCGCTCGTTCACGAGGCGCGCGCAGCGCATCAGGAGCTGGGCGGTGCTGGCGCGCTTCTGAGCCTCGAGCTCGCGCGCGAACTGTTGGGGGTCCACGGGTGGGCCTTTGCCCGTGGTAGCGCGCGATGCACGACGCTTCTTCATGCACAGACGATGACGTTGCTTCGACTCTTCGTCAACTGCACTTGACGACAATGGTCAATGGCGCTTTACTATCCGCTCCCACTCCGGAGCAGACCATGACCCAGCTCGTCACCCTCGCGGAGGGTGTCCACACCCTCGAGAGCACCCTGCGCATCCACGCTGGCTTCTACCTGCCTGTGCGCACCACGCTACTGCGCCTCGATGACGGCAGCCTTCTGATGATCTCGCCGCTTCGGATCGACGACGCCCTCGCCGCGCGCGTGGACGCGCTGGGGCCCATCTCGCACATCGTCGCTCCCAGCAACCTGCACCACCTGTTCGTGGGAGAGGCCGCCGTGCGCTGGCCGTCCGCACGGGTGCTCCTGCCGAGCGGCCTCCCCGCGAAGCTGGCGAGGCTCGGCCGCGCCGTGCCGCCCCACAGCGTGCTGCCGGCGGATCTCCCGAGCGGGGTGCAGGGCGTCCTCCTCGACGGCGTCCCGGCGATGGGCGAGACGGTCTTCTTCCATGCGGCGTCGCGCACCCTGGTGGTGACGGACCTCGTGTTCCACGTGCTCGCGCCCGAGGGGCTGCTGACGGGGCTGATCCTGCGCATGGTCGGGGCGCACCGCGTCCTTGCGCAGAGCCGCGCGCTGCGCCTCCTGACGCGGGACCGCGAGGCCGCCCGCGCGAGCCTGGAGCAAGTGCTCGCGCTCGACTTCACTCGGCTGGTCATGGCGCATGGCGCGGTGGTGGACGTGGACGCGAAGGCGCGCCTGCGTGGCGCGCTGCACTACATGCTGCGGGCGCCCCGCCCGCTGCCCCTGCCCGCGTGACCGAGCGGGCGCACGTGATTGGAGGGAAGAAATGTGGGGATCACGTGTACGCTGCACGAGGCGCGTCCCCTGGGGACGACCCGCCGACTCACCGAGGACAGGAGACGCCCGATGCCACGTTCGAAGTTGATGATGCGCGTACGCGCTGCGCTGGCCCACGGCCTGCGCGATCAGACTGCCCCGCGCGAGCTCCCGCTGGCGTCGCTGCCGATGAGCCGCAGGCGCTTCATCGAGGGCTCCATGGCCACGCTCGGGACCCTCGCCGCGGGCTCTGCGCTCGCGGGCTGCGGAGGCCGGTCCACGC
This sequence comes from Sandaracinaceae bacterium, assembly GCA_016706685.1. NCBI lineage: Bacteria > Pseudomonadati > Myxococcota > Polyangiales > Sandaracinaceae > Sandaracinaceae bacterium. The sequence goes on along the minus strand of JADJJE010000014.1, from coordinate 204,496 downwards.
TGCCGCGCGGAGGAGACCCGCGCATCGTGGTGGTGGGCGCAGGCATGGCCGGCCTGCACTGTGCGCTTCAGCTCGAGGCGCTCGGGCTGCGCCCGCAGGTCTTCGAGGCGACCCGGCGCGTGGGTGGGCGCATGCACTCGCTGCGCGGTCACTTCCCCAACGACCAGGTGTGTGAGCTGGGCGGCGAGCTGATCGACACGGGCGACCGCGTGATGCACGCACTGGCTGCGGAGTTCAGCATCGCGCTCGACGACCGCTCCGAGGCCATGGCCGGGCTGCGCGAGGGCGAGACCTGGTACTTCGAGGGCCGCCACGTGCCCACCGAGGAGGTGTTCGAGCGCTTCCGGCCCACGGCGCAGAAGCTGGCCGCCGAGATGGAGGGCCTCGAAGAGGAGGCCAACGCCGACCGCTACGAGCGCCTCAACCACATGCCCCTGTCGGAGTGGCTGGCCACCAACGTGGACGACACGCTGGTTCGCTCGCTGCTCGATACCGCCTACGCGGCCGAGTACGGGCTCGAGTGCAACGACCAGAGCGCGCTCAACCTGCACTACCTGATCGACTACGCCAGCACGGATCACTTCCGCATCTTCGGCGACTCCGACGAGCGCTATCACACTCACCTGGGCAACGACACGTTCATCCAGGCCATCCACGAGCGCCTGACCGCGCGCGTGGCCCTCGGGCACGTGCTGGTGGCGGTCGAAGAGCGGTCGGACGGCACGTTCACGGCGCACTTCGACCAAGGGGGCACGCGCGTGTCGGTGGAGTGCGACCACCTCGTGCTGGCCAACCCGCTCACCACCTTGCGCGCCGTGGACTTCCAGCTCGAGATGCCGGACTGGAAGTCGCGGCTGATCGCGGAGATCGGCTACGGCACCTGCTCGAAGATCATGCTGGGCTTCGACAGCCGCGTGTGGCGCACCACGCACGGCACCATGGGCAGCTCCACCAGCGAGCTCGGGTTCGGGCAGACCTGGGAGACCTCCATCGGACAGGCCGGCGACAGCGGCATCCTCACGGTCTACGCGGGCGGCGCGCCGGGGCTCCTCAACATCGAGGGCGAGACCGAGGACCGCGCACGGGCGATCCTGCAGCACATCGACACGCTCTACCCGGGCACGGCGGCCACCTACATCGCGGGCAGCGCCGTGCGCATGTCGTGGCCCACCATGCCGTACGCGCTGGGCGCGTTCGTCTGTTACAAGCCAGGGCAGTACGACTTCTTCGGCCAGGAGGGCAAGCGCGTGCGCAACATGCACTTCGCCGGCGAGCACGGCTCCACCGAGAAGCAGGGCTTCATGGAGGGCGCGGCCGAGTCGGGCGCGCTGGTGGCATGCGAGATCGCCCGCGACCTGGGGCTGGCGATCTCGCCGCTGGCCGAGCGCATCCTGGGCGAGCGCTTGACCATCCCGCAGCCGGCCTACTTCTCGCAGTCCATGGAGGGCCTGCGCAAGCACGAGCACCGGCGCGTGGCGCACGCGCGCTTGCGCGAGCTGCACCGCGCGGGCTAGCAGCGAGGGCCGCGGTCACTCCACGAAGTCGAGGTCGCGGCCGAACGTCTCGGGCAAGAAGTAGAGCGCGACGCTGGCCAGCCCCACCAGCGAGAGACCCAGCACGAGCGCGCTGTGCACCAGCGTGAGCCCGCGCTCGTGCAGCGCCTCGAAAGCGAACGTGATGGGGACCAGCGCGCCGCGCACCCAGTTGGGCACCGTGGTGGTGGCCGTGGCGCGCAAGTTGGTGCCGAACTGCTCGGAGGCGATGGTCACGAACACGGCCCAGTAGCCGAGCGAGAGGCCCAGCAACCCACAGATGACGTAGAAGCCGGTCGCAGAGAGACCGCGCAGCGTGCAGTACAGGATGATGGACGTGGCCGTCATGGCGAGGAACACCGCCACCGCGCGCCGTCGACTGCGAAGCACCTGGCTGAGACCGCCCGAGGCGAAGTCCCCGAGAGTGAGGCCCGCATAACAGACGGCCACCGCGGTGGCGGGCTTGACGGCGCCCTGCACCCCGAGCTCGGCGGCCAGGTCGCTCGAGAGGTTGATGAGGATACCCACGCCGAACCAGAGCGGGACGCCGATGAGGATGCAGCTCAGGTAGCGCCCGAGCCGCTCGCGGGGCCAGAGCAGCGCGAAGAAGTTGCCCCGCACCGCGCTGCCCTCCTTGGTGTGCTGGAACATGGTGCTCTCTCCGAAGCCCACGCGCAGGAGCAGCAGCGCGAAGCCGAGGCCTCCGCCGATGAAGTAGGCCGTGCGCCAGTACACGTGCGTCCCGATGAGCCCGGCGAAGATGGCGCCGCTCACCCCCACGCTGGCCACGATGGCCGTGCCGTAGCCGCGCGCCTCCTTGGGCAGCGTCTCGCTCACCAACGTGATCGCAGCGCCAAGCTCGCCAGCCAAGCCGAAGCCCGCGATCAAGCGGATGTAGTGGTAGGTCGAGACGTCCTGCACGAAGCCGTTGGCGATGTTGGCCAGCGAGTAGAGCGAGATGGACCCGAACAGCACGCTGCGCCGGCCGATCTTGTCGCCCAACACGCCCCAGAAGATGCCGCCCACCAGCATGCCGATCATCTGCCAGTTCATGATGGCCTCCCGCAGGTGGCGCATCTGACGTGCATCGGTGACGCCCAGCTCCGTGAGGCTCGGCATGCTGGTCACCGGGAAGATGAGCAGGTCGAAGATGTCCACGAAGTAGCCGAGCGCGCCCACGAGCACGGGCGCGGTCAGGGCCACACGGATGGAGGAGGAGTGCTTTTCCGACATCGAGCCGCGATGCTTCGCTCAGGAAGCGGGAGGGTCAAGCGGGTTCGTTCCGCCCGGACGGCGACGGCGGTCCGACGGCTCGCGCTGCACGCCCCCGCGCGCGCTGCTACCGTGCGCCGCGATGTCCCTCGAGAACGCCCTGCGCGACACCCTGCTCGACCTCTGCCGCATCCCCAGCGTGATTGGCCACGAAGAGGCCCTCTGCGATCACGTGGAGGCGCGCCTGCTGAAGACACTCCCGCGCGAAGCGGTGACGCGCTTCCACCACAGCCTGATCGTGAAGGCCAACCGCCGCCCTGGCTGCCCGCGCGTGGCCCTGGTGGGTCACCTCGACACCGTGGACACCGTGCACGAGGGCGAGCCGCGCGTGGAGGGCGACCGCATCTACGGCTGCGGATCGGCGGACATGAAATCGGGCCTGGCCATCATGCTCGAGGCCCTGGAGCGCCTGCCGCTCGCCAGCCTGCCCTACGAGCTGACGCTCATCTTCTACGAGCGCGAGGAGGGCCCGTTCGCGGACAACCGCCTCGGCCCCATCCTCGAGACGTTCCAGGAACTGCACGGCCTCGACCTGGCCATCTGCCTCGAGCCCAGCGACAACGAGGTGCAGCTGGGCTGCCTCGGCTCGGTGCACGCCACGCTCACCTTCCGCGGGCGCACAGCGCACAGCGCGCGCCCCTGGCAGGGCGAGAACGCCTTCTACAAGGCGGCCCCCGTGCTGGCCGACCTGGCGGCGCGCGAGCCGCGCGTGGTGGACCTGGACGGGCACGTCTTCCGCGAGGTGATCACGCCCACGTTGATGAGCGGCGGACGTGGCCGCAACGTCGTGCCGGACGAGCTGACCATCAACGTGAACTTCCGCTTCGCGCCGGGTCGCACGCCGGAAGACGCCATCGCCGAGCTGCGCGAGCTGATCGCCGGTCGCTGCGAGGTCACGCCCACGGACCTCTCGCCCAGCGGCCGCCCGCACGCGAACAACCCCCTGGTGCAGCAGCTGGGGCGCTCGGGCGTGGTGGCCGTGAAGACCAAGCAGGCCTGGACCGACGTGGCGCGCTTCGACGCCGTGGGCGTGCCCGGCGTGAATTTCGGTCCGGGTAACTCGGCCGAGGCGCACCAGAAGAACGAGTCCACCTCGCTGCGCCTGATGGTGGAGGGCTACGCCATGTTCGAGCGCTTCCTGACCACCTCGCCTGCGTAGGCGCCACGGCGCTGGCGGCGCGCTCAGGCCGCGACGGACTCTTGCAGGGTGACCTTGCCATCCTGCGTGGCCACACCAACGTGCAGCGCGTTCGCCAGGCGGCGCTCGGCGGCCACGCGGTCGATCACCAGCGGCGTCAGAGCGCGGCCCAGGGCACGCGCGCTCGGGAAGCGTTGCTGCGGGTCGCGCTGCAGCAGCTTCGCCACGATGTCGTCCATGGCCCCCACCGCGTGGGGGGCCCGCAGCGACACGCGGGGCGCGTCTTCCTTGATGATGCGGCGCAGCAGCTGGGTGACATCCGACGCGCGGAACGGCACCTCGCCGGTGAGCAGCTCGAACACGGTCACGCCCAGACCGTAGAGGTCGGCGCCGGCGGCGACGTCGGGGTTCCCGGAAGCCTGCTCGGGGGACACGTAGGTGGGCGTGCCGTACACGCGCCCGCGCTCACGCTCACGCTCGTCACGAGGCGCCGTGCCGGCCGCACAGACACCGAAGTCCAGCAGCGCGACCTCGAGCTCGCCGAGCCGGTTGCGGTCCAAGACGATGTGCTCGGGCTTCACGTCGCGGTGCACGTACCCCGCCAAGTGGACGGCGTGCAGGATGGAGGCGACGCGCATGGTGATGACGGCGGTCTCGCTGACGGGCAGGGGCCCGAGGCGACGCTGGAGGCGCGACAGGCTCTCGCCATAGAGGCGCTTGAGCACCAGGAAGGGCGAGCCGTCCTGGAGCAGGCCGTGATCCAGAACCGGGACGATGCCGGGGTGAAAGACCGTCTGAGCCACCTCGGCTTCGCGCTTGAGTCGCGTCACGAGATCCGGGTTGTGTGCGAACTTCGGGCGCAGCGTCTTCACCACCAGCATGGCGCCATCGCGCTCACGCCGGGCTTCGAAGACGATGCCCGTCCCGCCCACACCAATGCATCCGCCGACCCGGTACATCCCGGAAAGAAGGGCGCCTCTTAGCTCGGTTCGCTCCATCGACATCGCCGGTACCATCGGCGACACCTGCGGAGAGGGTCAAAAAAGTGGCCGCAAAAAACGCGGATCCCCCTGTGGACAAGGTCAGCGCGCAATGCAGGACGGCCTAGCGTGCGCGCGGCTCGCGGATGTGCGACGGCGTCAGGATGCCGCGCACGGGGCGCAGGTCGGCCTCCACCAACACCGGGCCGCTCGGGCCCTCCGCGATCACCAGCATGCCGTCCACGCGGGGCGACCAGGCGTCCTGGAAGCCGGGCCACGGCCGCAGCCCCTGGCACTCGCTGCGGGACTCGCCGAGCTCGCGCGTCAGGTCGGCGATCAGCGGCTGAGGCAGCCCCGTGAGCTCCGGCATGGCCAGCAGCGTGGGACACTGCCCGCGCTGCAGGAGGCCGTCGCCGATGCTCGTGATCAGCGCGAACAGCTCGGGGCCCACACCGGCCTCGAACGCGACGCCCGACGGACGTCCGCCCAGCTTGGCCTCGGCGGCGCGCAAGCGTCCGTCTGGGAAGGCCACCAGCGACGTGCGCACGTGCTGGCTGCCGGCGCTGCCACCGAGGCGGACGACCACGAGCTGGACCGCGGGCGCAGCGCCGAGCGCGACCACGTTCGGAATGGCGGACCCGTGCGGCGACCCGAAGCGCTCGTCCCCGTACTCGCCGCGTGCTGCAGCCAGCGTGCTCTCGCCGAGGGCGATGAGGTACTGGGCGGCCACCTGCTGGGTGTCGCCCGCGGGAGCTGTCGTACCCGGCGCCGTGGGCGGCGGCGTGGGTGGCGTGGTCCCCGCCAGCGGCGCGCCACCAGGACCCGTGGTCAGCGATGGGTCCTGGGCCGTCGGGCGCCGCATGAGGACCATGGTGATCATCACGCCCGCGACCATCAGCAGGCCCAGGCAGCCGCACCCCGCGACGGCGCCCACCATCATCTTGTTGTTGGCCAGGCCACCCGAACCGGGCGGCGGCCGCGGGACGCCCTGCTGCGGTGACGGGCCGGGGCCATGCGGCGAGGGGGGAGGCGGTGGGAAGGGCGGCTGCACGAGCGCGAGGGTAGCGAAGAAGCACGCGTTCGCGAAGCCGCGCGGCCGCAGGGCCTCAGCCGAGCGGAGCGCGCGCCGCCGTGAGGAGCTCGACGAGGGGGTCGTGCACCAGACCATTGCTGGCCACCACACGCCCCTTGCGGACGTCGGCAGGACCACCGTCGTAGTCGCTCAGGCGCCCCCCCGCCGCCTCCACCAGCACCGCGCCGGCCGCCATGTCCCACACGCCGAGCCGCTGCTCCCAGTAAGCGTCGTAGGTGCCGTCCGCCACCAGCGCCAGGTCCAAGGCCGCCGAGCCGCATCGCCGGATGCCGCGTACCCGCTTCAGCACGGCCCGCACCTCGCGCAGGTTGTCGTCGTCGTTCTCGCGGCGGTCATAGGGGAAGCCCGTGGCGCACAGCGCGGTGTCCAGCGTGTCCCGCGTAGACACACGCACGGCCACGCCGTTGCGGGTGACGCCGTGGCCCCGACCACCCACCCAGGTGACACCCAGCGCCGGCGCGTGCACGACGCCCACCAACCCCTCGCCTGCTTCGCTGAAGAGGCCGAGGCTGATGCAGAAGAAGGGGTGCCCGTGCGCGAAGTTCGTGGTGCCGTCGATGGGGTCCACGTACCAGACGGCGCCCCCGCTGGCGTCCCCGCTCGCGCCGGCCTCCTCGCCCACGATGCGGTACGGCAGCGCGCTAGAGAGCGCCTCCCGCAAGCGCCGCTCTGCCTCGATGTCGTACTCGGTGACCAGGTCGATGGGCCCCTTGAGGCGCACCTGGGTGTCGGCGCGGAAGCCCTCGAGCAAGTAGGGACCCACGTCGAGGGCGGCGGCCTGGGCGACCCGCATGGCGTGCTGGATATCGTGGGGCATCGGTCGGTTTGCTGTAGCAGGTGCGAGGAGGATTGCATTGTAGTCCTATCAGTCTCAGGCTGTGCGGCGATGTGTGCCTTTCTCCCCCCCCGGGCCTCACTCACAGCGCGCGCTGCCGTCCTCTTGGGCATGCTCGGCGTGGTGGGTTGCACCGAAGAGGCTCCCCCCGCGGCAACCCCACCCCCCCCGCCCGTCCGCGTGGGCCGCGTGGAGAGCGTGATGCAGACGCCCTCGAGCGCCGGCACCGCCGAGATCCGCGGCCAGCGGACGGCCACGCTGCGCGCCGAGGTGCCCGGGCGCGTGGTCGCGCTGCTGGTGGAGCGCGGCCAGCGCGTGGGGCTGAACGACGTGCTCGCGCGTCTCGACACTGGTCGCACGGCGGCGGCGGTGGGCGCAGCGGACGCGGGCATTGCCCAGGCCGAGGCGAACCTGGCCCAGGCCACCCGTGAGCGCGACCTGGCCGAGCGCCTCGCGGCACAGGGCAGCGTGGCCACCCAGCAGCTGGACCGGGCGCGCGACGCGGTGCGTCTCGCCGAGGCCGTGGTGCAGCAGGCCCAGGCGCAGCGCAGGCTGACGAGCCGCGGGCTCACCGAGGCGGTGCTGCGCGCGCCCTTCGCGGGCACCATCGTCGAGCGGGTGGTGGAGCAGGGTGAGTTCGTGGCTCCGGGCGCGCCCATGTTCATGCTGGTGGACACGGAGCGGCTCGAGGCGCGCGTGCTACTGGACCCGCGCGACGCCCTCGACGTGCAGGCCGGGGCTGCGGCGTCCGTGACGGTCTTCGCGCGCGGCGACGAGGTCTTCACCGGGCGCGTGCTGCGCGTGTCCGAGGTGGTGGACTCGCGCACGCGGCGCCTACCGGTGGACGTGGAGATCCTGGACCCCGAAGGCAGGCTGCGACCCGGGTTGATGGCGCGTGTGGCCGTGACCACGGGGCCCGAAACGCCTGGACTCGCGGTGCCCACCGCCGCGCTGTTCGAGCGCTTCGGGCGCGAGCACGTCTATCAGGTGGAGAATGGCGTCGCGCGCCGTCGCGCCGTGGTCGTGGTCTCACGCCAAGACGGCCGCGCCATCCTCAACAGCGGCGTGACCGTGGGGCAGGACATCATCGTGGCCGGGCTCGAGCGCGTGGTCCCGGACGGCGCCGTCAACGTGGTGCCCGAGGCACAGGCAAACGGCGCGGCTGCCACGGTCGAGCGGCCCCGCGAGGCGGAGCCCGCCCCACCGTGAGCATCGCCAGCTTCTCGGTCAAGCAGCCCGTCCTGGTCAACCTGCTCTCCATCTTCAGCCTGATCATGGGCGGGATGGTGCTCAAGGACATGACCCGGGAGTCCATCCCGGCCGTGCCCACGGGCTGGTGTCAGGTCATCACCCTCGTGCCCGGTGCGTCGGCCGAAGAGGTGGAGCAGCTGGTCACCGTCCCGCTCGAGACCGCGGCCGGCGGCGTGGACAACATCGACCAGATGTTCTCGACCTCGCGCGAGGGGCTCTCGTCCATCTTCATCCAGTTCGAGCCCACGGTGGAAGACGTGGGCCGCGCGGTCATCGAGGTCAGCAACCAGACCGGCCGCGTGGAGCTGCCGGACCTGGCCGAGGAGCCCATCGTCCGCGAGTTCAAGGTCACGGTGCCCACGCTGGCGCTGGCCATCCGCGGAGACGTGCCCGAGCGCGTGCTGCGCGAGGTGGCGCTCGACCTGGTGCAGGACCTCGAGCAGATCGAGGGCATCGCCGAGGTGGGTGAGTTCGGCGTGCGCGAGCGCGAGGTGCGCGTGGAGGTCGATCCGGACCGCACCTCGGCCTACGGCGTGCCCATCACGGCCGTGGCCGACGCGCTGGGCACCCGCGCCTTCAACATCCCGGCGGGCACCATCGAGAGCCCCACGGACACACGCCTGGTCCGCGGCATGACGCGCGCCGCCACCGCCGCGGAGATCGCGAACGTGGTGGTGCGCCCCGACCCGGTGGGCGGTGCCGTGCACGTGGGCGACGTGGCCGACATCACGGAGGGCTTCGCGGACCCCCGCATCAGCGGGCGCGTCAACGGCGAGCCGGCCACGGTGCTGATGCTGCGCAAGGACGCCGTGTCGGACAGCCTCGAGATCAGCGAGAACGTGCGCGCCCTGCTGGACGAGCAGCGCGCCGGTCTGCCGGAAGGGGTGACCATCGAGGTCTTCGGAGACGCCGCGCCCGAGGTGCGGCGCTCGCTCGAGACCCTCTACAGCAACGCCGCCACGGGGCTCCTGCTGGTCATCGGCCTGCTCTGGTATTTCGTGGGCTTCCGCAATGCGGCCATGGCGGCGCTCGGCATCCCGGTGGCGCTCGCGGGCGCGCTGATCGGCATGCAGATGATGGGCATCACCATCAACGTCATCTCGCTGCTGGCGCTCATCCTCTGCCTGGGTGTAGTGGTCGATGACGCGATCATCATCATCGAGAACATTTATCGGCACATGGAGGAGGGCATGCCGCGGCGGCAGGCCGCCATCCTCGGGACCGAGGAGGTCATGTGGCCGGTCATCGCGTCCACCGCGACCACCTGCGCGGCGTTCCTGCCGCTGCTCATGATGACCGGCGTGCTGGGCGAGTTCTTCTCCATCATCCCGAAGGTGGTGATCCTGGCGCTGGTCGCGTCGTTGGTGGAGGCCCTGCTGGCGCTGCCCAGCCACATGGCCGACTTCGCGAGCCTGCCGATCAAGAAGCCGGAGGTCGCCAACGTGCAGCGGCCCGAGACGCGCTGGGAGCGCGCGGGCCGGCGGGTCACCGCCGCGTATCGCGCCAGCCTCGAGGGCGCGCTGCGCTTCCGGTGGACCGTGATCATCGTGGCCTACGGCTTGGCCGTCGGGCTGGTGATGTGGGCCGTGAAGACCAAGGACGTGGTGCTCTTCACGGACGGGGACGTGGACATGTTCGACGTGCGCGTGGAGCTGCCCACCTCGGCCACGCGCGAGCAGACCGACGCCGTGATCCAGGAGATCGAGCGGCGCCTGCTGGCCCTCGAGAGCCCGGACGTCGAGGCCACCGTGGCCGTTCGCGGCATCACCCGCAACGCCATGGGCGCGGTGAACGGTGACAACGTGGGCATGGTGACCACGTACATGAAGCCGGCCGAGCAGCGCTCCGGGATGCTGGCGGGACGCGAGCTCATGGGCCGCGCCAACCGGCTCTTCGACGACCTGGTGGGGCCCTCCAGCATGGAGATCGTGGAGCACCGGCCGGGCCCGCCGCGCGGGGCCCCCGTGGCCGTGCGCGTCTTCGGCGAGGACCTCGACCAGCTGGTGGAACTGAACGAGGCCGTGCAGGTGGAGCTCCGGCAGATTCCCGGCGTCACCACCATGCAAGACAACTGGGACCTGGGGCGCCCCGAGCTGCAGGTGGTGGTGGACGAGGACCGCGCCGCCCTTCACATGCTCACGGCGCCCATGATCACGGGCTGGTTGGCGCGCGCCTTCGGCTCGACCGCCGTGGCCACCGCGCGTGATGGCCGCGACGAGGTCGACGTCTTCGTGCGCCTCGACGAGTCGGTGCGCCGCGACCCCTCGCGCATCGAGACGCTGGAGGTGCCCACACCCACGGGCTCGCTGGTGGCGCTGCGGGAGCTGGCCGAGGTGCGCGAGGCGCGCGGCCCCCAGTTCATCCAGCGCCACGACCAGCAGCGCATGGTGGCGACCTACGCGCAGATCGACGAGACGGCCACGTCCTCCCAAGACGTCAACGCCGCGCTCCAGACGCGCCTCGCGCCGCTGATCGCGGGCAACCCCGACGTGCAGATCGAGTACGGCGGCCAGTACGAGGAGACCGCAGAGTCCATCGACTCGTTGATGGGGGCGTTCGTGATCGCCCTCTTGCTCGTCTACACGATCCTCGCCACGCAGTTCCAGAGCTTCAGCCAGCCGATGATCGTCATGTCGGCCATCCCGCTGTCGTTCATCGGGGTGACCATCGGCTTCTTCGTCACCAACTCCCCCATCGGCATGATCGCCCTGGTGGGCGTGGTGGGCTTGGCCGGTATGGTGGTCAACGACTCACTGGTGATGGTGGACTTCATCAACGAGCGAAGGCGAGCCGGCGGACCGCTCCACGACGCGGTGGTGGAGTCGGCCATCCTGCGCCTGCGGCCCATCTTCCTGACCACCATCACCACGGTGGCCGGCCTGCTCCCGCTGGCCATGAGCGGGGCCGCCTCGCCCTTGCTGTCGCCCATGGCCAACGCCATCTGCTGGGGGCTCTCGTTCGCCACCGTCCTGACGCTGGTGCTGATTCCGTGCCTGTACCTGGCGTTCGACGACCTGGGCCGCACGGTCGGGCGTTGGTTCCGCCCGTTCACCCGCTGGGCCACCGACCCGGGTGGGGCGATCGACGAGGAGCGCGACGCCCCGGAACACTGATGGCAGAAAGCCACGCGCATGTCACGCTCCTGTCACGACTGCTGCCCAATCTACGCGCCATGAGCACCGACAACGTACAGAGCGCACGCATCCTGGTGGTCGATGACGAGCCCGACCTCGCCGACCTCGTCGCGTATCACCTGCGTGACGCGGGGCACGACGTGGTGGTGGTGGGCAACGGCACCTCGGCGCTGACCGAGGCCCAGCGGCGGCGCCCGGACCTCATCCTGCTGGACCTGATGCTCCCCGACCTCTCGGGCACCGAGGTGTGTCGCCGGCTGCGGCGCCAGGAGTCCACGCGCAGTGTGCCGGTGCTCATGCTCACCGCCAAGGGCGAAGAGGTGGACCGCGTGGTGGGCTTCGAGGTGGGCGCCGACGACTACGTGGTGAAGCCCTTCTCGCCGCGCGAGCTGGTGCTGCGGGTGGACGCCATCCTGCGGCGGGCGGTGCGCAACGACATGGAGGCCGAGGCCCCCGAGGCCATCGAGGTGGGCAGCCTGGTCATCGACGTGCCGCGCCACTCGGTGCGCGTGGAGGGCCAGGAGGTCGCGCTCACGGCCCTCGAGTTCAAGCTGCTGCTGGACCTGGCGTCGCGGATGGGCCGCGTGCAGTCGCGTGACGCCCTCCTCGAGCGGGTCTGGAACTACACCACCGGTGTGGAGACCCGCACGGTGGACACGCACGTGAAGCGCCTGCGCGAGAAGCTGGGCGCCGGCAGCAAGTACATCGAGACCGTGCGCGGCGTGGGCTACCGCATGACGCGCGTCGACGGCTGAGCGGAGAGACATGGAGCCACCCAGCGGTCTACGACGCAGCGTGATGTTCGCGACGTTCACCGCCATGGCGCTGCTCGTCCTCACGCTGTGGATCCTGGAGGACCAGATCGTGGACGAGCAGGCGGAGGAGGGCCAGCGCGCCGCCCTGCGCCTCGCCCTCGACGACTACGCGGGCAGGACGGCGCGGCCCGAGGCCGACCGCCTGGCCGAGCGCGAGCGCGTGGGGAGCACGCACGGGTCCCGCATCCGCGAGCTGACGCCCACCCCCGACGCACCGCCCGGAGACCGGTTCCGGACCGAGCGCAGCCCCCGTGGGGAGACCGTGGGTGTGCTCACCCGGACACTCGCAGATGGTCGCGTGATCGAGGTGCGCGACGTCACGCGCATGCGCCAGGCGGTGCACCGCAGCGTGCGCGCGCTGCTCATGGCCGGCGGGCTGGTGGCCATGGTGGTGGGCGTGCTGCTCACCTGGGGCCTCACCCGCACGCTGGTCCAGCCCGCGCGCGACCTCACCAAGGTGGCCGACTCGCTGGCCGCCGGAAACCTCACCGCGCGCACGCGCAGCGACCGCCGTGACGAACTGGGCGACATCGGGCGCGCGCTCGACCGCCTGGCGGAGCAGCTGGAAGAGCGACAGGCCACGCTGCGGACGCAGGAGGACCGCCTCACCACCATGCTGGACTCCATGGCGGAGGGCGTGTTCGTCACCGACGACCAGGGCATGATCGACCTGACCAACGACGCGCTGGACGCGCTGGTCGAGCTCGAGCCGCTGGGGCGCACCATCATCGAGGTGATCCGCGACGTGGACCTGCACGAGGCCGTGATGGACGCCATCGACGACGACGTTCGCCAAGGGGCCCGCGAGGTGGCCTTCGACTACATGGTGGACTCCCAGCCCCGGCACTTCGTGGCGCAGGTGGCCCCGCTCGAGCACGGCGGCGGCGCCATCGGCGTGATCCACGATGTCACCAAGCACGTGGCCGCGGACCGCGTGCGGCGCGACTTCATCGCCAACGCCAGCCACGAGCTGCGCACCCCCGTGACGGCCATCCGCGGCTACGCCGAGACGCTGGCCGGCGGCGCAGCCAAGGACCCCAAGATGGCGGCGCGCTTCCTGGACGTCATCCTGCGCCACGCAGGGCGCCTCGAGGCGCTGGTGGACGACATGGTCACGCTCAGCCGGGCCGAGTCCGAGCGCTCCGAGATCGAGACGCTGCCCGTGTCGCTGGGTGCCGCCGCGCTCGAGGTGGTGGAGGGGCTCTCGGGCATGGCCGACTCGAAGGAGATCACGGTGACGGCCGAGCTCGAAGGCCTCCCCGACGTGCTGGCCAACCCGCGCGGCATCGACCAGGTGCTCATCAACCTGGTGGACAACGCCATCAAGTACACGCCGCAGGGCGGGCGCGTGTGGCTGCGTGCGGAGACCACCCCCACGCACGTGAGCCTGTCGGTCTTCAACAGCGGGCCCGGCATCCCCAGCAAGCACGTGGCTCGTGTCTTCGAGCGCTTCTACCGCGTGGACGCGGGGCGCAGCCGCGAGATCGGCGGCACCGGCCTCGGCCTCGCCATCGTGAAGCACCTGGTCGCCAGCATGGGCGGCCGCATCGAGGTGGCGAGCCGCAACGACGAGACCCGCTTCACGGTCACGTTCCCGCGCGCCGAGCCGACCTCTCTCCCCTCGTGAGGCCTCAGGCCTGCGCGAGGTCGCCGTCGTCGTCGTAGGCCACGCGGCCGTCCGTGGAGCCGAGGCCGTCGGTGCCGGCCATGCGCGCCACGAGCTCCACCCGCGAGTGGACGCCCAGCTTCGAGAAGATGCGCTTCAGGTACGTGTTGACCGTGGAGACCGTCAACCCGGTGCGCGAGGCGATGTCGCGCGTGCTGGAGCCGGCCACGAGGAGCGACACGACATCACGCTCGCGTGGCGTGAGCGGAGCACGCTTGAGAGTGGCTTCCACGGCCTCGCCGGAGCGACGCCCACCCTCGGAGGTGAGGCGCGCGCAGTACGCGATGCCGCGGGCGATCATGCGTGCACCCCACCGGGTGAGGCGAACCTCTTCTTCACCGAAAGCACCGTGTCCGTAGAGGTGCAGGGTGCCGATGACCTCGCGCCCGTTGCGCAGCGGGAGCGACAGCGAAGGCTCACCCCGTGGTGCGGGCTCGCTGGTCACGGTCTCGCCGTCGACGCGCTCCACACGGAAGCCAGTGGCACGCACGAGCCCAGCCAGCGTCTCTCCGGCGCGATGCGGATAGGTGCGCACAGGGTCGAGCTGCGTGAGCTGCTCGGTGACCTCGATGAGCTGGTTCGATTGCATAGCGTTCACTTCCATGTCGTGGTTCCCCTTCTTTGAGCGACAGTACAGCCCCTTTCATGGACTACGTCAAATCGCTCAACGTCATTTTTCTACATCAGCGTAACGAGACTTACCAAACCTTGGCCGGAATTCCATCTTTTTCGCATCTGACAATTGTTCAGGTGCACCATTACTGCGCAGTAGCGGGAATCTCGGGGCGGTCGATACCGACCCAGCGCAGCACCACCCCACCTTCATCGCGAGAAGCCGGTAGGTCGACCGCCAGGCGCAGGCGCCACTCGAGGTGTTCCTCGGGATCCAGCAGCGACTGATTCACCAGCCATCGGTTGCCACTGTTTTCTTCCAGCTGGAAGTGCTGTGGCCCACGCGCCTCGGCGTCGATGCGCAGCTCGTCGTACTCCGCCCAATAGGGGTCCATGAGGGCCACCAGCTCTTCCACGCGCAGGGGTGGCTGCCCCGGCTCGGTCTGCACCATGTCCAGGAAGAAGCGCTCCTCGCGCTGCGCCAGCGCCCGCACGAGACGGAAGGTCGCGTTGCGCACCAATACGCGGAACGCCTTGCGGTTGGCGGTGACGTCCACGCCCTTGCGCTCGGCGTCCAGCAGCGCCTCTTCTTCGGCGCGCTCGTCCAGCAGCTCGCCGCGCTTCATGCGCTCCCACTCGGCCAAGAGGCTGCCGTCCACCGAGCGGATGACCACCCCCAGCCACTCGATGATGTCGTCGAGCTCGTTGGTCTTCGCGTCCTCCGGGATGGTCTGGATGAGCGCCTTGTAGACGTCCGAGAGGTAACGCAGCAGCACACCCTCGGCGCGCGCCAGGCCATAGGTGCGCACGTAGCCGTTGAAGGTCTCGCCTTGCTCGAACATGTCGCGCGCCACCGACTTGAGGCGCAGCGAGTCGCTGCCCACCCACGGGTGGTGCTCGGCGAACATGCGGAACGTGCCCAGCATGAACTCGGCGTTAGGCTTGGGCGCCTCGATCTTCTCGAGCTCGGCCATGCGTTCGTCGTACTCCACGCCCTGCGATTTGAGCGACGCCACCGCGCGCCCCTTGAGCGTGTCCACCTGCTTGAAGAGCACGGCGCTCGGGTCCTCGAGCGTGGCCTCCACCAGCGACACCAAGTTGAGCGCGTAGTCCCCGTTCTCGCGATCGAGCGCCTCCACGGCCGCCACCACGTAGAGCGAGAGCGCCTGGTTGAGCGAGAAGTCGGTCTGCAGGTCGGCGTTGAGGTCCACCCCGCCGCGGCGCAGCGCCACGATGTCGGCCTTGATCAGCGAGCGCAGGATGGCGAGCGCGTGGCGCCCGTGCTGACGCTGCCGCACCGGGGCGTCGTGGCTCGCGCGGATGAGCCGCTTCATGGCGGTGCAGCCGTCCGGGCGCGTGAAGACGTTGAGCATCATCCCGTGCGAGACCGCGAAGCGCGACACGAGGCGCTCGGGCTCGCCGTCGCGCAGCTTCTGGAAGGTCTGCTCGTCCCAGTGCGCATAGCCCCGCTCGGGCGGCTTGCTGGGCTTCCACTTGCGCAGCTTCTTCGCGTCGCCGGTGGCCTTCTGCTGGGCAATCTTGTTCTCGATGACGTGCTCCGGCGCCTGCACGATGACGGTGCCCTGCGTGTCGAAGCCCTTTCGGCCGGCGCGCCCCGCGATCTGGTGGAAGTCGCGCACCGTCAGGATCTTGGTCTTGTCGCCGTCGTACTTGCAGAGCTTGGTGAACACCACCGTGCGCAGCGGAATGTTCACGCCCACGCCGAGGGTGTCCGTGCCGCAGATGATCTTGAGCAGCCCCTTGCCGGCGAGCCGCTCCACCACGCGCCGGTACTTGGGCAGCATGCCCGCGTGGTGCACGCCCACGCCGTGGTGCACGAAGCGGCGCAACTCCGCGCCGAAGGGCGTGTCCCAGCGGAAGCCGGTGAGCTCCTGCTTGATGGCGGCCTTGTCGTCCTTCGAGAGGAAGTCGATGCTCATCAGGTCTTGCGCGTGCTCGGAGGCAGCGCGCTGCGCGAAGTGCACCACGTAGATGGGTGTCTTCTTGGACTCGAGCTGGGCCAGCAGGGTCTCGTGCAGCGGCTTCTCGGAGTACTCCCAGTCGAGCGGCACCGGGCGATCCATGGTCTTCACGAGCGCCACGGGCGCTCCCGTCAGCTCGGCGATGGACTCCTCGAAGCGCGCGGTGTCGCCCAGCGTGGCGCTCATGAGCAGGAAGCGCGCCTGCGGCAGCGTGAGCAACGGCACCTGCCAGGCGACGCCGCGGTCGCGCTCCGAGTAGAAGTGGAACTCGTCGATCACCACCATGTCGAGGTCGGCCTGGTCACCCTCCCGCAGCGCCAGGTTCGAGAGGATCTCCGCCGTGCAGCAGATGACCGATGCGTCCCGGTTGATGCTGGCGTCGCCGGTCATCATGCCCACGTTCTCGGGCCCGAACGCCTCGCACAGCTCGAAGAACTTCTCGCTGACCAGCGCCTTGATGGGGGCCGTGTAGAACGAGCGGCCACCGTCGGCCACGGCCTTCCAGTGCGCGGCCAGCGCGACCAGCGACTTGCCCGACCCGGTGGGCGTGTTGAGGATGACGCTCTTGCCGTCGAAGAGCTCGAGGATGGCCTCCTCCTGCGCGGGGTAGAGCGACAGCCCACGCTGCGCGCAGTAGGCCAGGAACCCGTCGAGCAGGCTCTCGATGGTGACCTGTCCCTCGGGGGGCATCACGGCGTAGAGGGGGGCCCGGGAAGGTGCCGGGGGGAGCTCGGTGTCAGGCATGCAGCCGCACCCTAGCAGGCCGCGGCAGGACGGCCCTCGACCAGCGCGCGGACCACCACGCTGGCGGCGGCGAGGCCGAAGGCGCCGGTCACGAACGCGGCGCTCCCATCGATGCGGTTCTTCTTGTCGCAGTCGTTGAGGCCGTTCTTCCCGCCGGGGCACACACAGACGAAACCCTGGCCCTCGTCATAGGCCAGCGGTGCGGGCTCGCGCGGCACCTCCACGCTGTAGACCGCGCGCACTCCGATTGGGACGCCGCGCTGCACGTCGATGTCGTGGTGCTTGCGGAGCAGCTTGCGGAACGCCTTCGCGAAGGGGTCGATCTCGGTCTCGCACAGATCGCCCACGCGGATCTGCGTGGGGTCGAGGCGCGCCGCCGCCCCCATGGACGACACCACCGGGATGCCACGCGCGAGGCAGGTGGCCACCAGGTGCGCCTTGGCCGTCATGTTGTCGATGCAGTCCACCACGAAGTCGATCTGCCCGCTGAGCAGCGCGTCAGCGTTCTCGGCGTTGTAGAAGTGTGGCTCGGCGACCACCTCGGCCGTGGGATGCACCAGGCGCAGGCGCTCGGCCATGACCTCCACCTTCAGCTTGCCGATGGTGCCCTTCATGGCGTGCAGCTGGCGGTTGCTGTTGGTGATGCACACCTTGTCGAAGTCGATGAGCACCAGCTGGCCCACGCCGCTGCGCGCCAGCGCCTCGGCCGCGAACGAGCCCACGCCGCCGCAGCCCACCACCAGCACGCGCGCGTTCATGAGCGCCTCGAGGCCCGGCTCGCTGAACAGCCGCGCCGCGCGGTCGAAGCGGCGCTGCGTGCGGTAGGGCGTCTCCACGCTGCCCGCGTCGAGGGCCGGCGCAGGGCTCACGGCGGGGGTGCTGCTGGGCGGCGTGGCGAGCGCGCGGGTGTCGGGGCTGAGCGGCAGGGTCATGGCGAGTCCGGGAAGCGCCTGGAATAGGGCACGGCGTGGCGCGTCGCAAGGGGCCACGTTGCCGGCACGGGCCGTTCCCCCTTTCATCGGCGCGCTTGTCGTTGTCGTTGTCGTTGTCGTTGTCGTTGTCGTTCGACGGCGACGGCGACGGCGACGTGGGGCCCTCCCGCCAGTCGTGACCGACCTCGGGACGCTCCGCTTTCAGCCGAGCAGTCGCAAGCGCAGTTCGTCGCCGTCGCCGTCGAGGACCACGCCTGTCGACGCGTCACAAGTTCGCTCTCGCGAGCGCGAAGGCGGCCGGCACGAAAGTGCCACAAAAACAAGGGCAATTGGCACCCCGGGTTAAGACGGTTAAAATCCGGGGCAGCATCCCGGGCCTCGGCAGGAGCGGAAGTCCAGCCCCTAGCAGCCCGTTGAAAAACCCAGAAGCGAGCCAGGGCTGTCGGGTGGCGTGAGCGAGGGCGGCAGATAGGAGCGGCCGTGACGGATCATGGCGGCGCTGGTCGCAACCACAGCAGCCATGAGAGCCACCAGCGCACACACGACGTGATCCGCGAGAGTGGCTGCTGCGCCCCATAGGGCCTTCGCCAGGTCCACGACCTGGCGAGGGGTGCCTGCTCCGAGGAGCTCGCGCATCAGGATGCTGAGGTTGAAGCCCGCGCACTGGATGAGGTAGCGCTTGCGGACGTTGTCTTCGCCTCGGAGCCGCGTGCGTCGATGGTCGCCGGTCTCGCAGATGTGCGCGAAGGAGCGCTCGATGAGTTCACCGCGACGGCGTTGTAGCTCTTTGCCCTTCGGGCGCTTCACGCGTTCTCGATTGCGGTACACGGCCTCTGCCGTCTTGCGTCCACCATGCTTCTGCCAGCGACGCTTGCCGTGCTGAAGCCGCTCGGGAATGTAGGTCCGGATGCGCTTCTCCTCGAGGCTCCGAATCGTGCTCGCCTTGTGGTAGCCCTTGTCGGCGACGACCTCGCGGATGCTCCCGGATGACTTGCTGGAAGGTGGTTCGTCGCTGTCGTCGTCATCGTCGTCGCGAGCGATGGTGCGCTCGAGATTCTGCTCGGCGAGCTTGAGGCTCGTCTCGATGGACGAGGGGTCGCTCGTCGTGGCGGCCATCACGTCCACGGCGAGGAGCGCTCCGGTCTCCATGTCGACCACGTGCTCGGCCTTGTAGCCGAGTCGCGTTCGCCCATCCTTCAAGCGCACGATCTCAGCGTCCGAGTCGGTGGGGCTTGCCCACTCTTCATTCGACGTCTTCTTGCCTTCGCGGTTTCGGTCGAAGCGGCGCAGCTCCTCTTCGGTCGGGTTCTCGATGCCGGACTCCTTGGCGAGCCTGCGCAGGTAGCCCTTGTAGCCCTCGCCGCTGCCCTTCCGCACGATGGTCTTCATCGACGCATCGGCGCGAAGGTAGGTCGCATCCACCCCAGCCACCTGGCCGCGCAGCAGACCGCGCTCGTTGAGCACACGCATCACGAAGCGGAAGACCTCCACGTACGTCGACTCGGGCAGTCGCGTGCGCATGCGTGACAACGTTGAGTGGTCGGGCGTCGACTCGTGCGGCTCGAATCCCAGGAAGCGCTTCAGCGAGAGCGAGTCCTCGCATCGCCAGCAGATCCCGCGCTCCGACTCGATCCCCTCGAAGTACCCCAGCAACAACATGCGGAAGTACACGCCTGGCGCCAACGACGGCCGACCGCCCTGGCTCCTCGGCTCGAACGCCAGCTCGCACAGCGTCTCCACGTGCGCATCGAATCCTGCTTCGTCCAGGACCTGGTTGAGCGCGTCGTAGAACCGGTGCCGAGGCGCCCCGGCCATCCTCTCGGTCTCTACGAACAGCGATCGTTGCTTCGGCCTTCGCCGTCCCATCGACATGCCCCGACACTATTCGGAGCGATCCACCGTGTCGATCCCCTACCGGGGTATTTCAACGGGCTGCTAGCGGGCCCGGACTAGTACCGCGGATCGGAAGTTCGCTCCGAGTTTCACTCGCGGGGAGCGAGTAGCCAAGGGTAGTCGGTGAGCAGGGCACTGAAGATTTCCATGCGGTTGGCGCGGAGGCCGACCTGCTCCCAGCGGCCGGCGGAGGTGGGTACCTCGAGTTCCCACCACTGCTTGGTTACGCGCCGCAGGCGGAAGTGGTTGATGGCGTCGCGCTCTGGGCCCGAGACGACGGTGAGGAACTCACCGCGTCGGCGTGCGCGAAGGTGCTGGAAGCCTTTGCGGCTGTGGAAGAACGAGTGGGTTCCTTCGACGTCGTAGGGCTCAGCGGCGACTTCGGCATGGCGCCGCATCATGCCGCACGAAGCAGGGGCTGTTCAAAGCAGCCATCGAACGTCCACCGGAAGGGCTTGCGCTCGTAGAGGTTCCAGTAGCGAGCGAAGGCCTCGACCTCCTGCTTGATGCGACCTTGGTGCTCGAAGGAACCGTGACGGATCACGCGACGTTGGAGGATGGAGAACCAGAGCTCGACCTGGTTGACCCACGAGGCGTGCACCGGCGTGTGCACGAACTCGAAGGGGTGCTTGCGGTCTGCGTTGAAGCGCTCCCAGCGGTCATCCTTGCCCTCGTGATGGATGTTCAGGTTGTCCCACACGACGATCACGCGCTTGCCTCGATAGCGTCGCGCCACGGCCTGCATGAAGCGCGTCAGGGTCGCGGCGTCGCGCTTGTCCACCACCTCGGTGGTGACCTCTCCCGTCACGACGTTCAGCGCCGCGAGCAGGTGTCCGACGCCATGTCGCACGTACTCGAAGTCGCGCCGAACGACACCGTCCGGTCCGACCGTCGTTGGGAACCGGCGCTCCAGCGTCTGCAAAGGCTTCTCGTCGATGCAGAGCACGACGGCGTCGGCAGGCGGGTTGCGGTACAGGTCGCAGATGCGCGCCACCTTCTCGCGGAAACACGGGTCGGGGCTGTGGAGCCATTGCCGCACGCGATGAGGCTTGAGCCCCTTCGCGCTCAAGATCCGCTGAACTGAGCTACGGCTGATTGCGACCCCCGTGCGCAACGTGAGAGCCATCGATAGCGCGCCCTGTGTCCAGGTGTCGCGGAAGGGAGTGAGCAGCTTGTCGGGCTTGTCGCATGCGAGCTGGAGCACGGTGCAGCGCGTCTCCGCCACGATCACGCGCGGTCGACCCGGACGGTCGCCGTCGCGAAGAGACTCGACGACAGGGGCCTGCTCCCAGCGCGCCCGCCACTTCCTGACCGAGCGGTCGCACGTGCCCAACGCCCGCGCGGTCTCGGTGGTGCCTACGCCTGCTGCCAGTGAGAGGATCATGCGTGCCCGTCGGACAGCCTCGAAAGGCGCCGTCCGGCTCGAGGCCAGCTCACGAACGCGATGACGCTCAAGCAAAGGGATGAACGTTGTCCGCGCCTTCGGCCCACGACTCATCGCCCCTGAACCCCCCACCGCACACTTCTATTTCCGTCATGCGCAAACTCGGATCGGATTTCCGGGCGGCGGTACTAGGCGCCGGGTCAAGCGAGAGAACTGTTGAGTTCCAAGCTGGAAACGATGCGGAATTCGAGGCGCATGCCAGCCTCGAACCACACAGTCCGCGCCCCGCAGGAGCGGACTTCCGCTGTTCATCCACGCCCGGGATGCTGCCCCGGACTTCAGTCCTGCCCACTGATCGCATTTTTTGAAGTGCGGGAATTTCGTGATCCCCGGTGTGTTCAGGGGAGATGGACGAAGAAACGGCGTGGGCTCGCGAAGAATTTGGCAATGCGGATCTCGGTGATGCGAGGCGCAACCATCGGCTGATTCGGTTGGCGGCACGGGTCGCCCAGCAGCCTGGAGGGACCATCGCAGGGGTGTGCCGGTCGGCCGCGGAGCGACAGGCGGCGTACGACTTGATGTCGAACAAGAAGGTGCGTTCGGAGGCGTTGCTGCAAGCCACGACGGCTGCGACGGCAGGGCGATGCGCGGAGCACGAGTTTGTCTACGTGCCGGTGGATGGGTCGAGTCTGGTTCTGACGGACCGCGCGAAAACCAAGCCGCTGGGCTCGATCGGCGCGACGCGCTTTCCGACCCGCGGACTCAAGGTCGTGGACGCGGTGGCCGTCGCGCCAGACGGCACGTTCAACGGCATTCTCGACGTGCAGTTCTGGACGCGCGCAGCGGCGAAGAAGAAGCGGCGGATGCCAGTTTGCAGGCCCATGGGACCACCTGATGGCCTGAACTTGCAGGGCCATGGGACCACCGGATTTGCAGGGACATGGGACCACCCGTAAGGGGTGCCCCTGAGTTTTGCAGGGACATGGGACCACCTGATTTGCAGCCTCATGGGACCACCTGTGGGGCGGCGAGGAGGGGGTCTCTGGGCCGGCGACCGGAACATCAACCACGGTTCCCCTTGGACGACGCGGGCGTCCGAGGAGAGCCGCATGAGTTACCGGGAGCTGAGCATGATCGAAGTGAAGGAAGTCCTGCGCCGCCGCGAAGCGGGGCAGGCGTTGAGGGAGATCGCCCGCGAGACGGGGCTGGACCGGAAGACAGTGCGTCGGTACGTGGAAGCCGCCGGGGAGACCGACGGCGAGGTCGACACGGAGGTGGTGGTCCAGCAGGTGGTCCAGGCCGTTCAGGTGCGCGCCCCTCAGCCACCGAGCGAGCCGCGCGGACGGATCGATGCCCATCGTGAGTTGATCACGAGCTGGCTGAAGCCCACGCAGAAGGGTACGCGCGCGTTGCGGCTCACCAAGGTGCACGAGCTGCTCAAGCGGCGCGGCGTGGACGTCACGTACGCCACGCTATGTCGCTGGGCGCACGACGAGATCGGTTGGCGTGAGCGGAAGCCCACCGTTCGCGTCGACGACCCCGAGCCCGGCCAGGAGGCGCAGGCCGACTTCGGCAAGGTGGGGCTGCTCTACGACGCCGCGCAGGGAAAGGAACGAACGCTGTGGTGCCTGGTCGTGACGCTGACGTACAGCCGCATGCAGTTCATCTGGCCCACCTTCGAGCAGACTACCGAAGCCGTGTGCGAGGGACTCGATGCAGCATGGACGTTCTTCGGAGGCCTCGTGGCGCGCGTGCTCGTCGACAACGCGAGCGCGATGGTCACGAGCCCGCACCCGACCTCGCCACGCGTGAACGATGCGTTTGCCGACTACGCTCAGCATCGCGACTTCTTCGTCGACACCACGCGCGTGAGGCACCCGAAGGACAAGCCTCGCGTCGAAAACCAGATGCCCTTCGTGCGCGAGAGCTGGTGGGACGGCGAGAGCATCGCTGACCTCGACGAGGCACGTCGGAGCGCGGAGGTTTGGTGCCGCAGGGTGGCAGAGCGCGTCCACGGAACGACCCAGCGCGTGGTGCGCGAGCACTACGAGGCAGAGGAGAAGCCGCTCATGTTGCCGACTCCCGAGAAGCCGTTCGACGTGCCGCTTTGGACCGAAGCGAAGGTGCATCCGGATCATCACGTTCAGGTGCAACGCGCGCTGTACTCGGTGCCGACGCGCTTCATCGGCAGGACGGTGCGCGTTCGTGCGGACCGTCATCTGGTGCGCATCTATCTCGCCGCGGAGTTGATCAAGACCCATCCGAGGCAGGCTCCAGGCCAGCGTTCAACCGACACCAACGACTACCCCGTGGGCGCTGCCGCCTACGCCACACGCAGCTTCACGAACATCGTCGAGCGTGCTCACAAGGCCGGCGAACACGTGGGCTGCTACGCGGACCGTCTCTTCGATCGGCAGCTGCCGTGGACGATGATGAGGCAGGGCTATCAGCTGCTTCGACTCTGCGACACCTACGGCGCCGCGAAGGTCGACGCCGTCTGCGAGCGCTCGCTCAGCTTCGATGTTGTCGATGTGCCCCGCATCGCCCGCATGCTCCGAATGGCGATGTCCGCCGAGGCAGAGGCCGAGGAGCGAGGGAAGCTCCGCAAGCTGCCTCAAACACCACGCTTCGCGCGCGACGCAGGCGTGTACAGCACGCTCGAGACCTCGCGCGAGGAGGACCGCTGATGTCGAACACCACGACCATCGATCCCGAGCTGCGCATCGCCCTCAAGAAGCTCCGCTTGGGGAAGATGATTCCCACGCTCCCCGAGCGCCTGCTCCTCGCTCGGCAGAACAAGCTCTCGCACGACGCCTTCATGCTCCTTCTGCTGCGGGACGAGATCGACCGGCGAGACAGTACGGCGACGGCGCGTCGCGCACACACGGCCGGACTCGACCCCGATATGGTGCTCGAGCGCTGGGACAACTCGACCAAGGTGCACTTCGACCGGCACGTGCTCGACGAGCTCGTATGCCTTCGCTTCATCGAGAGCGCGCGCAACGTCGTGATCCTCGGCCCCGTCGGCGTCGGCAAGACCTTCCTCGCCACCGCCCTCGGACACATCGCCTGCAGGCACCGCTTCCAGGTGATGCTCACTCGCGCCGACGACATGCTGCGGCGCCTCAAGCAGAGTCGTCTCGACAACTCACGCGACGCCCTGATGACCGAGCTCACCACCGTCGATCTGCTGATCATCGACGACTTCGCGCTCGAGCCCATGACGCGTGACGAGGGGCGCGACATCTACCAGCTCTTCGTCGAACGGAACGGACGCCTCCCGACCATCGTGACCAGCAACCGAGACACGGCCGAGTGGATCGCGACCTTCGATGACGTGCTGCTCGCTCAGAGCGCCGTCGACCGCTTCATCAACAACGCCTACGACCTCGTCGTCGAAGGCGAGTCATACCGACACCGGCTCAAGCCCAAGGTCACCGGGGACGAGGCCCCGCCCAGCGTCCCCATCACCAAGCCCGACCGCCCCATCCGGAAGAAGCGACGGTAGCCCCCGACGTCGTCGCCTCCGGCTCCTCCGGACGTGACACCGCGACCATCAGACGGCATGCTCAGCCCACTGTCGTCGGACCTTCCCCTGGTCCCATGATCCTGAAAACCCGGCGGTCCCTTCGGGGTGCAAACTGGCAGGCGGAAGAGCCAGAAGAAGCCGAGCCGACACCTTCGTCGTCGTAAGCGAGACACCGAGATGAAGCACTGGAGTGCATCCGTCGAGAGCGTCAACCAGGTCCTCGAGAAGCACGCTCCTGGCGTCCGATCTTGGTTCGTGATGGACCGCGAGGCGGATGAGTCCAAGCTGCTCAGGCAACTCGGACAGGCTGGCACATGGTTCACGATCCGGGCTGCCCAGGACCGCGTGGTCGAGTGGCGAGGCAAGTCGACGAGACTGTTCTCGGCGGTGAGCGCGGCGAAGCCTCTGGGTCGACGCGTCTTGCAGGTCCCTCGATCGCACTCGTGTGCTGCCCGTACTGCGAAGGTCGTCATTCGCGCAAGGTCCCTGAAACTAATGCTCCCTACGTACGAGCGGCGAGACGAGCGGGTCGCGCTCGAAGTCGGCGTGGTCGAAGTCCTCGAAGTGCGGAACACCAGCACGCCCATTCACTGGGTCCTGCTCACGAACCGTCCCGTGGCGAAGCTCGCGGACGCCGAGCGCGTCATCGACAGCTATCGCGCGCGCTGGCGAATCGAAGAGTTTCATCGGACGTGGAAGGCCGGCGGCTGCGACGCCGAAAACATCCACCTCCGCAGCGCCGACGGAATCCGAAAATGGGCCATCCTTCTCGCCTCTGTGGCCGCACGAACCGAACACCTCAAGCGGCTGGCTCGCACCCAGCCTGATGAACCCGCCACCTGCGAGCTCACCGAAGACGAGATCCAAGTCCTCATCTTCGCCAAGCGCCGCATCAAGACCAGCGTGGAGCTGGTTCCCGACGGGATTCCCCCGATAAAAACAGCGGTCCGCTGGATCGCCGACCTCGGTGGGTGGGCCGGTCACTACACCAAGTACGAACCCGGCTCGACCACGATTGCTCGCGGCCTCGTCGAGTTGGCCCGCTACATGGAGTTCTTCTCAGCGATCGCTGAACACCCAGAACTCGCCAAAAAGCTGATGAAGAAGCGATGAGTGGGCAGCTTCCAGCCGGGGTGCCAATATCCCTAGAAACATGGCCGATTCTACGTGTCAGTGCCTGACAAGACTTGTGATGAGTCGGTAGAGGACCACGCCCACGGTGACGATCCCGCCCCTCGCCGCTCAGGGCGGGAGCTGGAACAGCCTCCTCGCGTTCGCATACGTGAGCGCCGCCACGTGCTCCACCGACTGACCTCGCAGCTGGGCCAGCGTCTCCACCACCTGCGCCAGCGCGGCGGGCTCGTTGCGCTCCGGGCCGGAAGCGAGCCGGCCACTCGGGGCGTCGGTCTCCACCAGCAGCCACTCATCTGGCGTGGAGCGAGCCGCCGCGCGGGCCTTCTCGTGGTTCGGCCGGGTGAGCGCGCCGCCGAAGGCCAGCATGAGGCCGAGGTCCACGTACTCGCGCACCAGCTCGGGAGAGCCGGAGAACGCGTGGATGACACCCCGAGCGGTCAGGCACGGCACCGCGGGAGCACCGCGCAGCAGCTCGAGCGCGAGCCCGTGCGCCTTCACCACGTGCAGCACCAACGGCAGCTCACAGGTGGTGGCCGCGTGCAGGTGCTCGCGCAGCACGGCGCTCTGCTGCGCGAGGCTGCAAGCCTCTCCCAGACGGTCCGCCAGCGACGCGTCGAGGCCGCACTCCCCTATTGCCACGACCCCCGGCATGGTGGCGGCTTCCGCCAATGTCGCAGCGAGCACGCCGGGAGCGCGACCGACCCACACGCTCGCTCCGCCAGCCAGCGCGTAGGGGTGGATGCCCACGGCCGTCCGGACGGTGAGCCCGCGCTCCGTCGCAGCGAGCGCGATGGCCCCCGCTCGCAGCCACTGCTCGGGCTCGTAGCCCGGCACCAGCAGCTCATAGACACCCGCCGCGCGCGCCCGCTGCAGCACCTCACCGCGGTCGGCGTCGAACTCGGGGAAGTCCAGGTGGCAGTGCGAGTCGAACAACCTCACGCGCCGATGTGGGCGGCCTTGCCCTCGGTCTCCGTCACCGGGCGCGGCGCATCGATGCTGCCATCGGCGTGGAAGCGCTCGAGCTCGCGCGAGACGCGGCGCATGAGGTCTTGCTTCTCGTGGAAGGGCAGGAACGACGCCTTGAAGCCGTTCAGGACCACGTGCTTGATGCCCTGCAGGTCGAGCCCCATGCGCGTGTGGCACAGGTGCAGCTCGCGCGAGACGGTGGTGTCCGTGATCAGGCGGTTGTCCGTGTTGACGGTCACGCGCAGGCCGAGGTCGTAGTAGAGCTTGAGGGGGTGGCTGGCCAGGTCGCGCACGGCGCCCGTCTGCACGTTGCTGGACGGACAGCACTCGAGGGCGATGCGGTGGTCGTTGACGTAGTGCAGCAGGTCGCCGTCCTCGCGCAGCCGGCAGCCGTGCCCGATACGGTGCGCCCCGCAGTCGTGCAGCGCCTGGTGGATGCTGGCCGGACCATAGGCCTCGCCAGCGTGGATGGTGACGCTGATGTTGTTGTCGCGCACCAGCTGGAACGCCTCGAGGTGGTGCTTGGCGGGGTGGTCGTTCTCGGCGCCCGCGAGGTCGAAGCCCACCACGCCGCGGTTCTTGTAGGCCACCGCCAGCTCGGCCATCTCCACCGAGGAGTGCGGCGAGATGTTGCGGATGCCGCACAGGATGACCTGGCTCTGGATGCCGAAATCCTGACGCGCCTGCCACAGCCCGGCCAGCACGGCCTCCACCACCGCCGCGCGCCCCAGCCCGTCGCGCGTGTGCAGCATGGGCGAGTAGCGCACCTCCATGTAGCGCACGTTCTCCTTCGCGGCGTCCTCGGCCAGCTCGTAGGCGATGCGCACGAGCGACGCCTCGGTCTGCATGACCCGCAGCGTGACGTCGAACGCCTTCAGGTATTCCACCAGCGAGCCCGTGTTCTCGCCCAGGTGCATGGCACGCGACAGCGCCTCTGGATCCCGCGAAGGGAGCTCCACGCCGCCCTGCTCGGCCAGGTCGAGGATGGTGCCGAGGCGCAGCGACCCATCGAGGTGGACGTGCAGGTCGGTCTTGGGGAGCTGCTCGAAGAACGCGAGCGGGAGATTGGGCGTTGCGGACGGCATCACCCAGGACGATAACAACACGCCCCGAGGCGTGCTACTGCGAGCCTCGAACGCCATGCGCTTGCACCACCTCGCCCTGCGCACCCACGACGTCGACCGCCTGGTGGCGTTCTACCGTGACGTGCTCGCGCTCGGGCCGTGGCCCGTTCAGGCCGGCAGCGGGGTGTGGCTGCAGCTAGACGACGCGGTGCTCATGATCGAGCGCGCTTCAGCCGACGAGCCTGCACCGCCTCCGGGCACCCGCGAGCTCTTGGCGCTTTTAGCCACGGACGGCGACCTGCCCCGCGCCCGCGCGCACCTCGCCACGCACGGCGTGACGATCGAGGCCGAGACGGCGCACACTCTCTACTTCCGCGACCCGGACGGGCGGCGCGTGGCGCTCTCCGACTACACCTTCCCTCCCCCCCCGAGCGAAAAGACACGATGACCGAACGCGCCCCCCTGCGAGACCATGCCAGCCCCCTCGAGTTGCTGCGCAGCGCCAGCGCCATGGAGGTGGCCACCCGCATCCGCCGACGCGCGGTCAGCTCGCGCGAGATGGTGGACGCCTGCATCGCCGAGGTGGAGCGCGTGAACCCCACACTCAACGCCGTGGTGGCCACGCGCTTCGACGAGGCGCGCGCCGAGGCCGAGCTGGCCGACCGCCGCCTGGCCAGTGAAGACGTGGCGTCGCTGCCGCCGCTGCACGGCGTGCCCTGCACCATCAAGGAGTGTTTCGCGCTGGTGGGCATGCCGCAGACGTCCGGCCTCCCCGCGCGGGTGGGCTTCCGCCCGAGCGCAGACGCCCCGGCCGTCACGCGCCTGCGCGACGCGGGCGCCATCCCGGTGGGCGTCACCAACGTGTCCGAGCTGTGCATGTGGATGGAGAGCTTCAACCGGGTCTACGGGCGCACCAACAACCCCTACGACCCGAGCCGCATCGTGGGCGGCAGCTCCGGTGGCGAGGGCGCCATCGTGGGCTCGGGCGCCAGCCTCTTCGGGCTGGGCTCCGACGTGGGCGGGTCCATCCGCATGCCTGCGTTCTTCAACGGCGTGTTCGGCCACAAGTGCAGCGCGGGCCTCATCCCCAACAGCGGCCAGTACCCCGAGGGCGACGGCGCGGCGGGCAATTTCCTCAGCACCGGGCCCATCGCGCGGCGCGCCGAAGACTTGAGCATGCTCGTGCGCATCCTCGCGGGCCCGCACGAGAGCGACGCGAACACCAAGCCCATCCCCCTGCTGGACCCCACCCAGGTGGACCTGTCGCGGGTGCGCGTCCTCAACGTGCCGGATGACGGGCGCACGTACGTGAGCCCCGCGCTGCGGGCCAGTCAGAAGCGCGTCGCCGAGCACCTACGGTCGCTGGGTTGCCAGGTCGAAGAGCGCCGCTTCGTGCGGCTCAAGAAGGCCTTCGACATCTGGTCCAGCATGCTGCACGACTCGCAGGGCACACCGTTCGCCACGCTGCTCGCCAACGGCGAGAAGTGGAAGAGCGTGCCGGAGCTGGCCAAGCTGCTGACGCGGCGCTCGGCGCACACGCTGCCGGCGGTCATCCTGGCCGTGGGGGAGCGCATCACGGACCTCGCGCCGGGCCACACGCGCGCCATGGTGGAGCAGGGGCGCCTGCTGCGCGCCGAGCTCGACGAGGCGCTGGCGGGCGACACCGTCATGCTCTACCCGCCGTACGGCATGGTGGCCCCCAAGCACGACGTGCCGCTGCTGTGGCCCTTCCTGTGGGTCTACACGGCCATCCTCAACGTCATGCAGCTGCCGGTCACGCAGGTGCCCCTGGGGCTCGACCCGCGCGGGCTGCCACTCGGCGTGCAGGTCGCGGCGGGGCATGGCCACGACCACCTCACCCTGGCTGTCGCGCACGAGCTCGAGCGCGCCTTCGGGGGCTGGGTGCGGCCCTCCATCTGAGCGCGGAAAGAGCGCTGGTCAGACGGCGCCGCGGAGGGCGGTCATGACCTCGTCCAGTCGGCGCCGCTCCACGCTCACGCGGGTGGGCATGCCGCCGGTGAGGCCCAGCAGCGCGACCAGATCCACGCCGCTGTCGAACTTGGCCGCCGCCGTGACCGTGGTCTCGTCGAGCACCACCGACACCCGCGCCAGCTCCTGGCCCAGCAACAGCAGCAGCGTCTTGTCGTAGTGGCCACCGCGCTCGGTGGCGTCGCAGAACGCGATGTTGCTGGCCACCGTGTAGCGCGTGGCCAGCTTGTGCGCCTCGCGCTCGCGGCCATCCAGGCTCTTCGCGGCGTCGCGAATGGGCTCGAACAAGCCCGCGTCCGAGGCCCCGCCCGCGAGGTAGCGCACGATCACGCCCTTGAGTCCGTCGTCGCGGTGCCGCGCGCGCAGCGCCCGATCGATGAGGGCGGCGCGCTCGCTCGGCTCGCCGAGGCGCGTGTCGATAGCGCGTGCGTCGTCGTCGGCCCCCGCGTAGGGCTCCACGCCGCCGCGGATCCACTTGGCCGCGCTGCACAGCCCGTCGAAGTCCACGTGGCAGCAGATGGTCTGGATCTCGCCCGCCCAGGCCACGCGCTCGGGCGTGACCAGCTCGGGGCAGGCGCCGTGCTGGGCCTTGGTGCGCAGCACGAAGCGCGGGTCGTCGGCGTAGGCCGAGTGCATCTCGTGATCGTGGTGGTCGATCCACATCGCCAGCCGCGATCCGAGGCCGTCCAGGAAGGGCTTGGTGACGCCCTCGAAGCTGGCGCCCCCCGCATTTGCCGCGAAAGCCACGTCCAGCACCACCACGCGGCCTGGCAGGGACTTCGCGCGCGGGAGCTTGCGCGGGGTCCCGTAGGCAAGCTGCGGGAAGGGACTCGAGGCACGGGGCGAGGGCATGGAGGCCTCATCGTGGCGCAATTCGAGGCTGGTGCAACAGCGCGCTCACGACGCTGAAACCGCCCTGAAACACTTGAATTCAGGGGAATACTTTCCGTGTCTCATTTTGCCTTTCGGTGCTGATCACGAAACACACTCGAAATCTCCTGCGGCCAAGGTCACTCCAGTAGTCGAGGTGAACAGACTTCGACGGAACGCGAACCTGGAACGTTGGAGACACAAACCATGCTGGGTCTCACACCAAGGCTGACTGGAGCAAAACCCGTGAAGAACTTCTCAACCCGTCTGAGCTTGATCATGTTGGCGATGGCCCTGCCGAGCGCAGCCCTCGCCCAGGAAGACACCGCCGAGCCCGTAGCGGCAGAGCCCACCACCTACGCCGAGCCGGCCGCAGAAGAAACGCCGCTCGAGGAAGTGGTCGAGGAGGAGGTCGAAGAAGAGCTCGCAGAAGAAGAGTCCATCATGGACAACGTCACGTGGCAGGCCTTCGCCTCGGGCTACTACCAGTTCGACACGCAGCGCGTGCCGAATGGCTCGTTTACCGACCCCGTCACCGGCGACGTTGTCTCGACAGAGCCCTCCCACCGCGAGTACGCACGCAACCACGGCTTCGGCATTCCCTTCGTCGGCGGTGACTTCGCGTACGCCGGCGAGCACGGTGGCGTGACCGTCAACCTGCGCTTCGGTGAAGCGGCCCCCCTCCTCATCGCCGGCTTCAACAACTACGCGCTCATCAGCAACGTCAAGCAGGGCTTCGCCTCCTGGTACGCCACGGAGTCCCTCAGCATCGACCTCGGCTTCTTCGACACCGTCTACGGTGCCGAGGTCGCGGACGAGTGGCTGAACGTCAACTACACGCGCGGCACGGAGCCCTCGACACCAACAGCAACGACGACTGGGGTCACTTCATCGACGTGGTCGCCACCATCGGCCTCACCGACAGCATGAAGCTCGTCCTCAACGCCGACCTGCGCTTCAACCCCATGCTCCCCGGTGACACCACCGACTCCCTCTACTTCGGCGCCAGCGCCGCCCTCGGCATCGACGTGACCGACGACATCGCCATCGGTGCTCGCGTCGAGTACCTCTACGGCGGCAGCGGCAACGGTGCCTACTCGACGATGGGCGCCGAGAGCCTCATCACCGTCACCCCCACCTTCCGCTACACCCCCGGCGACAACGTCATCCTGACCCTCGAGCCGCGCCTCGACTGGGCCAACGAGGACATCTTCGCGACCCGCGATGGCGTGGCGGACACCAACATGTCCATCAACATCCTCGCCGGTCTCACCGCCCGCATCGGCAACTGAGCCGAGAACCTGGCGCCCACGCCAGGCTGATTCGAGAGAGGCCACCCTCCACGGGGTGGCCTTCTTCGTTCTTGACGGCATCTTGACGCTCGCTGTCCAAGGTTTGACAGCCCCTTGCTGCAGGCAGCTGTACGAAGGGGGTGTGCCGAAACACGAAGCCACAGCAAGCGAGCAAGCGTTCCGTTGGCGGTTGCGCATCGTCGCGGTCGTCGCCGTTGCGCTCCTGATCGGGCTCAGCGCATGGCGCGCGATGAGGCCGAGCCGGGCGATCGAGGGCCTCCCAGCCGCGGAACGACGTGCGCTGTACGACCGGACGATCGAATCGCTCGCGACCGTCTGTCGCTCGCACCAGGTTGGTCTTGCGGACTTCTGCCGGGATCAGGCCGAGCTGGTCGTTCGCTTTCCGGAGTGCGACGCCACGTGCCGCGCGGTCGCCGATCCCCACCTTCCGCGCGGGTCCCGCTGACCCACGACGCACCTCAACCCAACGCTGACTGGAGTAGAACCGTGAAGAATCTCTCAACACGTCTGAGCTTGATCATGTTGGCGATGGCCCTGCCGAGCGCAGCGCTCGCCCAGGACGACAGCCCCGAAGAGTCCATCATGGACAACGTCACGTGGCAGGCCTTCGCCTCGGGCTACTACCAGTTCGATACGCAGCGCGTGCCGAATGGCGCGATCGTCGACCCCGTTACCGGCGACTCTGTCTCGACCGAGCCGAACCACCGTGAGTACGCACGCAACCACGGTTTCGGCATTCCCTTCGTGGGTGGTGACTTCGCGTACGCTGGTGAGCACGGTGGTGTGACCGTCAACCTGCGCTTCGGTGAAGCGGCCCCCCTCCTCATCGCCGGATTCAACAACTACGCGCTCATCAGCAACGTCAAGCAGGGCTTCGCCTCCTGGTACGCCACGGAGTCCCTCAGCATCGACCTCGGCTTCTTCGACACCGTCTATGGTGCCGAGGTCGCGGACGAGTGGCTGAACGTCAACTACACGCGCGGCGCGCTCTACTTCCTGATGCAGCCCTTCAACCACACCGGTCTCCGCGTGAACTACGCGGTCAGCGACACCGTCGGCCTCAAGTTCCTCGTGGTCAACGGCAACTTCGACTTCGCCGATGTCAGCGACCTCAACGAGG
Source organism: Sandaracinaceae bacterium (assembly GCA_016706685.1). Lineage (NCBI taxonomy): Bacteria > Pseudomonadati > Myxococcota > Polyangiales > Sandaracinaceae > Sandaracinaceae bacterium. The sequence continues at coordinate 171,248 of JADJJE010000014.1, read as the reverse complement.
TTCCCGCCTTCGGCGCCCAGGTCACCCTCGCTCCGAGCGACAACGTCTTCCTCGCCGTCGGCTACGCGACGCAGGCCGAGGCCGGCAACAACGACTGGGGCCACTTCATCGACGTGGTCGCCACCATCGGCCTCACCGACAGCATGAAGCTCGTCCTCAACGCCGACCTCCGCTTCAACCCCATGCTCCCCGGTGACACCACCGACGCGCTCTACTTCGGCGCCAGCGCCGCCCTCGGCATCGACGTGACCGACGACATCGCCATCGGCGCCCGCGTCGAATACCTCTACGGCGGCAGCGCCAACGGTGCCTACTCGACGATGGGCGCCGAGAGCCTCATCACCGTCACCCCCACCTTCCGCTACACCCCCGGCGACAACGTCATCCTGACCCTCGAGCCGCGCCTCGACTGGGCCAACGAGGACATCTTCGCGACCCGCGATGGCGTGGCGGACACCAACATGTCCATCAACATCCTCGCCGGTCTCACCGCCCGCATCGGCAACTGAGCCGAACGCACCGGGCGTGGGGTATCCTGGCGCATGGGTGAAACGCGCTCTCCCCGTCTCTTCGTGCTGGTGCTCGGCGGGCTGCTGCTTCTCTGCGCCGTCACCGGAGGCGTTCTCTACGCCCTCGTCCAAAGAGAAGACGCGCGTTGGCCTAGCTTGGCCGACACGCCGCGGCCCAGCGCCCCAACCGCCCCAGAGGCGGGCGATGGACGAGCCTGGGAGCGCATCGCGGAGGCGAGCGCAAACTTCCCCTCGGACGCCCCGGAGCTCCACCGGGTCCTGGATGCCGAGAGCACGCCGAGCGCCGATCAGCTGTCCGCCTGGCAGCCGTTTGCTGGCCGCATCGATGCCCTGCGCGCGGTGGTGACCGAGACCTCCGGGCTCTCCATCCCACAGCCTGTCGGGTTCGATGACCCGGGCGTGTTGCTGCTGCCCTTGCTGCAGATCTGCCGTGCCTGGCTGCTGTCGGGCTGGGCACAGGCCGCCGAAGGCGCTCCCGCGCTCGGCCTCACGGAGATGCTCCACGTCCAGGCGCTGGCGGCGCGCCTCATGCTGGGCGACACGGGGCTGGTGGACACGGTGATGGGCATGGTCATCTACCAGATGGCACACGGCGAGGTCCGCGAGTTGCTCGCCACGTTCGGCTCGGCCGATCCGGCGCTGCACGCCCAGGCCGCGGCTGGGTTGGTACCGATCGAGCCCGGCTGCATCGCCCGCGCGCTCACGGTGGAGGCGCGCGTGGTCGAGCCGGTGTTCGCCATGCAGGACGAAGCCATGCCTTGGGTGGAGGCAAAGGGCTACGACGAGGAGCTCACCCGCGTGTGGTACCGCATGCACATGCAGCGTGTGGTGGACCGGGCCACCCTGCCGCGCTGGCAGCGCGCGCCCCTCGAGCGGCTCCCGTTGTGGAGCACCGATGGCGGGCTGGTGCAGCAGCTCCACAACCGCACGGGGCGCATCCTGCTGGACCTCGCGACAGCCGACTACGACAGCATGATCGTACGGGAAGACCTCACCGTGGCGGGCTCGCGCCTGCTCGTTCTGCTGGTCGCCGTGCGGCGGTACGCCTTCGACCATGCGGGCGCCCTGCCGGCCAGACAGGCGGACCTGGTGCCGGGCTACCTCCCCGCACCGCTGCTGGACCCTTACGACGGCGAGCCACTCCGCCTCGACCGCGAGAGCATCTGGTCCGTCGGCGAGAGCGAAGCCCCCGAGGGAATGGCGCTGCGCCTCCCGTTGTGAGGACTCTGCCTCTGCCTCGGTCTCGGTCTCGGACTCCGCCTCGCCTTCACTCCACCGGACGGCAGCCCACTCGCAGCTCGCGCGGGTCGCCTTCGGACGTCATGGGCCCGGTGCCGCCGTACTCGGCGCGCTGCTCGGCGGTGATGCGGCGAGCCGCCGCGATCTGCCCCAGCAGGATCGCACCGTCAGTGGCGGTGCGCTCGAAGGTGGTGGTGTCCACGCGGTACAGACCGAAGCGGGGCTCGTAGCCCTCCGCCCACTCGAAGTTGTCCATCAGGCTCCAGTGGTAGTAGCCGCGCACGTCCACGCCCTCGCGGCGCGCCCGCTCGATCTGCTCGAGCGAGCGCACGATGTGCTCGGCGCGGCGGCGGCCCACGTTGGTGGCGAGCCCGCTCTCGGTCACGGTCAGCGGCAGGTCCGGGTAGGTCTCACCATACTCCGTGAGCAGGTTGTAGATGCCAGGCTCGTAGTACTCATAGCCCATGGCCGGCACGCAGTGCGTGGCGTCGAAGATGGGGTCCACGCACGCACCGAAGTCGAAGTCCGCGAAGCATGGCGTGGCATTGATCTCGGGGATGAGGCCCGGCGAGCCCGTCACGCCCTGACGCGAGTAGTACTGCACGCCCATGAAGTCGAGCTTGCCGGCCCAGTCGTCGTGGGTCTCGTTGCCCACACCGTCGAAGTCGGTGTCGAACGTGCCCTCACGGATCGACTGAGGGAACTGGTGGTTGTAGACGTAGTGGATCGTGTTGCGGGCGCGCACGGCGCTCTCGAAGTCCGACACCACGTTGCGCACCGCGGGCGCCCACTCGATGACGTTGAGGGTGAAACCCACCAGGGCAGTCTGCTCGTCGGCGTCGGCGTCCACCGTATCGTTCGCGTGGATGGCGTCGTACATGGCCACGTGCGCCTCCATGAAGGTGCGCACGACGTCGATGAAGCGCTCGAAGCCGTTGAAGAGCAGGTTCCGACCGGGCGGAAAAACCGTGAGCATGTAGCTGGCCACCAGGTAATTGATGGGCTCGTTGACGGTCACCCACTCATCTACCCGGTCGCCGTAGCGGCGCGCCAGCTCGCCCGCGAACTCCGCCATCTCGGCCACGATGGCGGGGCCGCCGGTGGGGTGACCGAAGCCGCAGAGGTTCTCGTCGGTGGGGCCGCCGGGCGGGCACTCGGGCACACGCGGGTCGTCCACCCAGATGGGGTTCGAGAAGTGGTGCACCGTGATCATCGGCTTGATGCCGCGCGCCACCAGCGCGTCGATGACCGCGTCGTAGTGCGCGAAGGCAGCCTCGTCGTAGTTGTCGCGCGTGGGCTCCATGCGCGCCCAGTTCACGCTCAGGCGGTAGGCGTCGAGGTTCATCTCGTCCACCAGCGCCACGTCGTCGAGCGCGCGCGCGTAGCCCTGCACGGCCTCGCCCACGAACTGGCCCACGCCCAGGCCCCCGTCCGCGATGGGCTGCGTGTAGACCCACCAGTCCGCGTTCTCGTTACCCTCTTCGATCTGCGCCGCGGCCGTGGCCACGCCCAGGGTGAACGAGCCTCGACCCGGCCGGCCGCCGGCCGCGCCCGGGTCGGCGAAGCGGATGACGATGGAGTCGTCGCTGCCGCAGGACAGGCAAGCAACCGAACAACCCAACAAGGCCAGCACCTGGCCCGCACGCAGCAGCGTCTTCATGCAGGCTTTCTGCCAGAAGGGCGAGCAACGCGAAACCCCTGGCGTCCAGAAGCTGGTAGATTGCGCCGCATGTCTGCCCCCCGACCGGAACGCCGGGGCGTCGTCACGACGCTCCACTGCACCCTCGCCTCCGCTCTCGCCTTGTCCGTCTTCGGCTGCGGCAGCGATGCCCCGTCCATCCCCGAGGGCTGCAACGTGTACGCGTGGGAGCCCGGCGTCGGGGACATGTCGTCATTCCCCACCACCGACTTCTTGGTGGAGGACGCGTCACAGCCCACCGGCTATCAAATGACGTTCCCCGAGGGCACGGACCTGACGCCCTACGGGCCGCTGGGACCGCTCTTTCAAGAGCACATCGTGGACCTCGACGGTGTCGGGGTGCAGGGCGAGATGTGGCTCGGCTTCAGCGGCACGTTCGACCCTGCGTTGCTGCCGGTGGCCGACGGCGAGGCGCACGTCACCGACGGCATCGGCATCGTGGTGCTGCCCGCCGACGGGCCGCCCGTGCTGGTCCCGAGTCAGACGCGCACCAGCACCAACTTCCTGTATGTGCGCCCGCTCACGCCGCTCCCGGAGGCCACCCGCGTGGCCTACTTCGCCACGCGTGGGCTGAGCGCGGCCGCTGGGGGCTGCCTCGAGCCCGCGACCGGCATGCGCCGCCTGTTGCGCAACCCGGACGACGACCGCCAGGCCGCCATCGACGGCCTCGAGGAGCTGGGGGTGGTCACCAGCTGGCGCGACCTGGTGGCCCTGCACGTGGTCACCACGCAGTCCATCACGCGCGAGTCCGTCGCCATCGCGTCGCACGTGGACACGCTCTCGCCGGCGCTCACCGACACCAGCTGCACCGACGAGGGCACGCACCGCCGGTGCTCGGCCATGCTGCTGGTAGAGGACTACCGCGCCGAGAACGGTGCCGTGGACATCGACGTGAACGCCGTCGCGCCCCAGCAGACGTGGGAGGTGCCGGTCTCCATCTGGCTGCCGCCCGCGAGCGTGGCGGGGCCCTACCCCACCGTCGTCTTCGGCCATGGCCTGACGGACACACGCAATTCGGCCGGCCTCTTCGCGGGTGGCTTCGCCGAGCAGGGCTGGGCCACGGTGGCCATCGACGCGTTGGTCCACGGCGATCACCCCAGCACGGGCGGCGAGATGCTCGCCGGCATCCAGGGCACGTTCCGCTTCTTCGCGCTAACGCTCAGCAACCCGCCCGTGCTCGATGCGCGCCGCCTGCGCGACCACTGGCGCCAGTCCTCCTACGACAAGCTCCAGCTCACGCGCATGCTCACCAGCGACGGCGACCTCGACGGTGACGGCACGAACGACGTGGACGCCACGCAGCTGGTCTACTTCGGGATCTCCCTGGGCGGCATCATGTCCACCGAGCTGGTCGCCATGAGCGACGCCTACTCGGCGGTGGTCAACATGGAGGGCGGCGGCACCCTCTCGCGCATCGTCTACGACGAGGACTCGTCGTTCTCGCCGCTGGTCACCTTCGTGCTGCGACGCCAAACGGAAGACTCCATCGCGCAGGCCTTCGCGGTGCTGCAGATGGTGCTGGATCGCGGGGACGGCTCGGCCTACGCGCGCCACGTCCTGCTGGACCGCCTGCGGCCGGGGTCGGCGGTGCCGGACTACCTGTTCGGCGTCACCCTGGACGACAACACGGTCACCAACGCCTCCAACTACTCGCTGGCTCGCGCGCTCGGCATACCGCACGTGGGCGCGCAGGTGCGGCCGGTGGTGGGCCTGCCGTTCTCGAGCGAGACGCCGCCCCTGATGGGCAACTGGGAGGGCGTGGCGACTGCCGGCCTCCTTCAGTACGACGTCATCCGGGAGGGCGTGGAGGTGGTCACCGCCACCCACACGAACATGCCCACCAGTGACCTCGCGCGGTCCTCCATCGGGTCGTTCCTGTCCTCCCACTTCGACGACGGCGTGGCCACGCTGGTGGACCCGTATGCCGAGGCGGGCCTGGCGCACGGCCTGCCCACACCCTAGTCTCCCCGCGTCGGGTTGACGAAACTGAAACACGTTCTATTTTTCGGGACAGATGGCCGCCGACTTCCACGAGCTCCTCGTCTCGGGCATTTTGCAGGAGACGCACGACACGCGCTCCTTCGTGTTCGAGATCCCCGCGCCTCTTCGCGAGGCGTTTCGCTACAAGGCAGGCCAGTTCCTGACCTTCGAGGTGCCGTTCCAAGGCATGCAGCTGCGCCGCTGCTACTCGCTGGCCAGCTCGCCGGACACGGACGCGTGGCACAAGGTCACCGTCAAGCGCGTGGACGGCGGCCGCATCTCCAATTGGTTCAACGACCAGCTGGTGGTGGGCAGCAAGATCCTGGTGCAGCCCCCCGAGGGCCGCTTCGTGCTCAAGCCCGAGGGCAACGACCGCCCGCTCACGCTCTTCGGCGGCGGCAGCGGTATCACCCCGGTCATCTCGCTCATGAAGTCGGCGCTGATCACCACGGGGCGCAACGTGCTCTTGGTGTACGCCAACCGCGACGCGCGCTCGGTCATCTTCAAGGAAGAGCTGGACCTGCTGGAGCGCCGCTACCCGGGGCGGGCCAAGGTGGTGCACCACCTGGACGCCGAAGGCGGCTTCATGACGGCCGCCAAGGTCAGCGCGCTCATCGCCGGCCGTCAGAGCTCGGACTTCTACGTGTGCGGCCCCGGCCCGTTCATGGACACGGTCGAGGCTGGCTTCGAGGCTGCCGGCATCCCGCGCGAGCACACCCACTTCGAGCGCTTCGTCTCGCCCACGGACCCGGACCGCCGCGAGGCCACCCCCGAGGCAGCGCCCGTGGCGGCCGGTGACACCCCGGCCAGCTTCACCATGAAGCTCGACGGCACCCGCATCGACGTCCCCTATGTGGCCGGGCTCACGCTGCTGAAGGCCGCCGAGGCCGCCGGCCACCGTCCGCCGTCATCGTGCGAAGATGGCTACTGCGGCTGCTGCATGGCGCGCATGGTCAGCGGCAAGGTGGCCATGAAGAGCCACGAGGCGCTCACCGACGACGACCTCAAGCGTGGCTGGGTGCTCGCGTGTCAGGCGCGTCCCACCAGCGCCGAGCCGCTCGAGCTCGACTTCGACGCGCAGTACTGACGGCCCTCGGCGGCGCAGCTCGCGGGGCGCCCGGTTCAGTCGCTCGGGCAGCCCCAGCCCGTGAGGGTGGTGGCGCTCGGCGTGGGGCAGAAGCCCCAGTTGATGAGCATCTGCGGGCAGGTGGCCGTGGTGGGCGGGTTGGGCGGGATCTCACAGTCCGTCGCCGCGTTCGTGCAGTAAGCCGAATTGGGCGTGGCGTTGTTGCGACGGAAGTCCGTGGTGATGTGGTGGTGCTGACCCCACGTGTACTCGTTCGTGGGCCGGTTGCAGATGTGGTAGCCCACCGCCGCCTCGAAGGCCTTGGGGCTGAGGTTGTTGCCGCGGTGCCCCCGGCAAGTGGGCTCCTCCATCCAGCCGTACTCCGCCGCGCCCGGATCCAGGTTGGCCGAGATGTTCTCCGCCAGGCCGTAATTCAGGCCAGCGGCGGCTGCGCGGTCGGAGGGCCCGTCACCCCCGATGTCGTGGTCGAAGATCCCCATGTTGCACATGTTGCGGCTGTGCCCGACGGCCACCTCCCAGATGTCCTCGTTCCACACCAGCGGTGCGGCGTTGCCCGACTCCGCCGTGAAGAAGGCGCGGTCGTTGTTGATGTGCGCGAAGGTGACGCATGCCTGGGTACGAAAGGCGTCCGAGGCCGCGTTCGCGCCATTCATGCAGTCGTAGTCGAGCTCGAGCTCGCAGTCGCCGTCGCCGTTCGGGTCGTAGCCGTCCTCGTCCGTGTCTCGGCGCCCGCGCAGCGAGCAGTCGTCGCAGCCATCCGTGTCCGAGTCGCCGCACACGCGTGGGTCATTGGGCGCGGGGTCCAGGTCGTCCACCACCAGGTCGGCGTCCTCGTCGTCGTTGGTGGCTGCGCGGCAATCCGTGGTGACGAGGTTGCAGCCAGCGCAGGCCAGCTGGCCCACCGGCGTGGAAGGGGTCTCGCTGGCGCAGGTGGCGCCACCGCGGTCGGCGCCGTCGCACTCCTCGCCGCTCTCGCGCACGTTGTTGCCGCACTCGGGCCCAGCGGTGCCCTGATCGACGCCGCCCTGGTCGACGCTGCCCTGATCCGTGGTGCTGGTGTCGCCGCCGTTGGCGTCGGGCGCGCCGCCGCCATCTGGCAGCACCACGCTGCCATCGCGCGGGTCGGGCTTATTGTCACTACTTCCACCGCACGCAGCGGCGGTCAGGGAGAGCAGGGCAGCCAGGCAGACCAGCACCGAGGGGGATGACGTGGAGGGCATGACCCGCAGGATGCCGCCGGGCACCCGCGTCTCACAAGCCCTGGAACCCGAAATCGCCCTTGTTCCTGGGGCAACAGAAAGCGATGGCGATACGGCAATCGGTGCTCAGGCGGGGTCCGAGAGCACGCACGCGTCCGAGCCGTGGATGGCGCGCATGGCGCCGATCAGGGCATCCGCGCTCACCAGCTGACCCGCGACGACCACGCCGGTGGGCAGCCGACGCGGGAGCAGCTCGCGCACGAACGCCGCGAGAGCCAGCGCCGTCCCGGCGGTTCCGTCCGGCACGCGCACCAGCCGGCGCCGCGTGCCGCTGGGCGACTGCACCACCACGCTGAGGTCCACCGGCGAGCTCACACTCCGCAGCAGCACCGAGCGCAGCGCCCACAGCATGACGTAGGACACGGCCAGCAGGCCGCCGCGCAGCGTGCCGAGGCGGTCCGCCAGCCACGCCAGCGCGCGGAAGTTGTGCAGCAGGAAGCCCGGCTGGAGCGCGAAGCGCGCCCGGACGGTAGGTGCCTTGGTGGCGCGCGCGATGAGGTCCGCGTCCGGCAAGGCCATCTCCGCCGCCATCTGCGGCTCGTCGCCGTAGAAGGGCATGACGGCGCGCGGGCCCACGGTGCGGCCCGTCACGCGCTCTCCCGCGTCGTAGCGCACGCTGGGGAGCGCCAGCGTGTGGGTCATCAACGCGCAGTTCCCGCGCCCCGCCCCCGAGAGCGGCGAGAGGCGAATCCCCAGCTCCACGCTCTCGGCATCGGCTCCGGCGAGGCCCACGGCCAGCGCCGTGCTGAGGCCGGGAAAGATGCCGGCGCCCAGCACCACGGTCCCGCGCGCCGGAGCCACGGAAAGCGAGAGGGCGCGCTCGGTGAGCGCGGGGTCAGCACCCATCTCCACCCACAGGAGCCCCTCGGCCAGCGCGAACCGCAGCGCGTCATCCGGCCGGGCACGCACGGAGTCCGACGCGTTCACGATGGCCGCGTAGTCCCGGAAGGCCGCGAACGTGGAGGCGTCGCGCAGATCCACCCGCACGTCGGCGCCCGACCGCGCCGCACTGGTCACGTCGAAGCCCGCGCGGCCGAGGGCGTCCATGACCTTCTGCCCGTAATACCCGGTGCCGCCGACCACCAGCACGCGCCCCGCCCGCACGTCACGCCCTCCCGGCCGACGAGGCGGCTGTGCAGGGGGTGACCGGCGCGCAGTTCAACATGGGCGCAGGCCTAGGGGCAGGCTGCTTCGGCGCCAAGGCGCGCGCGCCGCCCTCGCGACGGGTTCACTCGCGAATGGTCACGGCGCGGCGCTCGCCCGATGCCTCCTGCAGCACCAACACCTCGGCGTCACCCGTGGGGAACCCGGCCGTTCGCGAGATGGCGATGGTCCGGCGCCCGTTGCGGGCCAGCGTGAACCCCGTGGCCGGGGTGGCACTGACACCGCCCAGGCGCGCGCGTGGCGCTTCAAAGGTCAGCGGCCCTTCGCAGCGATTGACCAGCTGAAGGTCCGCTGCGCCGTCGGCATCCAGCGTGAGCGAGGTGGGGACCTCGAGGCACTCGCCAACGGGGCTGGGCAGCAGCTCCACCATCCCGCCGATGGCCGCGTCGCTGGTGAGCACGTCCAGCGGCCCGAACGGAGGTCCGTCCGCAGACACGATCTGCAGGCGCAACCAGCCGGAGAAGCCCGCCGGCAGGGTGGTGGTGAAGCCCAGTGGCTCGCCAACGATGGGCACGCGCACCGTGTCGAGCGTGGTGTCCACCGCGGTCACGTGCAGCTCGGCGCCGAAGGGCACGTTCATCTGGACGAAGCCGCTCAGCAGCCCCGGGTCGCCCATGTTGGGCACCACCATGAACGTGACGTTGCCCGCCTCGAGCCCCGTGTCGGGCTGCACGGGGGGGTTGCCCGTCTCGGTGCTGGCGCAGCTCATGGCGCAGAGAGCAACGACCAGCGCGAGTTGGTGTCCACGTGCCCACGTCTTCATCGTGCGTCCTCCGCGTCGCCCTCGTCGCTGAGCGGGAAGAGCTGGATGTTGAGCTGAATCACGCGGGCGGGTCTCCTCGACTGCTCGGCCAGCGCCACGCACTGCCGCCGGAAGTCGGCGATCATGGCACGGAACACGGGCAGCGAGCCGGCGTCCACGCAGCACGTGAGCGCCGACAGATCGCGCTCGCTGGCGGGGAACTCGTCGATGGCCTGCGAGGCGCGCTCGAGCATGACGCGGTGGTAGCGCGTGATGTGCGCCCCGCGCGTCTGTGCGCCCGTGGTGATGACCGCGTCGGCCTTCTGCAGCTTGCCGTCCACCTCGTGGAGCAGGCCGAGCGTGAGCAGCGTGTCCAGCGCCTGACGCGCCTCCCGCACGGTGATGCGCGGCCGCAGCTGCCGCGCCAGCCACTTGGGGTCTGCGCGGAACCCGGGGCGCGACGCCAGCTCGCGCACGGCCGGGATGTACCAGCTCTCGTGGTAGGCGGCGTGCCGCTCGTCCAGTTGGTGCGCGTCCTGATACTGCCGGAACGAGCGCAGCACGCGGTAGGCGTCCTCGCGCTTCTGGCTGTCGGTCGCGTCGGTGAACGCCACCAGGGCCTCGAAGTAGCGGCGCTGGCTGGGGCCGAGGCCCAGCACCTTCACGTAGCGCTCCACCAGCTCCCCCTGGAGGCTGCGCTCGCCGTCCATGATGCGCTTGAGGTGGTTGGGGGAGGCGAGCCCCGCGCGCATGGAGAACGCCCGATACGAGAACGTCGACGAGGACGCCTTCTCCGCGTCATAGAAGGCGCGGAGATACGTGCGGTAGTCGAGGAACTGGAAGATGTCGACGTTCGAGCGCGGCACGGATCCTCAGACGCAACTATCGCTGACCTGCGAGCAGACCCCTATCTCCGTCCACTGACACTCGCCGAATTCCGGGATGGGGCAGGGCTCGCAGCCGGTGCACGGGTCGCCGATGCGTGGGCACTCGGGGTGCTGCCAGCCGCACTCGCCCGCGGTGTCTCGAGCACATGTCTGCGAGACCTGGCCGTCGGCGCAGGGCAGCGTGGGCGGGACCGGGCCGCACTCGTCGTTCGTGCACGCGGCCTGCTCGTCGGGCACGCACACGGGCACGGGCTCGCAGCGGGGGCTCTCGGGGGCGCAGGGCGTCGCCAGCAGCTCACAGTGTTGGCCCGCCTCGCACTGCACGTCGTCGCAAGGGTCGGCGACGCTGCCGTCGGTGCGCAGCCCGTTGGAGTTGCCGGAGCTGGAAGACGAAGCGCACCCGGTAGCGAGCAGAGCGAGGGTGACGAGAGCGACGAGCGAGAGGACACGAGGGGCGGACATGGAGACCTCCTGAGGAGTGCTAGGGGAAGACATGACCACACCATGAGCGACGCGGGCCCTGCGCCGCAACTCATCGAAAACAGTAGCGTATCCGCCCGGATACAGGCTCACTCAGCCACATGAGCCGCCAGCCCACCTTCTACATCCCGCACGGCGGAGGCCCCTGCTTCTTCATGGAGTGGACCATGGGCCCGCCCGATACGTGGAACGCGCTCGAGGAGTGGCTGCGCGGCTTCCCGGCGACGCTGCCGGAGGCGCCCCGCGCGTTGCTGGTGATCTCGGCACACTGGGAGACGCAGGGCTTCACCGTGACGTCCGCCGCACAGCCGCCGCTGCTCTACGACTACTCCGGCTTTCCGCCGCACACCTACCAGCTGACCTGGCCCGCGCCCGGTGAGCCCGAGCTCGCACGACGCGTGGCTGCCCTGCTCGACGCGGCGGGCTTCGAGACGGCCTCGGACGAGAAGCGGGGCTTCGACCACGGCGTCTTCGTGCCGCTCAAGGTGAGCTTCCCAGAGGCCAGCATCCCCACCGTCCAGCTCTCGCTCGACCGGCGCCTCGACCCCGCGCAGCACCTCTTGCTGGGGCGAGCGCTCGCGCCGCTGCGCGACGAGGGCGTGTTCATCGTGGGCTCGGGCATGAGCTACCACAACATGCAGCACTTCCAGCGGTCGCTGGCGCGGGACGCCTCCGCCACCTTCGACGCATGGCTGGCCGAGAGCCTGGGCTTGCCGCGCGAGGCGCGCGAGGACCGCTTGCGAGCGTGGGCGGATGCACCCGCGGCACGCATCGCGCATCCACGCGAGGAGCACCTCCTGCCGCTCATGGTGGTGGCGGGTGCCGCAGGAGACGATCTGGCGCACGCCGCGTACCGAGGCGCGGTGATGTCCGCCACCGTGTCCGCGTTCCGCTTCGGCTGACGCAGCTCAGTTGATGTGCGGACCGTCGAACACGGGGTCGTCCACGCTCGCCACCATGGCGTCCACCAGCGTGGCGCTCACTGGGGCCCGCACGCGCCAGTCGCGCACGGGGTTCGGGCGCAGGCGCGCGAGGGTGACCATGTGCGGGACCAAGTGCGCGTGTGCCGAGAGCATGCGCACGCCCGGAGCAACGTGACGGACCAGCTCCGGGAAGCCCGCGCCAACACGACCGTGCTCTGCGCGCGACCAAGCCACCGCTGCGTACCGGCTCGTGTGCAGCTGTCCGAGGGCAGCCGTCAGCGTGGTCACGTGCGTGACGTCGAACACGCCGGTGAAGGAGTCCACGATGATGGACGCCAGGGTCGAGTCAGCAAGCACGAGCAGGAGGCGGGGGTTGGCCATGATGGTCAGAGCCAAAGCAATGCTCGGGCCAACGTAGGCCCGTGTACCAAATTACGAAATTGACGCCATTTTCTTCCCTGGCTGTCGCTACGAACATTTCGTCTGTGGGTTTTCCCCTACGCCGATGAACGGGGACCATCGTTTTCTCGTGGGGTAAAACCCACAGCCCGATCAGTCCGCCGTGTCCGCCACGGCCGACGCAGCAGCACTGCCCGCGAGGCGTCGGACCCCGTCCACCGGGGCCCGGCGGGCACCGCGGATGGTGCCTTCGAGAACGTCCACGCGCATGGGTGGGGTGAGCTCGTAGCGGTAGCCCCGCGAGTCGATGCGGAAGTTGATGTAGGAGCCCAGGTAGTTGAAGCGCTTGGCGTAGCGCACGGTGATGGAGCCGTGCCGCTGATGGGGCCGGTGCGCGAGGACGAACGACGCCAGGCGAACGGCGAGGTGGTTGTAGAGCCGATGGCACCCGTGGCTGGTGCCCCGCACGATGGAGCGGTAGCTGACCGACCCGTGGGTGCGGATGCCTTCGTCGTGGATACGCGGTGGGTCGCCCTCGGCGCGGGTGGGCATGACGCGGTGGTGCATGAGCATCACCATCCCGTAGGCGCTGCGGTAGCTCGGGCCGAAGAGCGCGTTGTTGGCGCGGTAGCCCACGCCCGGCACGCGGCGCACCATGTCCTCGTTGGGCGTGCTGGGCGGCGGCAGCCAAGCCGGGCTGGCGATGATGTCCCGCATGATGCGCTGCCCCACGGGCGACTCCTTGTAGCTCATGCCCACGCCGCCACCGGGCGTGCGCTCGGTCTTCCAGCCTCCGATGGTCGTGGCCCAACGTGCCAGCGCGATCTCCTGTCCTTCGTGCGTGACGTAGAGCGTGAAGACCGGACGCTGCGCGGTGGGCTGATGGATCTGCGCGCCGGTATTCGTGTACGGGTAGTCGTAGTACACGTCGCCGCGGTGGATCTCGGCCCGCAGCGCCATCTCGCCGCCATGGTACTCGGGCAGCGGCGGGAGGCGCACCGCCACCTGCGCGTGTCCGTGCGTGAGAAGCTGGCCCAGCGCGCGCGTGGCGGCCTCGGCGTCGGTCCAGCCCAGCGCCTGCGCGGCAGCCTCGGTAGCGGGCGAGATGAGGTCCGGCGCCGCATTGGGGGCGGCATCGTGACCCGCATCCATCTGGAACTCGGCGGTGTCCAACTTGTGGCCCATCACCGTGCCCCACGCGTGCGCCGCGGAGCCGTCCTCGATCAGCCCGGTCGCGTCCACCACGCGCTCACGCAGCACGCGCAGCAGCGTGGCGAAGTCCGCCTCGCGGCTGTCCTGGAGGAACGCCTCCCGCGTGGGTGTGTCCACGAAGCCCGCGTTGGTCACCATGTGCCGGCGCTGGAACACGATCAGCGCGTCCACCAGGTGCCCGTCGAACACGCCATCGGTGAAGCGCTCGGGGAGCAGCCCGTCGCAGCGCAGGTGCTCCACCAGCTCACGCACGGCGTCCACGGGGACCCGCTCGTGCTCGTAGCGGCGGTATTCGGCGCCGTAGCGCTCGTCGGTCATCAGCTCGTGGATGGTGGCGAGGCCCAGCCGCTCGCGCGCCTGCTCGAGCCGGTGGCGCTGCCACTCCACGCGACGCACGCGGGCCTCCTTCTGGCCACGGTCGCCCCACGGGCGCAGCAGCTCGTCCAGCACCCCGAGGTTCGTGTCGCTCACGCCCGCGCGGCACGCATGGCGCTCGGTCTCGAGGAGCCGCTGGTGCACCACGCGCAGGGTGGGAAAGATGCCGAAGAGCTCGAGGAAGCGCTCCGGCTCCACGTCCTCGGGCAGCGCCTCGAAGTTCTCGTCGGCGAGGGCCAGCAGGGTCGCGCGGTAGGGCTGCACCCCCACCGGGCCGAGCGACGCGTCCTCCGTGAACACACGCGGCGTCCACTCGGGCCGCAGATCGAGCACCGTCAGCCCCTCGGCCGCCGCGTCGTCCGGGCAGACCGAGGTCACGGTCGCACCGTCGGCGTAGACCGGGAGAGCCGCCGCTCCACAGCTCGCGGCCGCACCGGGGCGCGCGGCTCGCCCGGCATCCCGGCCCGCGTTCGCAGCCTCCCCGTCGTCGCCCGCTGGCTCCGTGGGGCTGTCTTGCCCCGAGCCGCCCGAGGCCGCAGCGCCGCGCCCTTCCCCGCCGCAGGCCAAGGTCCCCATTAGCAGCACTGTCATCCACGGCCAGGGAGGGACTCGGTCTGTTCGATGCACACCTCATCTTGGCACGCCGCCCGTGCGCTCGCCCAGTTGGTGGCCCGAGGAGGGTTCGGGGCGGCCCGCCTCAGGCGTGTGCGCCGTCGAGACCCAGCGCGTCGGGCGCGCTCGGCCGGCCCAGCAAGTAGCCCTGCAGGATGTCGCAGCCGGCCGCGATCAACGCGTCGTGCTGAGCCTGGGTCTCCACGCCCTCGGCGACCACCTCGATACCGAGGCGATGAGCGAGGTCGATGATGGACGCGACGATGGCCTGACTGCGCCGGTCATCGGCCAGCACGAAGGAGCGGTCGATCTTGAGCGCGTCCACCTCGAAGCTGGCGAGGTTGGCCAGGCTCGAGTGGCCTGTGCCGAAGTCGTCGAGGGCCACGCGGACACCCCGGCGACGCAGCTCGCCGAGCACGAAGTGCGCTCGCGACGTGGAGCGCAACAGGGTGGTCTCGGTGATCTCCACCTCCAGCAGCGACTCATCGAGGCCGTGACGCTCGAGCGCCAAGCGGATGGTGTCGAGCACGCCGTCGTCTTCCAGCTGGATGGGCGAGAGGTTGACGGCCATGTGGAGGTCGTGGGCGCCAGCGCGGCGCCAGCGCGAGAGCTGCCCGAGCGCCGTGTCGATGACCCACGCGCCCACCGGGACAATCAAGCCGAGCGCCTCGAGGACGGGCACGAAGTCGTTGGGCGGGATGACCTGACCGCTGACGTTGCGCCAGCGAATGAGCGCCTCCACACCCACCGTGCGCTGCTGCACGGTGGACCACTTGGGCTGGTACTCGAGCGTGAACTGGTTGCGCTCGAGCGCGTAGCGCAGCTGCCCCTCTTGGCGCAGGCGCGAGAGCGCCGCCGTGGTGTTGACCTGCCCCGCGATGGCGAAGCGGTCTCCGCCGTGCCGCTTGCCGCCGAACATGGCGGAGTCGGCCGCGTCGATGAGCGCCTCCACGGTGTCGCCCGCGTCGGGGCAGAGCGCAGCGCCGATGCTGGCTCGCGGCACGATGTCGGTCTGCTCGAAGCGCAGCGGCTCCGCCATGGCCTCGCGGATGCGCCGCGCGATCTCGGACACCCCCTCGCGCGCGATGGGCCCCTCGAGGATGAGGCCGAACTCGTCGCGCTCGAGCCGGGCGAGCGTGTCCCCCTCACGCAGGCACACCTGGATGCGATGCGCCACCTCGCGCAGGAAGCGGTCGCCCGCGGCCTGGCCGAAGGACTCGTTGACCGACTTGAAGCGGTCGATGTCCACGAACATGACCGCAAATGCCTGGTCCTCGCGGCGGAAGCGCGCCAGCGCGTGCGCGAGCCGGTCACGGAAGCTGGCCCGGTTGGGCAGACCCGTGAGGTAGTCGTAGCGCGCCACGTACGACGAGCGGCGCTCGAAGCGCTTGCGCTCGAGGGCGAACATGAGCGCCCGGCGCAGCGCCGCGGGCTCGCCCAAGCCGTGCTCGAGGCAGTCCTGGGCGCCCAGCTGGACGGCGTGCCGCGCGCTGGTCTCGTCCCACTTCGGCGAGAGCACGACGATGGCGCTGTCGGGCGACGCCAGGCGCAGACGGACGATGGCGTCCATGCCGATGCCCTGCGTGAGGCTCAAGTCCATGAGCACGATGTCGAAGTGGCCAGCCTCGAGCATGTCGAGGGCGTCATTCAGGCTGTGGGTGGCGCGGCACCCGACCACGCACAGGCCCGCGCCCCGCAGCAACGCGAGCGTGTTCTCCGCGCGCGCAACGTCCACGTCCAGCACCAGCAAGCTGGCCTCTACGGACGCGAGCGGCTCGGTCGAGGGACGCAGGGCGAGCTCCTCGGCCCGCTCGAGCGCGTCGAGCAGCGTGTCCCTGAGCACCTGCGGGTCCCACGGCTTCACGACCACGAACGCGTCGAGGTGCACATCGGGACGCGTGGGCAGCTCGAGCGAAGGCGCGCCCGACACGAGCACGAACGCGCTGGACGGGCTCACCTCGCGCAGACGCTCCACCATGCCGAGGCCATCGAGCCCGGGCATGCTGAGATCCACGGCGATGACGTCGAAGCGGCCTCGCTCCACCGCGCGCAGCGCCTGCGTGGCGCTGTTGGCCAGCTCGACGACCACCCCGAGTGAAAAGGCCGCCTGCTCGAACGCGCGCTGGACGTGCCGCTCGTCATCGACGAAGAGTACCCGCGGTCGGGCCTCGTCCACGGAGGGACGGCGTGTGTCACGGCGCGTCATGTGAGTGCGTGTAGCGTACGCGATCCCCTCGGCAAGTGGATACTCGGCGGCGCGCACCGGCCGCGCGGTGATACACTCGCCCACCCTATCAAGAGGACTCGATGGAGCGACTCACCGGACTGGACGCCTCGTTTTTGTACATGGAGACCCCGCAAGTGCAGATGCACGTGGGGTTTGCGTGCGTCTTTTCGCCAGGCGACATGCCCGGCGGGTACTCGTTCCACACCATCTCACGGCGCATCGCGCGAGCTGCACAAGAGCACTACGCCTTGCGCCGCCGGCTGGTGCACGTGCCGCTCGACCTGCATCACCCGCTCTGGGTGGACGACCCCGACTTCGACGTCATCCACCACGTGCGTCACGTGGCGCTGCCGGCCCCGGGGGGCGAGGAGGAGCTCGGCGCGATGGTCGGCCGCATCTACAGCACGCCGCTCGACCGGTCGCGGCCGCTGTGGGAGGCGTGGGTCATCGAGGGGCTCGAGCGGGGTCGCTTCTGCTTGTTCATGAAGTTCCACCACGCGGCGGTGGACGGCGTGGCCGGGTCGGAGTTGGTCATGCACCTCCTCCAGCAGAGCCCCAAGCCCGGGCCCGACAAGCCGGTCGCCCCCCGCGAGCCCGACCGCATCCCCACGGATCTCGAGATGGTCAGCTTCGCCCTGCGCTCCAAGCTCAAGGCGCCAGCGCAGTTCGCGAACGTGCTCGGCCAGTCGGTGAAGTTCGTGGACACCGTCATCAAGCGTCGGCGTGACCCCGAGCAGGACGCGGGCGGCACCCCGCTCGTGGCGCCGCGCACACCATGGAACGGCGCCGTCAGCGCTCGCCGCAAGCTGGCCAACGCGCGGGTGCCGCTCGAGACCATCAAGGACATCAAGAACGCGTTCGGGACCACCGTGAACGACGTGGTGCTCGCCATCGCGGGCAGCGTGCTGCGCACCTACCTGTTGGAGCGTGGCGCGCTGCCCAGCGCCCCGCTGACGGCGGTGTGCCCCATGTCGGTGCGGCAGAAGGAAGAGCACGGTCAGGCCAACAACAAGGTCAGCGCCATGTTCGTGTGCCTCTACACCAACATCGAAGACCCGGTGGAGCGCCTGAAGGAGATCCACAAGACCACCCTGGGGGCCAAAGCCGAGCACAACGCGCTCGGCGCGGACACGCTGCAGAACTGGGCAGAGTTGGCAGGACCCAGTGTCTTTGCATCGGCGGTGCGCTTCTACTCCACGCGCAACCTCGCCGACCGTCACCGGCCGATCCACAACCTGGTCATCAGCAACGTCCCGGGGCCCCGCTTCCCGTTGTACCTCGAGGGCGCCAAGTTGGAGGCCATCTACCCTCTGGGCCCGGTCATGGAGGGCGCCGGGCTCAACCTGACGCTGATGAGCTACCTCGACGCCATCGACTTCAGCTACCTGGTGGACGCCGAGCTGGTGCCGGACGTGTGGGACATGGCGCGCATGACGACCGGCGCGCTGCAAGAGCTGCTGGAGGCCGCACGCGCGCATCGCGCGTCGCAGTTTCCGCCGCCGGTGGCGGTCATCCCTGCGCCGCCGCCCGTACCGTCCATCCCGGAGCCGCCTGCACCGGCGAAGGCTGCGGCCACGCGGAAGCCCGCCGAGCCCAAGGCCGAGGCCCCGCCGAGTGACGAAGCGCCGCGCACGCGCAAGAAGCCAGCGGCCAAGCGCAAGGCACGCTGAAACGGAGTTTCAGGCGGCCACCCGCACACGGACATCCTCGGTGGCCCGAAACGCGCTGGCGACGGCGAGGCCACGCAGCGTGAGCCGCACGCGCTCTGCGTCCACCAGGTCACGCGACTCGAGGTGGACGAGAGCGGCTCGCACGGCCGCGGCGCTGGCACCGATGCGACCCGCCACCCGGTTCACGCGCACCGACTCGGAGTGCCCGAGGTCGTGCGCGAGGTCGAAGAGGGAGAGGAGCGTACCCAGGATCAGTTGTTCACGGTTCATGTGTTCAGTGTACGAGCACCACTGCTCAGGCGTCCAGTTTGCGACATTTCTTTTTTTCGGAGCGGGCCGCGCCCGCGATCGAAGCAGAAAAAGGCTGAGAGTAGTCAGCAGCGGCGCCTTCTGGCAGCATCAGCGTCTGGCGCCCCCTGGGGCTATCCCCTGAGACTCGATGAGCGGCATCATTCTAGGAATCGACCTCGGCACGACGAACTCCGTCGTGGCCGTGGCGGACGGCGAACAAGTCACCGTCCTCGCCGACGAGGCTGGCAATCGTCTCATCCCCTCGGTCGTATCGTTCCACCCGGAGCGGCGTATATTGGTGGGCGAGGAGGCGCGCGACCGGCGCCTGATCGACGCCCGAAACACGGTCTACTCGATCAAGCGACTCATCGGTCGCCCGTTCAAGAGCCCCGAGGTGGCGACCGCGAAGTCCCGCTTCGCGTTCGAGCTCACCGAGAGCGGCAGCGGTGGTGTGGTCGTCACCGTGCGGGACGAGACCTACACACTGACCGAGATCAGCGCCTTCGTGCTGCGCGAGGTTCGTCGCATCGCCGAGGCGCGCCTGGGGCAGTCGGTCAACCGAGCGGTCATCACGGTTCCCGCGAACTTCAACGAGCTGCAGCGCAGCGCTACCAAGGCGGCGGGGCGCGTGGCGGGCTTGGAGGTCGCGCGCATCATCAACGAGCCGACTGCGGCCGCGCTGGCCTACGGTTACGGCAAGCAGCGCGCCGAGCGGGTGGCCGTGTTCGACTTGGGCGGCGGCACGTTCGACCTGACCATCCTCGAGCTCGACAAGGACGTGTTCGAGGTGGTGGCCACCGCCGGCGACAGCTTCCTCGGCGGCGACGACATCGACCTGATCATCGCCGAGGCGATGGCCGACCACTTTCTGAAGCAGCACCGCTACGACGTGCGCGGCGACGCGCAGGCCTTCGAGCGACTACGCGCGGCGGCGGAGTGGACCAAGTGCCAGCTCTCTGCGGACGAAAAAGTCGCGGTCACGGTGGAGGAGCTCGCGTACGGTGAGAGCGGTCACGCGCTCGACCTCGCGTTCAACATGACGCGCACGGAGCTCGAGCTGCGCATGCGGCCCACCCTCGAGAAGAGCATCGAGGTCTGCAAGATCGCGATGAAGCAGTCGGGCCTGACCGTAAAGGACATCGACAGCGTCATCCTGGTGGGCGGCTCCACGCGGGTCCCGCTGGTGCGTGAGCTGGTCACGCAGTTCTTCGGCCAGGCTCCGCGCCAGGAGATCGACCCCGATCTCGTGGTGGCCCAAGGGGCGGCACTGCATGCCCTCGCGCTCGGTGGCCCCGAGGCTGCGCGTGGGCGCATGGCCCTCGGTCGGGTCGCGCTGAAGAAGGTGTCGCTCACCGATCTGCGCGCGGCGCAGGGCGCCAACATGGCGCGCAAGGATGCTCTCCCGAAGGGGCCTGCGTTCGCACCCAACGTGCAGGTCGAGCGCGTCGCTGCACCCACCGCCGCCGTGGAGGTCGTGACCGCCGACATCAGCAAGCCACGCGGCGTGTCGGCGGTGCCCGCCATCAGCGTGGGCGTCCCCGCCATCAGCGTCGGCGCCCCGAAGCCGAGCGGCGGTGCCAAGCCCCTGCTGAACCTCGACGACCCGATGGCTGACGAGCTGGGCGGCGGCGCGGCACGAGCACCGCTGCCACCCAAGCACCCCACGTTGGTGCCGGGAGCCACCAGCGCCGCGGTGATCACGGCGTCACCCTTCGCCCGGACCGAAGGGAGCTCGCTGCTCAAGCTGGACGAGCCGTCCACCCCCGACGTGCGGCCCATGGTGCTGGGGGTCTCCCGCGCGGCCGCCAACCCTGGGCGTCAGCGCGAGAACACGGCGCAGTTCGGCACCGGCTCGGGCCCCGCGCCGGCCAGTCCCCCGCGCATGGCGCTGGACATGCTGGATGCCCCGATCGCCCCCGTGTCGCGGCCCAAGGTCAACACGCTCTCGGGCATGGTGGCGCCCACCGTCACCAGCGAATTCGAAGATCTCGGCGACCTCGAGGACCTCGAGCTGCTGGAGTCCGAGCCCGCACCGCCCCCCTCGCTGACCACCACGCAGACACTCGGCGAGGCGGACATCCAGTTCATGGCCACGTCGCGGCAGCGCGTGAACACCGAGACGCTGGGGGAGGCCGACATCCAGTTCATGGCCACGTCGCGGAAGCGCGTGAACACCGAGGCCCTCGAGGACGAGGACTTCGAGGTCATGATCGGCACAGACCTCGCAGAGCCGGTCGCGGATCCGCTCGACCAGGTCATGGCGCTGCCCAGCCGCGCGGCGCCCATGGCGTCTGCGATCACGGCTCCGGTCCATGCCGAGATGACGCGTCCCGTGCTGGCCGTGAGCGGGCCGGCGCCGCTGCTGATGGACGTCACGCCCCTTTCACTGGGGCTCGAGACGGTGGGCGGCTACTGCCAGCACCTCATCCGCAGGAACACGCCCATCCCCACGGAGCAGAGCCGCATCTTCTCCACCGCGCAGGACGGTCAACTGGAGGTGCACGTGCGCATCTGCCAGGGCGATGCGCGCGCCTACGGTGAGAACCAGGCGCTGGGCGACGTGCTGCTGACGGGGCTGCGCGACGCGCCGCGCGGTGGCGTGCGCATCGAGGTGACCTTCATCCTGGACGCGAGCGGGACGCTCGACGTGCGCGCGGTGGACGTGGAGACCGGTGTCCAGCAAGCCACGCGCATCAACCTGCTTGGCGGCGTGTCGGAAGACGAGATTCGCTCGATGCAGGCCCGTCAGTCCGTGGCGCTCGCGGGGCGCCGATGAGCGACCTCGACCAGCTCGACTACTACGCGCTGCTGGGCGTGGACGAAGAGGCCAGCATCGTGAAAGTGAAGGAGGCGTTCCGCGTCTTCGCGCGGCGCTATCACCCCGATCGCTTTGCGGGGGCCACGCCCGAGAAGCTGGAGCGCGCCAACGCCATCTACCGACGCGGCACGGAGGCCTTCCAGGTGCTGACCGACCCGGTGGCCCGCACGCGGTACGACGAGGCCCTCGAGCGCGGTGAGCTGCGCCTCACCTCCGAGGCCCGCGAGGCCGCAAAGCCCAAGCCCAAGGCGGCGGCCCCGAGCGCCCCGCGCATCCGCTCGGCCCAGGCACGCACGCTGTACGACGACGCGGTGGACGCCACCAAGCGTCAAGACTGGAAAGCCGCGCAACGAGCGCTGCGTGGCGCTTGTCAGCTCGAGCCCGACAGCGAGTTCTTGAAGGAGCGCCTGGCCCAGCTGGAGCAGCACCTCCGCACCCTGCGCTGAGCACTCAGGGGGTTGGGGTGCGGCGGCGAGACTTGCGGCGGCGGTCACCCGACCGCGACCGCGGCGCGCTCAGCATCACCACGGAGCGCAAGCGCGAGCGCCCGAAGCGGGACATGCGCTCGAAGTCGGCGTGGGTCACCGGGACGTGGATGTAGTCGGTCGCCGAGCGATGCTCGTCTTCGTCGACACCCGGGTCGTGCATGTAGACGAAGCGCTCGTCGTACCCCGTGAGCACCACCCAGTGGGGCGCCTTCTTGTGCGTGAGCCGGTACTCGCTGATCAGCACCACCGGCACCACCCCCTCGTCCATGCGTGCGCGGAGCTCTTCGAAGCTGAGCACGCTCTGCACCACCTGCGCATGCGAGGCGTCCAGCTTCGCGAGGAAGTCCTCGTGGACCAAGCGCATGACCTCCTTCTTGGCCTCGTCACGGACCCCCTCGAGGAAAGGCACGCTGTCGCTGTTGCTGTAGACGGACACCTCGAAGCCCCGCGTGGCGGCAGCCACCGCCAGGCCGTGTGGGCTGCAACCCCCGTGGCCGCTGGTCATGAAGATGGTGGTCGCCTCGCGCCAGATCTGGAGTTCTTCCTGGCGCGACGGGGTGTAGTCGCTGTCGAGCGCAGCCATGGCCATCATGAGCGACGCGGACCCGCACGTGAAGTCGGTGATCTGCTCGTAGTAGGGGATGGCGCGGACGTGGCTCTCGAGGCTGGGGAACCGGATGCGCTTCTCGAACCGCAGCGCGTCACCGTGCTGGCCGTAGTACCCCACCACGCGCTCGAACGGCACGTACCCGCGCGAGACGTACAGCTGGATGGCCGTGGCGTTGTCGGCGCGCACCTCGAGGCGCAGGTACACGGCGCCGCGCGCAACGGCCTCGGCCTCGGCCGCCTCCAGCAACCGGGCCCCCAGACGCTGCCCGCGTGCGCTGTCCGACACGGCGATGGAGTAGAGCCGCGCCAGCGACGTGCCGCGGTGAAACAGCACCAACGCGTAGCCCGCGATCTCGGGCTCCGTGACCGCCGTCTCGCCCTCCGGGGTGGGTGGAGTGGCCACCAACAGCGCGGCGTTCGCCCTCCGTTGCATCCACTGGAAGTTACGCCGCGAGAGCCGATCGTAGTCGAACACCGCCTCTTCGAGCGCCACGAGCGCGCGCAGGTCCTCTGTGCGCGCGGGTCGAATCTCTAGCGTTCTCAGGGCTTCCGTGGACATGGTTCTCAATTCGCGAGCAAACCCTTGCGTACCACCGCGCGCGGCTCAATTCTAGCGGCCTCCGATTCGAGCGCGCCGAGTCCGCCATGGACCCCCCGCCCGACGTGGCCACCATGCGCAAACTCATCATCGTCGTAACCGAGCTCGAAGACTGGGCAAACCTCTACCCAAGCGACGACGTCGTGACCGTCCAGGAGTACTTGTCGGGGACGCCCAACGGCGTGGACCCGAATCACGTTCGCGTGATCAACCTGTGCCGCAGCCAGAAGTATCTCAGCTACGGGTACTATTGCTCGCTCCTGGCAGAAGCGCGCGGTCACCGCGTGCTCCCCTCGGTCCGCACACTGAACGATCTCCGCCGGCGCTCCATCTACTCACTGGACACCGAGAGCCTCGACGACGCCGTGATGGCGGCCCTCGAAGCCTATGCCAGCCCGCTCACGAAGTCGCTGGAGCTCATCCTCCACTTCGGCTCCACCACGGTCGAGCCGCTGCAGGACATCGCCAGCCAGATCTTCGAGCTGTTCCCGTGCCCCATCCTGCGTGTGCGCTTCAAGAAGCGAAAGTCGTGGAGCATCGCGTCGGTCACCGCCGGCAACCTCGCCAAGCTCGACGAGGCCAGCGAAGAGGAATTCGGCCTCGCGCTCGAGCGCTTCAGCACCCGCATGTGGCTCGAGCCCAAGGCGCGCACGAAGTACCGCTACGACGTCGCCATGCTGGTGGACCCCAACGAAGCTCTGGCGCCGAGCGACCCCGACGCCCTGGCCCGTTTCGAGCGCGTGGGCAAGGACATGGGGCTGTTGATCGAGCGCGTGCGCAAGCGCGACTTCGGCCGCCTCGCCGAGTACGACGCGCTCTTCATCCGCGAGACCACCGCCATCAACCACCACACGTTCCGCTTCGCCAAGCGCGCCGAGAACGAGGGCATGGTGGTGATCGACGATCCGAGCTCCATCCTGCGCTGCACCAACAAGCTCTTCCTGTGGGACCTCCTCAAGACCGCGGGCGTGCCCACACCGCGTGCCGCCATGCTCTACCGCTCGCGCCCGGAGTCGCTGACGCACGTGGCCGAGGAGCTGAGCTTCCCGGTGGTGGTCAAGATCCCCGACGGAGCGTTCTCGAAGGGCATCGAGCTCGCCGAGGACATGAACGGACTGCACAAGGTGACGCGCAAGCTGTTCGAGCGCTCGGCCCTGTTGCTGGCCCAGGAGTTCATGCTCACCGAGTACGACTGGCGCATCGGCGTGATGAACCGTCAGCCGCTCTACGCGTGCAAGTACTTCATGGCTCCGTCGCACTGGCAGATCTACAACCACGCAGCGGACACCAGCGCGAACACCGGCGGAGGCTTCGAGACGCTGCCCATCAGCGCGGTGCCGCCCGCGGTGCTCACCGCGGCCATGAACGCCGCCAACCTGATCGGCGATGGCCTCTACGGCGTGGACGTGAAGCAGTTCGGTGACCGCGCGGTGGTCATCGAAGTGAACGACAACCCCAGCATCGACGAGGGCGTGGAAGACGCCTTGCTGGGCGACGAGCTCTACGCACGCATCCTGGGTGACTTCGTGCGACGCCTCGACGAGCAGCGCGCCTAGCGCGGGCGCCTGGCGGTTGGCGTCAGCCCGTCCAGGGGGGTGGCTCTTCGCTCGGCTCCGAGGGCACGCCCCAGTCGATGCCATCGTTCATGGTGGTGGGCACCGGCTCCACGGGGGGCGGCGGGAGGGTGGTGGGCGGCCCGAGCGGACGCGACGTCCCGGCCGGAGGCACCGTGGGCTCCGTGGGCACGGCGGGACGCACCGTAGTGGTGCGGGGCGCCCTGTCCGCGCGCCCCACGCTCACGTCCTGGCGCAACATGACGCGCTGCGCGCCCACCCCGAACTCCAGCGTCACCTCGTGGTCACCGGTCTGCGCGAACGCATAGTCGGCCACCCAGGTGCCGCTCACGTCTCCCGGCGTGGCGGGCAGCCGGTCCAAGCGCCGACCGGCGCGCAACACGGTGAACTCCGGGACCACGTCGGAGGGCAGGCGCATACCGGGCCCGAACACCCCCACCAGGCGCACGCGCTCACGCTGCCCAGGGTCGTCGGGGTCGAGGTGGATGCCAGCCGAAAGCGGTGGTGCCGAAGCCACCTGCTCCACCTGCGCCAGCAAGCGCAGGCCCTCGGTGGCCGCAGCATCCTCCGGGAAGAGCCGCAGCACCTGCTCGTAGGCCTCGCGCGCAGCGGGCATGTCGTTCTGCACGCGCGCGTTGGCCGCGCGCTCCCGCAGGAGCAGGGCGGCCTCGCGGCGGATGGAGCGGGCCCCCGCATGCGCCGGGTCGATCTCCAGCAGGCGCCGGGTGAGCTCGAGCACGTTGTCGCCCGGCGGGGTGTCGATGGCCCCGTGACTGAGCGCCTCGCGGGCGCGCTCTTCGAGGCTGCGTTGGTGCTCTGCGGCTTCGCTTTCGCCGCGCTGGAACAGCCCGAAGGCCAGCAGCCCCACGGCCATGGCGCCCACCAGGAAGCCAACCAGGATGGGCATGAGCGCGCGTGGGCGCGCCGACGACAGGCCCGGGATGCCCACGAAGGACTCATCGTAGGAGCGCCCACCCGGAGGGCCGGGATCGTGGCTGACGCGCGGACCCACGTCGGCCGGGTGGAGCACGGGCAGCTCCACCACGGGCATCATCTGGCGTGCGTGACCCATGCCCGCGCCGTGACCGTTGCCAGCCGGAGGGCCGCTGGCAACGCTTGCGGCCATGCGCGCCAGCTCCTGCTGAGCGATGGCCGGCATGACGCTGCCGTCGCGGCGCGTGGCCATCTGCGGGCGCGCCGCCATCATGGGCGCAGCCACCGGGGCCGGCGCGTCGATCAGCGGACCGGTCTGCAGCAGCGTGGCCGCCGAGCCCTTCTGCGCCGCGCGCGACGTCTCGGCGGTGATGGCCACACCCGACGCCGCAGCGGCGCTCTCGAGAGCACGCGCGAAGGCCGCTGCGTTGTCGTGCCGCGCATCGGGGTGCTTGTTGAGCCCGCGCATGACCACCTCGGCGATGGCCGCGGGGACGTGCGCACCGCCCGGCCGTGTCTCGAGCGGCGGCGGCTTCTGGCGCAAGTGCTTCATGAGCAGCGCCACGGGCGAGGGGTCGTCGAAGGGCACGCTGCCCGAGAGCAGCTGATACGTGAGAACCGCGAGCGAGTAGACGTCGGAGCGCGCGTCGGTGGCCTCGCCGCTGGCTCCCTCGGGCGAGATGTAGCGAGCGGTCCCGAAAATGACCCCCGACTGCGTGATGTGGCTCTGCTCGTCCCAGAGCAGGCGGGCGATGCCGAAGTCCAGCACCTTCACGAAGTCCGGGTCACCGTCACGCTTCACCAGCATGATGTTCTCGGGCTTCACGTCGCGGTGCACGATGCCCTGCCGGTGGGCCGCCCCCACGCCCATCGCCGTGGCATGGGCGATGCGCAGACCACGCGCGAGCGGGAAGTGGCCGTCTTCGAAGAGCGCCTGCGCCAGCGTGCGCCCCTCGAGGTACTCCATGACCAGATAGAGGCTGCCGTCGGGGAGCTCGCCGAACAGGTAGACGTCCACCAGGTTGGGGTGGTCGAGCGACGACGCCACGCGTGCCTCACGCTGGAAGCGCCGCACGGCGTCGGCGTTCTTGGCGAGGTCGCGGTGCAGGATCTTGATCGCCACGTCGCGCTGCAGGGCGGCCTGATGCGCACGGTAGACCGTGCCCATGCCGCCCGACCCGATGGCCTCGTGCACGTCGAACTGCTCCAGGAGCCTCGCGCCCACCAGCGGGTCGGCCGACACCTGCTGCTCCACCAACGCGCTCCCGTCCAGCTGACAGAACGTCGCCGCAGCGTGATAGGGGGTGCTGCACTCGGGGCAGATCTTGGGGTGCTGGGACATCGTCGAATGCACAGCCTAGCGCAGCGAATGCCCGCCAGACAGTTGTACGCGCCATCCGTCTCGGACACCCCCGCCCCGCCATGATATGGTCGGCCACTCGCATGGACCCGACCCTCGCCGAAATCATCGCCCAGAACGCGGCCGCCTTCACCCCGCTGCAGCTCCGCCTGCTGGTCAACGTGGTCGTCGTCATCGCGCACGCCGACCTGGTGATCGACGAGGCCGAGCGCGCCAGCATCCAGCTGGCCCTCGAGTCGACCATCGCGCACTCGCTCACGGCGGCCGAGGTGTCGGAGCAGATCGAGAGCGCGCGCAAGCGCATCGCGGTCAGCGGTGGGGTGCGCTTCGCCGAGCAGGTGGGCGTCAACCTCCACGAGGCCCACTTGGCGCAGCCGGGGGTGCGGCTGGCGTACGCGGTGGCGGCCATCAGCGAAGGGGTGTCGGAGCCCGAGCGGGTGCGGCTCCGTGCCCTCGTCCACGGCGCCAAGCTGTCGCACGAAGAGGCCGCGCGCATCGAGGCCGAGCTGCACGTCAGCTGACGTCGGGCGGGGACTCCATCGCGGCGTCGAGCGCCGCCGGGCGCTCCATGCGCAGGCGCTGCGTGGGCTGGCGAATGCCGGCCGCGGCCAGCCGCTCCTGCGCCAAGGCCTGCACGGTGGCGCGGGCCTCGAGGAACACCTCCCGGCGCGTCCAGAAGCGGAACTTCACCCACACCGCGGCGTCCGTGAAGTCCTGCACGAAGAAGTGCGTCTTGGGCTCCAGCAAGCACTCGGGCAGCTCGTGCACGATGCCCTCGAGCAGCTGAGCCAGCGCAGCGAGGTCCGTCTCGTACTCCACGCGGAAGTCGATCTCCACGCGTCGGATGGGGAAGCGGCTCAGGTTGACGATGTCCGTCTTGATCAGCGTCTCGTTCGGGACGCGCACGAACAGGTTCTCGGGCGTGCGCAGCTTCACCGATAGCAGGTCGATGCTGAGGACCTCGCCGGTGGCGCTCCCCACCGTGATCCAGTCGCCCACCGTGAACGAGCGCTCACCGATCAAGAAGACGCCGCTGATGAGGTTCGACATGCTGGTCTGGGAGGCGAAGCCGAACGCGACCGTGAGGATGCCGGCCGCCCCGAAGAACACGCTCATGTCGATGCCGCCCCGGTGCAGGGCCGCCAGGGTCACCAGGATGGCGAGCCCATAGAACGCGATCCGACGGCCCGACGTGACACGCTGCGCGTCGAGGTGCTGGGCCGCGACGCGCGCCAGGCCCCCGACCACGAGCCGCGCCACGACGAGCCCGACGATCCAGAACAGGAGCGCGAAGAGCGGCATGCGCACCATGGGGTCGCGCAGCCATGTGCCGAGAGCCTCGTACAGGCCGCTCACAGCCCGCCTCCCCAGAACTGGTTCAGCATGGCCAACACCGACACCCCCTGCTCCGACTCCCGCGCACGCGCCACGGGCTGCGCGCCAGGCCACGGCGGCCCCTCGTGCACCTCGATTTCCTCGTCTCCACGCTCGCGCGTCAGGGTGAGGGAGTCCGTGTGCAGCGCGCCGGTGGCGATGTCCTCCCAGAGCGCGAGGCGCGGCACGGGCACATACAGCTTTTCCACCCAGTACGGCTGGGAGCCCCGGTTGTGCAGCCGAATGGCGGTCGTGGCGCGGCTCTCACGGCGCTCGAGCAGCTCGGCCTGGAGGCGAGCGTGGGTGCGACCGGCATAACAAACGGTGCCTTCGATGGTGTTCGCGCCGTGCCAGGTCTCCGAGGGCCGCGTCACGGGCACCTCCACCATCGGGACACTGTCCATGTCGTCCGACAGGCGCACCACCAGCGGCGTGGTCACGTAGACCACCACCTGCTGGTTGGGGAGCAGGTGCAGCTTGGCGTACGGACGCACCACGAACGCTCGGTCCATCAGGCCAGGAGTCAGGGTGATGCGCCCGGAGGTCTCGCCCTGGGCGAAGCGGTCCCACTGCGAGTCGTCCGCCTGCGCCCCCGGGTCACCCTCGCCGTAGACCCGCACGGCCACCCCGGCCCGCAGCGTGTCCGGGTCGCGCACGGCGCCGATGCGCCACTCGCGCTCGAGCCGCGTCACCCAGAGCGTGAGGGCCCCGAGCGTGAGCTCCAGCCGGCCTCGGGTGGGCACCTCGTGGCTGCCCCACCAGGGGCGCCCGGCTCGATCTTCCGTCATCGAGGAGGTGTGGGAGAGCCAGACTCACCCTGCAAGGCGCCGATCGGGAGCTAACCGCAGAGGTACGTGTCCGCGCACTTGACCGCACGATAGAAACAATGCCCAATACCGCCATCATGACCAGTAACTTCAGGAGCGCGCTTCGCGCTGCCGCCGTCGTCGCCCTGTGCGGCGCCCTTGTCGCTTGGGCCCCGAGCCGCGCGAACGCCGACTCCGGACGCTTGAATCTCCACGTGGATCTCGGCGCGGGCATCCCCATCATGGGATACCTGGCGCCTCCCGGGAACAACGACCTCACCGCGCGCCTCGGCATCGGGGGCTGGCTCTCGCTCGACTATGTGGTCGCGGGTCCGGTCGCCCTCGAGCTGATCGGTAGCGCTGGGTACCTGTTGGAGATGGCAGACGGGGCTCCGCGCGACCCGAGCGGCGACCTGGCCCTCGGTCGCTTCGGCGGCTCGATGATGTGGATGGCCGGCGCGGGCGTGCGCATCCGCCTGATCGACCCCCAGGACGGCTACTCGAACGAAGAGAACGGCGACATCGCCGGTGGCTTCTGGGTGAGCGCCCACATCGGCGTACACCAGTTCGATGGCATCCAGATCGGCCTCGACGGCGCGCTGGGCTACGACCTGTCCATCGCGCGGCCCTTCTCCATGGGCTTCTTCGTTCGCGGCTACCTGCTCTTCGCGGGCGACGGCAAGCCGCAGTCGGTCATCGAGCGCACCAACGACAACCACACCGACGCGGCGCTCTTCGCCGGCCTCAGCTTCAGCTTCGAGCTCCTGGCGCGTGACCGCGTGGCGCCCGAGCCCGAGCCCGAGCCCGAGCCCGAGCTCGTCCCCACCGAGACGGACCGCGATGGCGACGGCATCGACGACGTGGACGACCAGTGCCCGGACGATCCCGAGGATCGCGACAACTTCCAGGACGAGGACGGCTGCCCCGACCCCGACAACGACAACGACCGCGTGCTCGACGTCGAAGACCGCTGCCCGATGGACGCCGAGGACCTCGACGGCTTCGAGGACGTGGACGGCTGCCCCGAGGCCGACAACGACGGCGACGGCGTGGTGGACCTCGAGGACCGCTGCCCGAACGAGGCCGGCGTCATCGAGAACCGTGGCTGCCCCGACTCCGATCGCGACGGTGACACCGTGGTGGACCGCCGCGACAACTGCCCGGACGAGCCCGGCAGCGTCGAGAACCACGGCTGCCAAGAGCAGCAGCTCGTGGTGCTCCAGGATGACCGCATCGAGATCCTCGACAACGTCTACTTCCGCACCAATAGCCACCGCATCGAGCGCCGCTCCTACCCGCTGCTCGACAACATCGCGGCCGTGCTCGCGGCGCACCCCGAGATCGCGCTGCTCTCCATCGAGGGCCACACGGACAGCCGCGGACGCCCGGCCAACAACCTGCGCCTCTCGCAGCGTCGTGCCCGGTCGGTCATGGACTACCTCCGCCGCAAGGGCATCGACCGTGCTCGCCTCCAGTCGGAGGGCTACGGCCAGACCCGCCCCATCGTCCCGGACGCCGTCTCCGAGGAAGACCTCGCGCGCAACCGCCGCGTCGAGTTCAACATCGTCCACCAAGAGGAGTGAGCGCTGAACGCGCCCTAGACTGACGAGAGCCCGGCCAACCGCCGGGCTTTCGTGTTTGCAGGTTGCGTTGCCCCCCTCTTTCGCGCGACACTCCGGGGCGAGAGACTCCGATGGCAACTGACGACACGATCAGCTGCGCCGTTTGCGGCGCCAGCAACCCGGCCACCTCCCCGCGCTGTGCCTCCTGCGGTGCGCGCTTGGAGGAGTTGACGCGCGACCTCACGGAAGACGAAGAGGCCGCGCGCCGCTATCAGCAAGACACGTTCGAGTGGAAGTGGGTGTTGATCGCCTTCGTGCTCGACATGATCCTCGGCGCATTGGTGTTCGCCGGCCTGCCCATGGTCCTGCCCATGTACGACCCGCAGGGGTCCGTGGGGCTCGCCATCGCAGGTGGCGTGTGGTTCGTGGGCGCGGTCATCGTGGGTCGGCTCTCGCCGGGCAAGACCTTCCTCGAGCCCCCGGTCGGCGCGCTGCTGGCTGTGCTCCCCACGCTCGCTTACCTGGACAGCATCGCGGACGTGCACGAGCTGCCGAAGCTCGCCTACGTGGTGGGTGGCCTGCTGGGCATCCTGGCCACGCTGATGGGCGCGTTCGTCGGCGAGAAGCTGCAGCCGGCCGCCACGCGCAAGCGCGCGTAGCTCGGTTCTCGCCGATTCGTCGATCGCCCGTCACGAGACGGTTGATCCCGAATCGGGTGACGGGCACGATGCGTCCATGTCCGCGCCCAAGCCGCCTCTACCTCCGAAACGAGCGGCGCCCCCCCCACCCGCGCCCGTGAATCGTGCGGCGCCCGTGCCGAAGGCCACCCTCGCGCGCATCGAGCTCGCCGAGAACGTGCTGCGTCTGCGCGACGAGCAGCTGAAGGCGCGCGTGGTCTACTTCGAGCCGCAGATCCAGACCAACGCCGAGCTGGACGCGATCACCGCGCAGGTCGTCGCCGAGCTGCAGACGCTGCAGGCGGAGCAGCTCGCCAGCACGGCGCCCACCGACCCGGCCGAGATCGAGATCGCCTTGATGAAGGAGCTGCGCGAGCTCCTCGAGAAGATGGTCTCGGCGCGCCGCGAGGCGTTCCTGCGCCACAAGATCGAGCTCATCCAACGCAAGATCACGAACCTCTTCTTCACCTCCGAGATCTACGCGAACCCCTCCGTGGCGCAGAGCGCGAAGACCATCTTCGCTTACGCGGACGAGGCCCTGTTCCACGTGCTGCACCACAACGAGGCGCTCATGATCGACGAGCTGCGGAGCCTCAACTACCGCAGCGACCGGGTGCAGGCCGACGCCATCGAGCGCCTGCAGCGCTTCTCGAAGATGCTCGTTTCGGAGACCCTGGCGCGCAGCCGCCCCGAGCTCGAGCGTTTGCTCATGGTGTACCGCGACGTGTTGCTCGTGTTCCTGATGCGCGACTTCCGCGAGAGCCTGGGCGAGTTCTCGTGGGAGGTCATCAAGGAGAGCCGTGTCGCGCATGGGAACGCGCTCACCTACAAGATCCAAGAGGCCTCGTTCCCGGAGTTCCGCAAGGTCTTCGAGCGCAAGTTCCTCGACAACATGCTGAGCCACATGCAGGCGCCGCTGGCCGCCCACCTGAACGGAGAGGGCTCTGACGCGTTCCGCCCCGAGACGCTCCAGTTCGCGGCCGACGCGCGCATCTATGCCGAGATCTGCGCGGTGTGGTGCAACGCCATCTACGCCTACCTGCACGGCGAAGGCTGGCTGGACCTCCCGGTCCAGTGGCAGCAACACCTCGCCGACGAGTGAGCCCGTGCCCAACGGGGGCACATAGCCCCCCGGGCGAACCGTCAGCCCACGTCGGCCAGCGGCGCGTCGGCGTCTTCGCCGGCCAGCTCTTCGCGCAGGATGGGCGGGGTGAACTGCCCCGGGAAGCGGCCTTCCATGCCCGCGTAGAACGCGCGGATGAGGTCCATGTCGGCCTTGATGTCGCCGCTCGGGTAGATCATGAGCCCGATGCCGGTGCGCTTGGTCTTCCAGTCCAGGAAGCTGAGCGCGATGGGCACATTGGCCGCCGAAGCGATGTGATAGAAGCCCGACTTCCAGTGCGCCTTCTTGCCACGGGTGCCCTCGGCCGGGACAGCCAGCACGAAGCCCTCGCCGCTTCTGGCCATCTCGGCAAAGCGGTCCACGAACTGCGCGACCACGCCGCCCGCCTTGGTGCGGTCGATGGGGATGCCACCCAGCGGCTTCAGCAACCAGCCGAGCGGCGGCTTGAACAGCGTGTCCTTGCCCATCCAGTGCATGGGTAGGTCGTAGATGTACGAGCACGCCAGCATGAAGGGGAGGTCCCAGTTGGACGTGTGCGGCGCCGCGATGAGCACGTAGCGCTGCTCCGTGGGGGCGCTGCCTTCGAGCGTCCAGCCCGCGACGCGCAGCCAGGTCTTGCCAATCCACTTCTTCATGGTCGAGCCGCTCCTTTGCGGTCTCTCTAGGTTTATCACGGGCACCCGACGGGACCTGCACGTGGATGTAATTTTTATGTCACGAGCTGGCGGGGAACCACACGCGGAAGCGCGCGCCGCCGCCGTCCTCCGGCGCCGCGTCATCGGCTTCGACACGCCCGCCCGCCCGCTCGACCAGCCCGTGCACGACGGCCAGACCGAGGCCGGTCCCCGCTCCCGCGGACTTGGTGGTCACGAAGGGCTCGAAGAGGTGCGCGCGCACGGACGCGTCGATGCCCGGCCCCGAGTCGGTCACCTGCAGCAAGACCTCCCGCTGCGCCGACGCGGACTGAGACGTGAGCGCCACACGCACTCGCCCTTCGCCGCCGAGCGCGTCCACGGCGTTGAGCAGCAGGTTGAGCACCACTTGGCGGCACGCGTCCGGATCCACGGCAACGCGGGGCAGGTCAGCCTCGAAGTCGCGCGCG
Organism: Sandaracinaceae bacterium; assembly: GCA_016706685.1. NCBI lineage: Bacteria > Pseudomonadati > Myxococcota > Polyangiales > Sandaracinaceae > Sandaracinaceae bacterium. Next base: position 137,448 of record JADJJE010000014.1, on the reverse strand, counting down.
AGCACCACGCGGTTCATGTCCTTCTGGGGCGCGAGCAGGCGCAGCGTCTCGTCCACCACGCTGGCCAGGTCCGTGGCCGGAAGCGGCCTCGCGGGAGCGCCGTGCGGCTCGCTGGGCGACCCGTGGCGCGCAAAGTCGAGCAGGTCGCGGATGATCTGGTGCATGCGCTCCGTCTCGCGCTGCACGCGCGCCAGGAACTCGGCGCTCTCTTCGGGCTCGAGCTCTCCCTCCCGCACCAGCTCGAGCAGGCCGAGCACCGCGCTCAGCGGGTTGCCCAGCTCGTGGGCCACACCCGCGGCCAGCCGCCCCACGGAGGCCAGGCGCTCCCCGCGCACCACCTGGGCTTGGGCCGCCTCGAGCTCACGGGTGGTCGCCTCGAGCTCGCGCAGGCGGTTCTCGAGCGCCTCGCGGTCGAGCCGCAGCTGCTTCGCCATACGGTTGAAGCCGAGCGCCAGCTCTGCCACCTCGGCGGCCCCGCTGACCGGCACGTCGTGGTCGAGCTTGCCCTCGGCCAGCCGCGTGACGGCGCGCGTGATGCGCTCCACCGGGCGCACGATCAGCCCCGTGAGCGCCACGTAGGCCAGCAGCAGGATGACCGCCCCCGTGACCGACACATAGCTCAGCACCAGCGACAGATGCGGTGATGTGTCCACGGTGGGCGCACGCACCCAAAGGCGCACGCGATCGCCGTTCGCGAGCACCGCGTCCACGGGCTGGCCCAGCCCGGTGACGCCACGCGCCCATGGCTCGGCGTCGCCGCGCGCGAGCTCCACGCCGCGCACCCCCGCTTCACCCAAGAGAGCCTCGCTCAGCTGCACGAACTGCTCGCGGGGATCCTCGCTCGGCTGCGAGAGCGCGTTGGCCAAGAGCGCGGCCGCAGCCTGGAGGTCGCTCACGCGGTCCTCGGCGCGTGCCCGCTGGGTGATGCGCACCAGCGCCACGCTGAACAACCCGAACGCGAGCACGAAGGTCACCGTCAGCGCGAGGACGATCTGCGAGCGGAGCCCCAGGTGCGTGAGCGTTCTGCGGCGCGGCTCCATCGCCGGCAGCCTATCAATTTCTCGGGGCGCGCGTGGGCCAGAACCTCTGTGGTAGAGTGGCCGCATGACCCAAGCCAGCAGCGCCATGTCTACCTGGATCGGGACCCTGGCCCGCAGCGGCGTCGTCAGCGGAACGGAGGCCGCCGGCCTCGCGGTGGCCGCCTACGTCGTTGGTGAGGACCGCTTGGACCAGCTCCGTGTGTGGTTCGGAGAGCAGAGCCCCGAAGTCGCGCTGCGCGAGAAGCGCGCCGCCATCGAGATCTGCATCTGGATGGCCAACGCCGACCGCAACCTGGATCCGGAGGAGGCCTACTTCCTCAAGCAGCTCGTGATGAGCGCCAGCATGGACGACGACACGGTCGACGCGTTGGTCTCCGCGGTCCACGACCCACCCTCGCTAGACGGCCTCGAGCAGCGCATCACGCACCCGGTGCTGCGCGAGCTGATGCTGGCGCTCAGCTGGGAGCTGGCCGGCACGGACGGCAGCGTGGACCGCGCGGAGGCAGCATTCCACGAGGGCCTCGCCAAGCGGTTGGGCGTGGGCGACGCGCGCGCCGAGGAGCTGCGCTCCGCTGTGACCGAGCGCCTGAGCGCGCCACCTGCGCCCTGACATGACGGGCCGCCCACTTGCCCACCCGCTGCGCTCGAGGCTCGATCAGCAGCGCTCGGACAAGTAGTCGAAGCCGTGCCGCGCGAGGCTCGACGGCGAGAAGAAGTCCACGCCACGCACGAACGCCGCGTAGTCACGGCGCAGTCGGCGCGCGGGGGTGGGCGGCGTCAGGTTGCGCAGGCGCTCCGCCAGCATGACGCGGTCGAACGTGGACTGCTGCGTGAAGCGCAGCCCGATGGAGCGGCCCCGGTCGGTGCCGCGCTGTCCGCGCACCACGCGAGCCACCTCGGCCTCGGCGTCCATCCAATCGGTGCTGTTGGGGGCCCGGAAGCTCACGAGCACGGGCTCGCCCACGCGCACCTGCGCGCCACTCGCCACCTGCATGCCCTCGGGCGACAGATCGATGACGCGACCGCCCAAGAAGCGAAAGCCTTCTTCGGCGACGGCCTGGCAAGGGAGGTCGACCTGTCGACGAGTGGAGCGGCGTTCGATGGCGTTGCGCAGAGTCATGGGAGTCTCCTGTCTGTCTATATCCTACATGTAGTCTGTTATCCGCCAAATTTTCGACCGGTTTTCCGTCCGGCGCCCGGCGTGCTCCCCCTCTTCTCCCCTGCTACGACGGCGCGGTGACCCGAGCGAAGACCAACGAGTTGAAGAAAGCGCTGCTCGCGTACCTCTCCGCGCTGGAGATCGAGCCCGCCGAGCTCCCGCCCCTCGACAACCCCGTAGACGTGCTGGTGGAGGCGCTTCAGCTGGGCGCGAGCCACCCGCACGGCTTCGCGCTCTTGGATCTCTCGGACGCTCCGTACCCCGGCCTGGCCAGCGGTGACCCGTCCGCGCCGTGGCGGATGCAGTGGGCCATCCAGGTGGCGGAGCTCGAGGCGTTCACCTGCCCTGCCATGGAGGAGACACTCTTCCTGGTAGACACGCTAGCCGATCCCGACGGCGGCCATCGCGTCTACACCGCCGAGGACGGCCTGCGCGGAGACCTCGAGTTCGACGACATCGCGTCCGCGCTGAACTGGATGGCGGCGCGCGTGAAGGCCTCGGCCGGCGCGAAGAAGACGACGCTGACGGCGGCCACCAAGAAGTACGCCCGCCTGCTGGACGACAGCTGGGAAGAGGACGACCGCTCGGGCTGGAACGTCTTCGAGGGCCTCTTGGACTCGGGCTTCGCGGAGGCCTGGGACGCGCTCAGCCGTGGCGAGTGGCCCATCCTCGATGGCCGCCTGGAAGCTCACCCCAGCGACCCCCACCCCGCCCTGGCGCGCGCCACCATGACGTGGGTCACCGAGAAGTTCATCCGCACGCGACGCGTGGAGCTGCCCGAGGAGTTCGACGTGGACGGCCTCGCCGCCGTACATCACGCGTTGCTCGAGCAGCTACGCGAGCTCGAGGGGGCGCTCCGCAGCGGCCGTGCACCGAGCGCCATCAGCACCGCGCTCACGAGCGGCGACGACATCGTGCGCGAGCTGGCCGCCGCTTGGCGGGCGCGCTTCGACGCCGCGCAGCGCAGCTTGCGCAGCGCGCCCAGCCCGGACATCGATGTCATGCCCATCCGCCGCGCTGGCAAAGGCCGCGGTCCCGCGGTGGTGGAGGTGGCGGCGCCGAAGCCGGCCGATGATCTCGACCTCGAGGGCGATCTCGGCGATCTCGGAGACCTAGGGGACCTAGGGGACCTAGGGGACCTGGGGGACCTCGACCTCGAGGGCGACGAAGAGTTCGCCGCGCTCGAGCGCGAGCTGGGCCAGAGCAACGTGAGCGCGAGCCCCGGCCGCGGCGCAGCTCAGAAGCCAGCAAAGGCGCCCGCGCCCAAGAGCAATGGCAAGGCCGGCAAGGCCGGCAAGGCCAGCAAGTCGGACGACGACGACCTGGGCGGCCTCGGCGGCGCACTGCGTGCGCTGCTGGGTGGCGGCGGCGGTGGCGGCGCGGACGACCGCGACGACGAGCCCGAGGACGTCGAGATGACGCCCTTCAACCAGAAGCTGATGGCGGCGCTGGACGTGTTGCTCGACCGCATGGAGGCGGACGAGGTCATCGAGATCATCCGCGACCGCAAGCAGATGCTGGTGCGCGAGATGGTGCGCGCCGCGTCGGACGCCCGCAGCCCGAAGCACATGCTGTCGTCGCTGACGCGCGCGCTCGTGGACTCCGAGCAGGTGGAGGAGATCTACGCCACCGACGACCAGATCCAGCGGCTGCTGCGGGGCGCGCTCGGCGGATGACGCGAACGGGCCCGCGCACCCTGGGCGGGGCGCAGCTCTGGAACGACGTGCGCGCGTGGCGTGGGTACCGCGTGCAGTCGTTCGCGCTCTCACCCAGCCACCATCGTCTGTTGTCGCCACACGACCTCGCGCTCGCGAGCGGCTCGCGCGAGGTGTGCATCGCGGCCTACCAGGCGCTGCTGCCCAGCCTTCCACAAGAGCCCGAGCGCGAGCTGGTGGTGCTGCTGCACGGGCTCGGTCGCACGTCGCGCTCGCTGGCCACGCTGCGGCGTCACCTGAGCCGTGCGGGCTACGCCACCCTCGCCCTCGACTACGCCAGCACACGCGATGAGGTGGCTCAGCACGCCGCGCACGTGGCTGAGGTCCTCGCGGCCCTTCCCGAGCGTCACGCGACCAGCTTCGTCACGCACAGCCTGGGTGGCATCGTGGCGCGTCGCCTGCTGGTGGACCACACGGCAGACATCGCTCATCTCACCCCACGTCGCCTCTTCATGATCGCGCCGCCCAGCCAGGGTGCACGCCTAGCGGCGCGCCTCGACAGCGCCCCGTTCCGTGCCGTCTTCGGGCCCTCGGGGCAGCGCATGGCGCAAGTGCACCGCGGCGAGCTGGGCGAGGTGGCCCCTCGACCCACCATCCCGTTCGGCATCGTGGCAGGCACACTGCGTGGCGGCCGCGGGGTCAACCCGCTCATCGAGGGCGACGATGACGGCGTGGTGGGCGTGAGCGAAGCGGCGCTCCCGGGCGCGGAGCTCTTCGCGCTGGTGGAGAGCCCACACACGTTCATCATGAACCACCCGGAGACCATCGCGCGTTGCCTCGAATTCCTGGGCCGCGGGGCACCCGGCCCAGCGGCCTGAGACCGCATCGGCCCCAACAGGGGTTCTCTCCGACACCGCTTTAGGATCTTCTGGTGGCCGCGGCGTTCGCCTACCCTCCGCGCATATGGCGCAGACGGTGGTAGTTCTAGGAGGGGGCATTGGCGGGCTTTCCGCCGCACACGAGCTCGCAGCCCGCGGCTACGCAGTGCGCGTGTTCGAGGCGATGGACATCGCGGGAGGCAAGGCGCGCAGCGTGCGCATCCCAGGCACCGGCACGGATGGGCGCCCCGATCTCCCCGGAGAGCACGGGTTCCGCTTCTTCCCGGGCTTCTACAAACACATCACGGACACGATGAAGCGCATCCCTTACCCCGGGAATGTCGACGGCGTGTACGACAACCTGGTGCAAGCATCGCAGTTCCAGATCGCACGCATCGGGCAAACGGATCCGGTGCTGGTGGCGCGCTTTCCGCGCAGCCTGAGCGAGTTCAAGGAGGCGATCGTGGCGCTCGCCACGGCCAACTTCGGCATCCCCGAGATCGAGGCGCTGTTCTTCGCCACACGGCTCGTGGCCCTGCTGAGCTCGTGCGACGAGCGCAGGTTCGGACAGTGGGAGCAGATGTCGTGGTGGGACTTCATCGAAGCCGACAAGATGAGCCCCGAGTACCGCCTCTACCTCGCCCGCGGACTCACGCGCTCGCTGGTGGCCATGCGCGCCGAGATCGGCAGCACGCGCACGGTGGGCTACATCCTGCTGCAGCTCTTGCAGGATCTGCTGCGCCCGGGAGAGACCCTCGACCGCCTGCTCGATGGCCCCACCAACGACGTCTTCATCGACCCCTGGGTGCAACACATCGAGCAGCTGGGCGTCACCTACGAGCTCGAGCGCCCGCTCGAGGCCATTCACATGGCGGGCGGACGCGTCAGCAGTGTCGATGTGCGCAAGCCCGATGGAACCATCGAGAGTGTCACGGCGGACCACTACGTCTCGGCTATCCCGGTCGACCGCTTCGTGCACTTCGTGACGCCCGACATGAAGGCGGCGGCGCCCGAGCTCGGCAAGCTGTCGCAGCTGCACACCGAGTGGATGAGCGGGATCCAGTTCTTCCTGCGCGACGACGTCCCGCTCGCCCACGGGCACACCATCTACGCGGACTCACCCTGGGCGCTCACGAGCATCTCGCAGCAACAGTTCTGGTCGGAGCGCCTGTCGGGCGTGGGCGATGGGACCGTGCGCGGCATCCTCTCGGTGGACATCAGCGACTGGACCTCGCCAGGCTTCCTCTTGCATCAGCCCGCCGACGCCATCGACGATCGGCAGAAGATCAAGGACGAGGTGTGGGAGCAGCTGCGGCTCTCGTTGAACGACGATCCAGGCGTGGACCTGATGGACTCGAACCTCGCCCACTGGTACTTGGACGACAGCATCGTGACCGGCGGGGCCAGCGGAAAGCCCGAGAACCGCGAGCCGCTGCTCGTGAACACCGTGGGCTCGTGGGCAGACCGCCCGGAGGCGCACACCGGCATCCCCAACCTCTTCCTGGCGTCGGACTTCGTGCGCACCTACACGGACCTGGCCACCATGGAGGGCGCCAACGAAGCGGCGCGCCGCGCCGTGAACGCCATCCTCGAAGCGGACCACAGCAGCGCGAAGCCGTGCGAGCTGTTCCCGCTCGAGGAGCCCCTGGTGTTCGAGCCGCTCAAGCTGCTCGACAAGATTCGCTTCCGCCTCGGCCTGCCCCCACTCGCCGCCCCGGACCTCGTCCCTTGATTCGACGGAGCATCTGACATGCCCCCCCCTCTTCATCTCGACTCGACCCCACGCGAAGGCCTCGACTGGGGGTTGCGCGCCATCGACCAGAGCGAGGTCGAGTCGTTCGCCGCGGCGCTGCCACTCAGCGCTGCGGATCAGCGCGCCATCGTCGCCACGCTCTTCCATTTCCCGAGCGAGTGCCAAGTGCGCGGGATGTTCTTCGATGGGTTGGTCAACGTCATCAAGCGTCAGCGGGACGCAACGCTGGCCGATCAGCTGATGGCCCACGCCGGCGTGCGTGGGCGTGTGATCCCCTTCGCGCTGCTGCCCCACCGCGACTTCTACAAGCTGTACTTCATGGCCGCGCCGGTGCTCCATCCGAACGTGCCGCTCGAGCAGGCCATGGAGCGCATCGCCGAGACCTTCTACCCCGTGTTCCGCGACAGCATGGTGGGGCGCACCCTCAGCGCCATGATGGGCAAGGATCCGCGGCGCGTGCTCGAGCGTCTGGTGGATGCCTACAAGATGAGCGTGCAGGACAACGAGCACGCGGTGCGCGTGTCGGGCGAGCGCGCGATGATCTGGGAGTGTCGCGTGGAGCCCAGCCCCTTCTACGCGGACACGTTCCGCGGCATCGTGTCCGGGACGCTGAAGTCGCACGGGGTCCTCGGCGGGCGTGTGGAGACCATCTCCCGCGTGGCCGATGGGCCCGAGCACGCGCGCTGGGTGTTCCGCATCAGCTGGTAGCCTGCCTCCCACGACAACGGCCCACGACGACGGCCAGCGCCCTGAGTGGTGCTGGCCGTCGTTGCGTTTGGGCGTGGCACGGCGGGAACGGGCTCTGAGGGCGCGCATCCCAATTCAGTGCTACATATGTCCTCAATACCCCCGAGCAACCTCTCGCGTTGGCCGCGTGTTTGGTCGTTTTGGTCGATTACAAGATTGCCAAGTGCACAATTCGTACTATACAAGTCCCGTGTTGACGGAGAAGCACACCACCAAGGGTGACGAAGCCGCCCATGATGGACTGACCGGCGGGCTGGACGACCTCCAGCTCCCCAGCACACTCGAGCGGGTGCTGCTGGACGCGATCCAGCTCGGCCACGGCGAGGTGGTGATTCACACTCCGGAGCACCAGGACCGCATCTTCCTCGCGGGCGGGGCCATCGCCTGGGTGGTCTCCCATGACGGGGCGGGACGCCTGTCCGAGGTCATGCAAGCGCGCGGACTCGCTTCACACCCCACGCTCCAGCAGGTGTGGAAGGGCTGCCGCACGTCAGGGCGAAACTTCGCGGAGGCGCTCGTCGACGAGGGTGTCGTCGACCGGCAAGCGATGCGGAGTGCGCTGCTCGAGCACAACGCCCGGCAGCTGGCGAGCCTCCTGCATCGCGCGGAAGGCGGGCGCGTGGTCTTCCACTCCGTGGAGCGCAGCTACGCGTCGGACCTGTGCTTCTCGCTCGCGGAGCTGGCCGCGGAGATCCGCCGACTCACGGAGGGTCCCGACACCGCCGTCATCCCTGTCTCCCACGCGCTGGCTCCCGCAGCGCGTCCTTCATCCCCCCCAAAACGTCCTCGGAATCAAGCCATCATGTCCACCATCAGCAAGAGCCTCGAAGAGATCATGACCCTCGACGGCGCAGTCGCCGCCGCTCTCGTCGACTGGGAGTCTGGTCTCACCCTCGGCACCATCGGCGGGAACAGCGGGTTCGACATCGAGCTCGCCGCCTCGGGCAACACCGGCGTCGTGAAGTCCAAGATGCGCGTCATGCGCGAGCTGGGCATCCCTGGCGCCATCGAGGACATCCTCATCACCCTCGAATCGCAGTACCACCTCATCCGCCCGCTTGCGCGCAACCCCTCGCTCTTCCTGTATGTCGCCATCGACAAGAGCCGCGGCAACTTGGGCCTCGCTCGGCACCGCATGCGCGGGATCGAAGATGGCCTGAAGCTCTGAACCCCGCTCGAGCGAGCTGGCCATGGCCTACATCGACCCCGACTCGGGCGAGTTGACTCTTCGCATCGTCTACGACGGCGTGCCAGGAGCCGGAAAGACCACGAACATCCGCGTGCTGCACGAGACCTTGTTCAGCGCGCGGAGAGGGACCCTGGCCGCGCCAGGCTCGTCGAGCCGGCGGACCGAGTTCTTCGACTGGCGCGCGCTCGAAGGAGGCTACCTCGATGGGCGCCCCGTGCGGCTCCACGTCGTGAGCGTGCCAGGCCAGTGGTCGCTGCGCGCGCGCCGTCGCCTCTTGCTGCGCTCTGCCGACGCCGTCTGCTTCGTGGCGGAGGCGTCCGCGAGCCGCATGGCCGCGCAGGGGCGCATGCTCGCGACACTGCGCGAGATCGTCCCCGACGTGGAGCAGCGGCTGGTGTTGCAGGTGAACAAGCTCGACCTTCCGGACGCGCTGTCGCCTGCCCAGGTGGGCGCCGAGCTCGGGCTGCTGCCGTCCGTGCGCATCCTGCCGGCACGAGCGGATCAGCACGAGGGGGTGAGCGAGACCTTCCTGACGCTGACACGCCTGGCGACGACCACCCTGCGCGGGGCACAGGCGAGCGGAACGTTCTCACCCGTGGCCATCGCGCTCACGCCCGAAGAGCTGCACGAGGAGATGCTCGGGCTCGAGGATGCCTGGTGGCACGCCCGCGACGACGGCGACGAGCCGCTCTCGGAGGACTGGTCCGAAGCGGGACTGTGAGCGCGAACGCGTCAGCGCCGTGCGAACAGGTCGCGCCCCGCTAGCCCCTCGACACGCAGACCAAAGCGACCGAGCGCGGTGGGGGTGACATCGAAGAGGCTAGCGCCCTCGACGCGGTCGCCAGCGGGGATGCCCGGCCCGGCCGCGACGAAGACGCCGTCCCAGTCGTGGTTGCAGCCATCGGGCCCGCCATCGTTGCTCTGCCGGAACAGGCTCGGGTGGCCCACGGTGCCGAGCGCGCGGTGGTCCAGGTCGTCGAGGTAGAGCATCAGGTCGGGCGCCTCACCACGCGTGGCCCGGTACGACTCGTTGGGCTTCACGGCGCGCACCGGAAAGGCGCTTCCATTGGGGCGCTTCACGCGCCCGAGCGCCTCGATGATCGCGTCGCGCGTGCGCTCGTAGTCGGCGGGCGGAACGACCCCCTCGGGCTCGCGGCCGGCCACGTTCAGGAACACCCGCGCATAGTAGCCGCCCTCGGCCCAGGCGCGCGTGCCGGACCACACCACGCCGGCTTCGCGCAGCGGCGTGGGCGCACTCACGGCAGCGTGCTGCAAGAAGCCCGTGCTGCTCAACCAGTCGTTGATGCAGAAGCCGCCCAGCATGGACTTCGCCCCGTGGTCGCTCACGATCATGACGGTGCAGTCGGGCGGCACATCGGCCAGCAGCTTGCCCAGCTGTGCATCCAAGAACGCGTAGTAGCGCTCGGGTGCGTCCGCATACGCGCTGCCCGGTTGGTGCAGCGGGTGGCGCGCGTCGAAGTGCGAGAAGAACGCGTGGTGGAAGCGGTCGGGCCCCATCTCCACCATCATCATGAACTCGGGGGACTGCCGCGCGAGCACGTCACGCGCCATGGCCACGTGCTGCTCGGCCATGGCGTGCAGCTCGCCCCAGATGCGGTCCAGGTCGTCGGTGCGAAAGTCACGCACGTCGGCGTGGTAGGCGCCGTGCCGCTCCTCGAGCTGCGCCCCCAGCCCCGGCGGGAACGTGAAGGGCGCCCCCTCCGGCGTGAGGAAGCAGGAGGCCATCACACCCCGAACGGGTGTCGGCGGATAGGTCAGCGGCACGAACAGAGGAGCCACTCGGTGTCCGGCGTCGCCCAGGTAATCCCACAGACGCTTCACCCGCACGTCGCGGCTGTCCGCCGTGCGCAGGCCGTACTCACCCCGCACCCGGTTGCGAAACCCGTAGAGCCCCAGCTCGCCCGCGTCGCGGCCGGACGTCATGCAGGCCCAGGCCGGCACGGTGATGGGCGGCTCACTCGAGCGCAGCGGCCCGTGCACACCGCGCTCGATGAGCGCCGACACATTCGGCATGACGTCGCGGCAGCGGTCGAAGAGCAGCGCGGGGGGCACGCAGTCGAGCCCGAGGATCAGCAGACGAAGCACGCCACGGAATATGGCACCCATTGCCATTTGACGACACATCGCCGATCCTGTCCGGATGTTCGCTGCCCCCCTCCGCTGCTCCCAGCGGCTCGTGTCGCGCTTTCTCTTCTCCACGCTTTTCGTGACTGCCGGCCTCGGCGCAGGCTGCGGAGGCGGCCAAACCGAGGACCAAGCGGCCGTGCTGGCGGTGCCCGAGACCACGCGCATGGTGCTGCCCACGCTGCGCCGTGAGGTGCACGTGGTGCGCACGGAGGCGAACATCCCGCACATCTACGCCCACAACGAGCGCGACCTGCGTGTGGTGCAGGGCTACTTGGCTGCCGCCGACCGCTACTTCTCCATCGAAGCGGGCCGGCGCTTGGGCTGGGGCGAGCTGTCGTCGTTGGTGGGTGACGTGGCGCTGTCGGGCGACCAGCTGTCGCGTGGCCAGGGCCTCGCGGTGGTGGCGCAGCGCATCCTGGACCAGCTCACGCCCGAGCAGCTGGACACGTTCGAGGCGTATGCCGAAGGCATCAACGCGTACATCGACGCCGTGGCCGTGCAGGAAGCCGAGCCGCCCACGGAGCTCACGCTGCTGCGCCTGGTCATCCCACGCGCCGAGCCGGTGATGCGTCACGTCACGGGCCGGGATCTGATCGGCTGGCTGGCTGCGGTGACGTTCCAGCAGGGGTACGACAGCCTCGACGTGGAGCGGGCCAGCGTGGAGGCGCGCCTGGACGAGGCCTTCACCGGCTCCGGCCTGCCCAACGAGGCGCTGCGCCAAGCGGGCATCGTGCAAGACATCTGGACGCCGGTGCGCCCGCTGCGCAACACCACCACCACACCCGGCTTCGGCCTGACCACCGGCGCCATGGCCAACGCGGCGGGGCTCGTGGGGCCGCGCTCCATCGCTCCGAGCCGCGGCGCAGACGTGAGCGAGACGCTGCTGAACCGCGTGCTGGCGCGCGCGAACCGCTGGGAAGAGCTGGTGCACGGGGGTCGCGACCAGGACTACGGCTCCAACGTGTGGGCCATGACGGCTGCGAGCACCACCGACGGGGTTGCGCTGCTGGCGGGGGATGGCCACTTGCCGCTCACGGTGCCGAGCTTGCTCTACCACACCGGCCTCGACACCTCGGTCTTCGGCGGCCGGCGCGACGCGCTGCGCCAGCTGGGGCTCTTCTTTGCCGGCGTGCCCTACATGGGCGTGGGCACCAACGGCAACGTGGCCTACAGCATCACCTATCTCTATGGCGACCTGACCGACTGGTACCGCGAGGAGATCCAGCTCGACGCGAACGGCGCGCCCAGCGCGAGCCTCTTCGAGGACGAGTGGCGCCCGCTGGTGGGCATCGACGAGGTCTACGAGATCGCGAACGTGCCCGCCTTCGACTCGGTGGGCCGCTCGGAGACCTGGACGCGCTACACCACCTTCGACGGTCGCCTGCTGGCGGAGCTCGAGGGGCGCGTGGTGGAGGCCGACACGGTGCCGGGCGCGGGCGAGACGCTGGTCAACGTGCAGGGCGTCTACATCATCCCCGAAGACACCGACATGGACGGGAAGATCACGGCCATCTCGTTCGACTACACGGGCTTCGACATCGCCAACACGGTGCAAGCCGCCGACGGGCTCGGGCGCGCGGAGAACGTGGCCGAGATGCGGGAAGCCAGCCGCCGCTTCGTGGGCTTCGGACAGAACCTGGGCGCCGCGGACATCCACGGCGACGTCTGGTACGGCAGCTACAACGCGCTGCCCTGCCGCGACAACCTGCGCAACGCCGACCGTACGTGGGCCGCGGGCGGCGACCCCCGCTCGCTGCTGGACGGCAACCGCTTCGGCGCCTTCACCATCCCGCTCAACGACGAAGGCCTGCCCGACGAGGCCGACCCGGAGCACTGCCTGGTGCCCTTCGAGGAGTGGCCCATGGCCATCTCGCCGGCAGCCGGCTTCATCGCCAACGCCAACAACGACATCGGCGGGATGACCGTGGACGACGACCTGACCAACGACGCGTGGTACCTGGGGTACGACTTCGACGGGGGCTACCGTGCCACCACCATCTCCGACCGCCTCGCGGAGCTGGCGGCCACGAGCTCGGGCAGCCTCGAGGCCATGCGCGCGCTGCAGGCCGACCACCACTCCCCGGTGGGCCGTCACCTCGCGCCGCTCGCCCTCGCGGCCATCCAGCGGGCGCAGCAGCTGAACATGAACGACCCCGTGCTGAGCGCCGACGAGCAGCGCCTGGTCGACCTCTATGTGGCGAACCTCACCGCCTTCGACGAGGTGGAGACGCGCCTCGAGACCTGGCTCATGCGCGGCGCGCAGGCCGAGAGCGGCGTCGAGACTTTCTACGAAGCGCCGACGCAGGAGCAGCGCGAGGCGGCCGTGGCCACCATGATCTGGAACGAGTGGCTGCGCGGGATGCACGACACCATCTTCGGCGACGAGAACGTGGCCTTCGTGTTCGAGGCGGACGCCGCCCTGCGCATCAAGGCGCTGGTCTGGCTCCTCGAGGGCCGCGGTGCCAGCAACCCCGACAACCTGGCGTCGTGGGACGCGGCCACGGAGGAGTCGGTCTTCTTCGACGACGCCACCACCGTGGGTGTGGTGGAGCGCAGCGACGAGATGCTCCTGAGCGCGCTGGCCGGGGCGCTGGGTCGCCTGGGGGCGGCCCCCGACCCGGAGGTGCCCGGCGTGGGCGGTTTCGACACCACGGACATGGACGAGTGGCTCTGGGGCCTGCGCCACCAGGTGCGCTTCCAGTCGCTGGTGACGCAGTTCGCGGGGGACATCCCGGAGGTCGCCCTGCTGGGGCGTGACATCAACACCGCGCGGCTGCCGCTCTTCCCGGACCTCCCCGCGGCCGACCCGCGCGCCTCGCTGCCGTGGTTCCCGCGGCACAGCGACCTCTACTCGGTGGATGCGGCCCACCCACCGCTCACCACGGGGTCGCCCTACACGTTCGGGAACGGACCGGTCATGCGCATGGTGTTCCACATGGAGCCGGGCAACGTCACGGGCGTGAACATCGTCCCGGGGGGGCAGTCCGGCATCGCGGCTTCCGACCACTTCGACGACCAGGCGCGCCTCTGGCTGGCCAACGAGGTGCTCCCGGCCCGCTTCGAGCTGGCCGATGTCCTGGCCGGCGCGACCGGCCGGGAGGTCTTCGCCCCCCGCTGAGCCCCTCCTGCACGCGCGCAGGGCCCCGTCGGCGTGCGCCGGCCCCCTGCACGTGGTACACCCCGCGCCGGCTGTAGGTTTCCTGCAAGAACGCGCGCGCTTCCGCGACCGCGGAGCCAATTCGATTGGCGCGCCTTCCTCACCACGGCCCATCACCACGCAATGACCGAACCGACGCCCGCCATCCCTCCGCGTATCTTCCAACACGGCAAGCGCCAGCAGTGGGGCCGCGCCGTGCTCCTCGAGGAGCTCAGCGACCGCCGCATCTTCCTCTTCGAGGACGGCACCGAGCGCGCCATCCATCAAGAGTACTACGAGAAGATGAGCGTCCTGCCGTGCGCCCCGGATGAGGCGCACCGCATTGATCGCGCCGCGCGTCGCAACCGTCCGTCCACGTCCACCAAGACCAAGGCCGCCCTCAAGCGCCCCGAGATCGAGTTCCCGCAGCAAGTGGCGCTCTTCAAGGCGCAGTACCCCGGCGGCTTCCAGGACCCGGACTACCTCGTGGCCGAGCGCGGCGTGGGCGACGACCGCCTCAAGGACGCGGCCATCACGCGCGCCATGGACGTGCTCAGCCAGGACACCCTCGGCGAGCTCATGGAAGAGGGCAACTACACGGCCGTGCTCGACAGCGCCGCCGCTTGCCTCGAGGGCACCGCGGGCACCACGCAGCGCGCCGAGATCACGCGCTTCCGCACCATGCCCGAGAGCGCCCACGAGAACTTCGCGCGCGCCCTGTACGAGCTGCTGTACGGCGACGGCCCGCTGGCGCGTCGCTTCGACGAGTACGTGCTCGCCATGCGCATCGACGGCGGCGCCTCCTGGCCGGCCGCCACGTGGCTCGCGGCCGCCGCGCTGCCCACCGAGCACGTCTTCGTGAAGCCCACCTACTTCAAGAAGCAGGCCCTGGTGCTCGAGCTCGAGCTCAACTACGACAGCAGCCCCAACGGCGCCACGTACGAGCAGTTCATGCGCGCCGCGGTGCGCTGCCAGGAGCGCCTGATCGCCGCGGGCCTCAAGCCGCGCGACCTGATCGACGTCTCGGCCTTCATCAGCGCCACGCTGACGCCCACCGCCATTCGCTCGGTGGCCACGGACGCCAAGCCGAAGCGCGTGTCCAAGAAGGACGCCTGAGGGTTCGCCCGTCTCGCTGCACGGGCCTGGCCGTAGACGCCGGGTCAGCGCGAGACGGGGTACTTCGAGAGCTTCCGCTGCAATGAGCGGCGGTGGAGCCCCAAGCGCTTCGCCGCCACGCTGATGTTGCCCCCGGCGTCCGTGAGGACCCGCTGGATGTGCTCCCACTCCACGCGCGCGAGGCTGGGGGCATCCTCCTCGCGGATGGGGAGCGTCGCGTCGCCCGAGGCCTGCCCGCGAGCGAACGCCAGCTCCACCTCGTCGGCGTCGGCCGGCTTCGTGAGGTAGTGCGTGGCGCCGAGCTTCACGGCCTCCACCGCCGTCGCGATGCTGCCGTAGCCCGTGAGCACCACCACCCGCGTGGTCGGGTCGAGTGTGTGCAGGCAGGCCACCACCTCGAGCCCGCTGCTGCCCGGCATGCGCAAGTCCACGACGGCGAACTCGGGCGTCTCCTGCTCCGCCAGCTGCCGCGCCTCCTCGGCGTCTCGCGCCTGACGCACGTCGTAGCCACGCTCGGTGAACGCCCGCGCCAGGCGCCCGCGGAAGACGTGGTCGTCGTCCACCACCAACAGCGTGCGTGCGACGTGGGGCTCGTCGGTGCTCATGCGGGGATCTCCATCCGAGGCTCGGTGAAAGCAATACCCCTCATGAACGGGTGGGCAAGGCGTCAAATTGTCGCAGCCTCTAATGGCGCATGGTCGGGCACACCCGCTCAGGCGGGGATCACGAAGCTCACCTCGGTGCCCACACCGGTCGTGGAGCGCAGCTCGAAGGTGCCGCCCAGCTGCTCGACCACGGCGCGCGAGAGGTAGAGCCCGAGGCCCATGCCGTGGCCCACGTCCTTGGTGGTGAAGAACGGCTCGCCCGCGCGCGCCAGGTCGTCGCTGCTCATGCCGGGGCCGTCGTCGGCCACGTGCACGCTCACGATGCCGTCGTCGCCGCGCTCCGCCGCGACCCGCACGCGGCTCTCGGAGGCAGCGTCGAGGCCATTGCGCACAAGGTTCTCCAGCACCTGCGTGAGCGCGCGCGGCGGCACGCGCACCACCTCGTCGCCCCCCGCTGTGAGCGTCACGCGCTGGGCGTCGGCCGCGTGCAGGCGCTCGAGAGCGGCAGCCACCAAGTCGGCGATCGTGATGGTCTCACGTGCCTCCCCCACGGGCTCCCCCGTGCGCCCCGCCATGCGGTCCAGGATGCCGCGGCAGCGCGCGACCTCCGCCCGCACGAGCGCGGCGTCTTCACGAATGGACGCGAGCAGGTCGTCACCGCTTGCGCGCCGCTCGATCTCCTTGGCCACCAGCGCGATGGTCCCGAGTGGCGTCCCGAGCTCGTGCGCCGCGCCCGCGGAGAGCGTGGTCAGCGCCGTGAGCCGCTCGGCGCGAGACACCTCCGCGCGCGCGACGCTCAGCTCCTGCTCGCGGCGGCGCAGGGCGCTGGCCAGGCGGGTGACGAACCCCGCCAGCAGCGCCGCCGTGACCGCGAGCGCGAGGAACATTCCGTAGAGGTGTGCGTCGTAAGCCGATGTGCCGTCTTGTTGCCCCATGTGCGCGGTGTGCCCGTAGTGTCCGGCGTGCGGGTCGAGCAGCTCGGGTGGCACCATGAAGAGCGCGCCATAGGCGACAATGGCGAACACGGTGAGCGCAGCCGTCACCCGCCCGCTGAGGGTCATGGCCGCGAGCGTCACGTACACGAGATAGAGCGCGCTGAACGGGTTGCTGGGGCCGCCGGCGATCCCCAGGATCAGCGTCAGCACGCTCATGTCGAAGCCCAGCAACCACGCTCCTGCGACGGCCTGCTTCTCTCGGGGCACCCACGCCGCGGCCGCGTTCGTGGCGAGCGCCAGCGACCAGAGCACGAAGAGCGGCGTGAGCTGGAGCCGCAGCTGCAGGACCTCCTGCGCGACGACCACCGCCACTGCGAACGCCGCCGTGGCGGCCCAGCGGGTCCGCAGCAGCCACAAGAAGGCCACGTTGTGTCCGCTGTCCATGGGGGCCGTGGGCATCGGAGAGGGGATAGCAGAAAGTTGGAGGGCGTTAAGGTGAGCGCAAGGAGTCGGGCGTCTTCCCACACAGCAGCAAGGCGCTGCCCAAACGACCCCGAACCACTCGGACCAAGAACGAACAGGACTGATCATGACCCTCTCCACCCGACTCTTCCGCAAGCTCTCCGGTGCCTCCCTCTTGCTGGCCCTCGCGGTGCCAGCGGGCCTGTCGGCCCAGCCGCCCCGCAACAACCCCGACGCCGGCGTTGCGGGTGAGCATGCCGACGGACCGCGCGGCGAGCGTGGCCCCCGCGGCCGGGGCGAGGGCCGTCGTGGCGGCGGGCACCACGGCCGACAGGGCGGCGGCCAGCACGGCGACGTGATGCGTCAGCTGAACCTGACCGACGCCCAGCAAGCGCAGCTCCGCACCATCCGTGAGGAGACGCGCGCTCGGGCCGAGCAGCTGCGCGGCAGCGGCGACCGCGAGGCGAACCGTGCCCAGATGCGGGCCCTTCATGAAGAGACGCGCCGCCGCGTGGACGCGGTGCTGACCCCGGCGCAGCGCCAGCAGGCCGAGGCGCTGCGAGCCCAAGCGCGCACCGAACACGTGGCCCGGCGCGTCACCCACCTGCGCGAGACCCTGGGGCTGAACGAGAGCCAGACCACCCGCGTGCAGCGCGTCTTCGAGCAGGCCGCCAGCCGGCGGCACGCAGCCCGCGATGCCGGTGCCAACACAACGCCCGAGGCGCGCCGCACGGCGGCCCGCGCCCAGCGTGAGCAGGTGGACAGCGAGCTCCGCCAGATCCTCACCGCCGAGCAGATGACGCAGCTGGAGGCCGAGCGGGCCAACCACCGCGGACGCCAAGGGGGCCGTGGGCACGGTCGCCAGGTGGCCACCACGGGCCGGCCGATGGGCAGCGTGGTCCAGGAGGCCGCCCGGCGGGTCGCTAGCCACCGGGGCTGACCTAGGTCAGCCGATGGGAGACGAGACTGACCTCGGTCAGCCTGAAACAAACCGAAACGCCGCAGCTCTCGAGGGGCTGCGGCGTTTCGCTTTGGTGCCCACGTCTAGCGTGGTGGAGTTAGGTCGGGCCCCGGGCGTGCAAGGAGGGGAGGGACTGCATTTTACCCAGGGCCCGTTGGCGCCGTCTCCAGCGCCGAGGAGAACTATGCTGCACGCGGTGTCATAGGTCAATACCCCTAAGAGCTTTCCGGGACCGCGGAAATATCAGCTGTGTAACTTCGACATTCCGGCCCCACAAACAGGGCCAGATCCAATTGACACACCGCGCCATACCCACTATGCGTTAGGCCTCCGTGGCCTACGACCGAACAAAATTTGGCGAAGACCCCTACCCACTCGATGTCATCGATCGTCAGGTGGTCGCTGCACTGCAGGCCGACGCCAAGATCTCGCTGAAGTCGGTGGGGGAGCAAGTGGGCCTCACCGCACCCGCGGTGATGGAGCGCGTCCGGAAGCTGGAAAGCGCTGGAATCATAACGGGTTATCACGCCTGCGTGGACGCCCGCGCGATGGGCCTCGACATCGCCGCCTTCATCGGCGTGAGCGTCTATGATCCCGCTCGCCTCTCGGACATCGAGGACTGGGTGGAGGCCATGCCCCAGATCATGGAGTGCCACCACGTCACGGGGGGTCACACCCTCCTGCTGAAGGTGAAGGTCAAGAACACCAACAGCCTCGAGCGGCTCATCAGCCGCGTGCGCTCGCTGGAAGGCGTGGAGGGCACCCACACCATGGTGGTGCTCTCGAGCCACACCGAGCGCGTCCAGGTCTCGTTCGACGACGACGAGGTCGCCCCGCTGGACGACACCCCCCGCAAACGCCGACGCCGCTCGGCGTCTTGAACCCAGGAAACCCCAATGCCCTACTGCGCACCCAAAAAGCAGGGTCTCTACGACCCCCAGTATGAGCAGGACTCCTGTGGAGTTGGCTTCGTGGCCGACATCCAGGGGCGTCGCTCGCATCAGATCGTGCTCGACGCCGACCAGCTGCTCCGCGCGATGGATCATCGCGGCGCGTGCGGCTGCGAGACGAACACGGGTGACGGCGCTGGGCTGCTGACTGCGCTGCCCATCGAGTTCCTGCGCAAGGTGGCGCTGCGGGATGCTGGGCTCACGCTCCCGCCCGATGGCGAGTTCGCGGCGGGCAACGTGTTCCTGCCGACCGACGCCGCCGAGCGCCGGCACGCCAAGCGCTACGTGGAGCGCCAGGTGGAGCACCAGGGCCAGCGCTTCCTCGGGTGGCGCGAGGTGCCCGTGGATCCGAAGGGCGCCGACATCGGGCCCACCGCGGTGGCGTCGCTGCCGCACATCGAGCAGCTCTTCGTGGGCCGCGCCGAGGGCATCAGCGAGGACGACTTCAACCGTCAGCTGTTCATCATCCGCAAGTCGGTGGGCAACGCGCTGCGCAAGGACGCGAAGCTCACGCAGGCCGGGCTCTTCTACGTGTGCTCGCTGTCCACGCGCCTGATGATCTACAAGGGCATGCTCACGCCTTCGCAGGTGGTGCCCTTCTACCCGGACCTCGCGGACTGGGAGTACAAGTCGCACCTGGCGATGGCGCACTCGCGCTTCTCGACCAACACGTTCCCCTCGTGGGACCGCGCGCAGCCCATGCGCATGATGAGCCACAACGGCGAGATCAACACGCTGCGCGGCAACGTGAACAACATGAGCAGCCGCCAGGGCGTGGTGCAGAGCGACGCGTTCGGCGCGGACATCACCAAGGTGTTCCCCGTGGCCGAACCCGACACCAGCGACACGGGCAACTTCGACAACGTGCTCGAGTTCCTCTACATGGGCGGCCGCTCGCTGCCCGAGTGCGTGATGATGATGGTGCCCGAGGCGTGGCAGATGCACACGGCCATGAGCCCCGCGAAGCGCGCCTTCTACGAGTACCACTCCACGCTGATGGAGCCCTGGGACGGCCCCGCGTCCATCGCCTTCACCGACGGCAAGGTCATCGGCGCCACGCTGGACCGCAACGGCCTGCGCCCGAGCCGCTTCTACATCACGCACGACGACAAGTGCATCATGGCCTCCGAGGTCGGCGTCATCGACGTGGACCCGGCCAACGTGAAGATGAAGGGGCGCCTGCAGCCCGGGCGCATGTTCCTCATCGACTTCGAGCAGGGGCGCATGATCCCCGACGAGGAGATCAAGGAGAAGGTGGCCGGCGCGCGCCCCTACGGTGAGTGGCTGGCGGAGCACGTCATCTCTCTCGAGACGCTGCCCCCGGCCGACCCCGAGGACATGGCCGCGCACGCGTACGACCCCGAGACCGTGCTCGCGCGCATGCAGGCCTTTGGGTACACCACCGAGACGCTGCAGTTCATGCTGAAGCCGATGGTGGAGGAGAAGCGCGACCCCGTGGGGTCCATGGGCAACGACAGCGCGCTCGCGTGCTTGAGCGACAAGCCGCGCATGCTGTACGACTACTTCAAGCAGCTCTTCGCGCAGGTGACCAACCCGCCGATCGACTCGATCCGCGAAGAGGTCGTCATGGCCCTCGAGTGCTTCATCGGGCCCGAGCGCAACCTGCTCGAGACCACGGCGAAGCACGCGGCCCGGCTGCGGGTGGAGAACCCCATCCTCAACAACGACCAGCTGCTGCGGCTGAAGTCGCTGGACGGCAAGAGCGCCTGCAGCTGGGACAGCAAGACGCTGGACATCACCTGGCCGCGCAGCCGTGGCGCCGCCGGCTTGAGCGAGACCATCCGTCGCCTGCAAGCCGAGGCCGAAGCCGCCGTGGACGAGGGCTACGAGCTCATCATCCTGAGCGACCGGCGCACGTCGAAGAAGCGCGTCCCCGTGAGCGCGCTCTTGGCGTGCGGCTCGGTGCACCACCACCTGCTCCGCAAGGCCAAGCGCACGCGCGTGGGCCTGGTGCTCGAGACGGGCGAGGCGCGCGAGGTGCATCACTTCTGCACGCTGGTGGGCTACGGCGCGGACGCCATCAACCCCTACCTGGCGTTCGAGGCGCTCGCCTTCCTGCACCAGGAGGGCGTGCTCAAGGCGGACTACGCGCCCGACAAGGCGGTGGAGATCTACCGCAAGGCCGCGGGCAAGGCGATGCTCAAGGTCTTCGCCAAGATGGGCATCTCCACGCTGCAGTCCTACAAGGGCGCGCAGATCTTCGAGGCCGTGGGCATCAACCACGCCGTCATCGACCTGTGCTTCGCGGGCACCGCGAGCCGCATCGAGGGTGTGGGCTTCGACGTGCTGGCCGAGGAGCAGGTCCGCCGCCACGAGGTGGGTTACCCTACCCTGCCCGAGGCCGCGCGGCTGCCCGTGCTGCCGAACGACGGCCAGTTCCACTGGCGCGCCACCGGCGAGCGCCACATGTGGGACCCGAAGGCCATCGCCACGCTGCAGAAGGCGGCCCGCGGCAACGACCGTGACGCCTACTGGGAGTTCAGCAAGCACGCCAACGACGACTCGGAGACGCGCTGCACGCTGCGGGGCCTCTTCAAGTTCAAGGAGACCACCGGCATCCCGCTCGAGGACGTGCAGCCCGCGAGCGAGATCGTGAAGCGCTTCGTGACCGGCGCCATGAGCTTCGGCTCCATCTCCATGGAGGCGCACAGCACGCTGGCGGTGGCCATGAACCAGCTGGGCGGCAAGTCCAACACGGGCGAGGGCGGGGAGGATCCCCTCCGCTACAAGCGTCTGCCGGACGGCTCGCTCAACCCCAAGCGGTCGGCCATCAAGCAGATCGCGTCGGGGCGCTTTGGCGTCACCATCAACTACCTCACCAACGCGGACGAGCTCCAGATCAAGATGGCGCAGGGCGCGAAGCCCGGCGAGGGCGGTGAACTGCCCGGCCGCAAGGTGAACGAAGAGATCGCGGCCGTGCGGCACAGCACGCCCGGCGTGGGGCTCATCAGCCCGCCGCCGCACCATGACATCTACTCCATCGAGGATCTGGCGCAGCTCATCCACGACCTGAAGAACGCCAACCCCAGCGCGCGCATCAGCGTGAAGCTGGTGAGCAAGGTGGGCGTGGGCACCATCGCGGCGGGCGTGAGCAAGGCGCACGCGGACCACATCCTGGTCAGCGGTCACGATGGCGGCACGGGCGCGAGCCCCATCACGTCGGTGAAGCACGCGGGCCTGCCGTGGGAGCTGGGCCTGGCCGAGACGCACCAGACGCTGGTGCTGAACGACCTGCGCAGCCGCGTCATCGTGCAGGCCGACGGGCAGCTCAAGACCGGGCGCGACGTGGTCATCGCCGCGCTGCTGGGCGCCGAGGAGATGGGCTTCAGCACGGCGCCGCTCGTGACTCTCGGCTGCATCATGATGCGCAAGTGCCACCTCAACACCTGCCCGGTGGGCGTGGCCACACAGGACCCCGAGCTTCGCAAGAAGTTCGCGGGCCAGCCGGAGCACGTCGTGAACTACCTGTTCATGGTGGCCGAGGAGGCGCGCGAGCTCATGGCCAAGCTGGGCTTCCGCAACATGGACGAGATGGTGGGCCGCGCCGACGTGCTCGACGTGAGCGACGCGCTCTCACACTGGAAGGCGCAGGGCCTCGACCTCACGCCCATCCTCACGCCAGCGCGCAAGCTGCGCCCCAACGTGGGTGTGTTCTGCACGATGAAGCAGGATCACGGCCTCGAGAAGGCGCTCGACAACCGGCTCATCGAGATCGCGCGGCCGGCGCTGCAGAGCGGCACGCGGGTGCGCGCCGAGATGCCCATCCGCAACATCAACCGCACCGTGGGCACCATGCTCAGCCACGAGATCGCGAAGAAGTACGGCGAGGACCTCTTGCCGGACGACACCATCCAGCTGCGCTTCACCGGCTCGGCGGGGCAGAGCTTCGGCGCGTGGCTCGCGCGCGGCGTCTCGCTGGAGCTCGAGGGCGACGCCAACGACTACGTGGGCAAGGGCCTGAGCGGCGGCAAGATCGTGGTCTACCCGCCCGAGCAGAGCACCTTCGTGGCCGAGGACAACATCCTGGTCGGCAACGTGTGTCTCTATGGCGCCATCTCCGGGAAGGCGTTCTTCCGCGGGCGCGCGGCCGAGCGCTTCTGCGTGCGCAACTCGGGCGCCACCGCCGTGGTGGAGGGCCTGGGTGACCACGGCCTCGAGTACATGACGGGCGGCGTGGTGGTGGTGCTGGGCGTGACGGGCCGCAACTTCGCGGCGGGCATGAGCGGCGGCGTGGGCTACGTGCTGGACCTCGACGGCCAGTTCGCGTCGCGCTGCAACATGGAGATGATCGAGCTCTCCACATTGGCCGAGTTGGGCGACGCACGCGCGAGTGAGAGCGTGCACGCGCTAGTCGAGGAGCACTTCGAGATGACGGGCTCCGAGGTGGCGCGGCGGCTGCTGGACGACTGGAAGGCCGCCGAGAAGCAGCTGGTGCGGGTGATGCCCCTCGAATACAAGCGCGTGCTCCAGGAGCGCGCAGACCAAGCGGCCGCGGACGCCGCCCTCGCCATGCAGAAAGAGGTCGCCTGATGGGTAAGCCCACTGGTTTCATGGAGTACCCGCGCGAGGCGATTGGGTACACGGACGCGCTCGAGCGCATCACACACTGGCGCGAGTTCCAGGTGGACGTGCCCGTCTCGCACCTCACCAAGCAGGGCGCGCGCTGCATGGACTGCGGCGTGCCCTTCTGTCAGTCGGCCACGGGCTGCCCCGTGGACAACCTGATCCCCGAGTGGAACGACCTGGTCTACCAGGGGCGCTGGGCCGAGGCCCTCGACCGCCTGCACAAGACCAACAACTTTCCCGAGTTCACGGGGCGCGTGTGTCCGGCGCCGTGCGAGGGGGCGTGCTGTCTCGGCGTGAACGAGCCGGCCGTCACCATCAAGAACATCGAGTGCGCCATCGTGGACCGCGGCTTCGCCGAGGGCCTCATCAAGCCGGAGCCGGCCGCGTCGCAGACCGGCAAGAAGGTGGCCATCATCGGGTCGGGCCCCGCGGGTCTCACCGCCGCCCAGCAGCTGGCGCGCGTGGGCCACGAGGTCACCGTGTACGAGCGCGATGATCGCGCGGGCGGCCTGCTGATGTACGGCATCCCGAACATGAAGCTCGAGAAGGAGCTGGTGGAGCGGCGCCTCGATCAGCTGCGCGCCGAGGGCGTGCGCTTCGTGTGCAATGCGCACGTGGGTGTGGACCCGGCGTTCTCCATCGAGGCCATCCGCGAGGGCTGCGACGCGCTGATCTTCGCCACCGGCGCCACCAAGGCGCGCGACCTGCCGATCCCGGGGCGTGAGCTCAAGGGCATCCACCTGGCCATGGACTTCCTGCGGCCCAACACCAAGAGCCTGCTGGACAGCCAGCTGGCGGACGGGAACTACATCTCTGCGGCGGGCAAGAAGGTCATCGTGGTGGGCGGTGGTGACACCGGCACCGACTGCATCGGCACGTCCATCCGGCACGGCTGCACGCAGATGGTGAACTTCGAGCTGCTGCCGCAGCCCCCGGCCACGCGCGGGTCCGACAACCCCTGGCCCGAGTGGCCGCGCATCTTCCGCGTGGACTACGGCCACGCCGAGGCCAGCGCCAAGTTCGGCGCCGACCCGCGCGAGTTCCAGGTGCTGAGCAAGCGCTTCATCGACGACGGCAAGGGCAACGTGGCGGGCATCGAGACCGTGCGCGTGGAGTGGACCAAGGACAGCAAGGGCGGCTGGCGCATGAACGAAGTGGCCGGCAGCGAGCGCGTGTTCGAGGGCGATCTGGTGTTCCTCGCCATGGGCTTCATCGGGCCCGAGCACGCCGCCGTGAAGCCGCTGGACCTCGAGCTGGATCCGCGCAGCAACTACAAGGCCGACTACGGCAAGTTCGCCACCAGCGTGGACGGTGTCTTCGCCGCGGGCGACTGCCGTCGCGGGCAGAGCCTCATCGTGTGGGGTATCGCCGAAGGCCGCGGCGTGGCCCACGCTGTGGACGCCTACCTCATGGGCGAGAGCTCGCTCCCCATGCCCGACTGAGAGCGCGTGTGCGCCAGAGCCCTGCGGCACACCTGATTCGGCTCGGACTGCGCGCGCAGCGGCCGCTGCTGCGCAGGCTCCACCACCCCGGGCAGCTGGGGCTGGTGGAGCGGGCCATGACGCTGACGGCGCGGCTGCCGCAGGGTGCACGGCGGAGCGGAGCCCATGCAGCGGGCGCGCCCGTGCTCACGGTGCAGAACCTGCGGGCCGATCGGCGCCCAGGACACACGCTGGTGTACGTGCACGGCGGCGGCTTCGCGACCGGCTCACCCGAGACGCACTGCGGGTTCGCGGCGCGGCTCATGTTGGCCGGGCGCTTCGAGTCGCTGCTGATGCCGCGTTATCGGCTGTCCACCGAGGCGCCCTGGCCCGCGGCGCACGATGACGTGCACGCCTTCTGGGAGGCGCTGATCACGGAGCGCGGCGGCGCCCAGGGCGTAGCGCTCGCAGGCGAGTCGGCCGGCGCCAACCTGTGCCTCTCGCTGTGCGTGCGCGCCCGAGACGAGGGTGTGGCGCTGCCAAGCCGCGTGTACCTGCACTCGCCGTGGCTGGACGTGAGCCTGTCGGGGGCGTCGTACCGCGACCTCCGCATCGACGACGGCTTCACGGGGCGGCACCCGCAGCGGCGCGAGTGGCTGCACGCCGTGTTCGCGCAGCACTACGCGGGGGCGAGTGACCCACGGCAGCCGCACATGTCGCCACTCTTCGCCGACCTGCATGGGCTGCCCGCCCTGTACGTGGACAGCGGTGAGCACGAGCTGTTCCGCGACGACGTGAGCACGCTGCGTGAGCGCTGCGCCGCCGCGGGGACCCCCTGCGACGTGCACGAGTGGGCGGGCATGTGGCACGGCTTCGGCTTGCTGGCCCCGCTGCTGCCCGAGGCCAACCGCGCCATCACGCGCGCGGGCTCGTTCCTGGCGGACGGCTCCTAACGCGCCGCCACATCGCCCTCAGTTGGGGTCGCAGGCGCCGTCGCACGCGTGCACGAAGATGTTCTCCGTGAGGAAGCGGCCCACCTGCACCTGATAGGACGCGAGGTCGCGCACGGTGCCGTGCGTGCCGTTGTCCTCGGCCGGCGGGATGTTGGTGACGGGCGACGGCGTCACGTGCTCGTCGTAGACGTGCATCACCGCGGGCACGTTGGCCGGGGCGCCCGCAGGCAGGCTGGCGTCGACGGTGGGCAGCCCCCAGATGTCCTTGGGGCTCGGGACCACGACGGGGATTTGCGCGGAGCGCATGGCCCACTCGGTCACCAGGTTGTTCACCTGGCTGTCGTTGATGGCCATGTGCATCTGCGCGCGCATGGGCCGCATCCCCGGATACCGGTCGGTGACCAGGTGGCGGACGTAGTTCATGGAGTCCACCGGGTCGAGCGCCTGCTGGATCATGGAGAACGCCAGCTGTTGGTCGATGGGGTCGCGGATGACCAGACGCAGCAGTGGTCCGAACATGTTCCACTGCGTGGCGCGCTGGAGAAAGTGGATGAGGCCGCCCCCGCCCACCACCATGACCGAGCGCTCGAGCTGCGGGCTGGTGGCCGCCATCACGTAGCCGAAGGTGCCGCCGTTGGAGATGCCCAGGTAGTGCACGTTCTCGGCGTCCAGCACGGGGTGGGGCTCACCCACCATGGGCGTGGCCTCGAGCTCGTCTGCCAGGCGCTCGCGGATCAAGCGCGCCAGGAAGGTGGAGTTCACGAACGACTGCTGCACCTCGGCCACCACTTCGTTCATGGCCTCCCAGTCGCCGCCGAACGCACGCGAGATGATGGGCACGATGTTCTCGTGGAAGCCGAACTCCATGCCCGCAGCGCTCAGGCGATAGTCCGAGCACATGTCGTTGAACGAGCCGCGCGTGGTCTGGGCGCGCGTGCCCAGGAAGCCGTGGCCGTAGATCAGCACGGGGCGCGCCTCGTCGATGGTGTCGGGGATGGTCAGCACGAAGGGCACCTCGCGCACGCCGAACTGCGTGGCCTCCCCCTCGCTGTCCAACACCACCAGGCCGCTCTCCGGGTTCACGTAGTTGGGCACGTCCACGGTGCCCTCGATCTGCCGGTTGGTCCCGTCGATGACGTCGGTGGTGATGGCGTAGTCGCCGATGGGCGCCACGTTGGCGGCCAGCTGCATGCTCACCAGCGGGCCGGTGACCGCCTCCTCGGAGCGCGTGTGGAAGGACCAGGCCAGCACCACCTCGTCTTCATCGAGGCCCGTGCCGCTGATGGCCGCGCGCACCAGCTGGAAGTCGTCGCGCTGGCGGTCGACCTCGTCGATGCCCGTGCGCGCGTCGTCGCGCAGCGCGGCGTAGACCTCGCTCGGCTCGTGCGGCGTGCCGTCCAGGCGGCGCAGCGAGTTGCGCAGGATGACCACGTAGCCGGTCTCGTACTCGAGCGCCTGCAGCGGGCGGATGATGATGGCCTGCCGCGCCGTGTCCGTGGTGGTCTGGTCGAGCTCGGCCAGGATGCCCACGCGCTCCCACGTGCCCTCGCGCACCAGCATGACGGACGAGTCGTCGGCGATGGTGGCGGCGTGGTCGGTGGGGCTGGGCAGCGACGCGACGTCGGTGCCGCCGGGCAGATAGGCCAGGATGGCCGGGATGATGGTGTAGCCGTCCTGCTGGAAGAGTGTGGCGTCCACGCTGCGCGGCATGACTTCGTCGGGCAGCTGGAGGCGTCGGCCGGTGGGCGTGCTCGCGTCCTCCACCAGATAGAAGTCGGAGGGATAGGGCAGCGCCGCCACCTCCGGCACGAGCGGGTTTCCGCCAGGCAGGTTCTGGTAGTCGGCGATGCGCCGGACCGAGTCACCGCACGACGCGGCGAGGCCGGCGAGCGCGAGCACCAGGACGCAGAGCAGGAGGCGATGGGAAAGAGGAGCGGGCGAGCGACGAGGGGGGAGGAGAACGGTCACGTACGGAGAATCACCTTATTGGTGGGTTCTCCGCAACTGCCGTGACGCTGCGCACCCTGTCCGAGAGGATCCACTCGTCCCAGTAGTTGGGCCAACCGGGGTAGGTGATGAACGCGAAGTCACCGTCCGCCGCGGTGACGCGCGCTGGCCAGACGCGCCCACCCCACTCCACCATGAGCTCGGTGCCCACCGCGTAACCACGGGTGACGATGGGCGCGAGGCGCGCGAGCGGCACCTCGGAGTCGCGCGAGAGCGCATAAAAGTAGCGGCGAACGCTGGCGGTGGGGCCATCCACGCGGTTCACGCGCACCACATTGCCGCGGCTGTCGTGCATGAACTGCCCGGCCTCGATGCCCGCGCGCGGCGGCCCCACGCGCTGTGCCACCGTCAGCGCGTCCCGGTCCACGCCGCCCAGGAAGGCGCCGCTGCGCTGCCCTTCGAGGTAGCGCATGGCCACCCGCACGCCGCCCTCGAGCTCCCCGATGGCGACGCGCGCGTCTCCATTGGCATCGAGTGCAGGATCGCCGCGCAGGCCCTCGAGGAGGATCTGGCTGTAGGTCCAGTTGCCCGTGGACAGGTTGCTGGCGTCGGCCGAGGTCACGCTCAGCGCGGTGGCGCCCGTGGTGGCGAGCCGGCCTGCGAGGGCGCCCAGGCCGCCGGAGTGACAGCAGTCGCCGAAGAACACCACGCGCTTGCCGGCCATCCGCGGCGCGAGCACCGCGTACAGGTCGTCCACGGAGACGCCTGGACGGTCGGGGTACTCCGAGTGCGTGTCATAGGCCACGTAGGCGATCTGCCCGGACTCGGTGCGGATGCCGTGCCCGGCGTAGTAGAAGACCAGCGTGCCTCCCGGTGGGGTAGCGTCAGCCGCCGCACTGAGCGCGGCCAAGATGGCAGCGCGCGTGGCCTGCTGGTCCAGCAACGTGGTGATCTGAGTGGCCGGCACGCCGCGCTCCACCAGCACATGGCCCAGCTCCACGTCACGCCGGTCGGCGTTGGAGAAGCCCGAGAGGCCCGGGTCACTGAACTCGAGCAAGCCCGCGATGACCACGCGGGTGCCCGCGTCGAGCAGCGGCGCGTGCGTGAGCGGGACACTGGGGGCGGCGGGGCCAGGCGCAGCGGGCGGGGCCACCCAAGCCGGCGGCGTGGAAGGCACCACGGGTGTCGGCACCTGCGCCACGGGCGGCACCTGCGCCACGGGCGGTGGCGGCAGCGCTGCGCCGGGAGGCGGCGGCGGCACGGCGGCGGGCGCGCGGTCGCACGCGGCGACGGCGGACACCAGCGCCCACAGCGCGATCAGGACCCACGGGCGTACTCGCAGCATGGCGGCATCATGCCACCACTCACTGCGGGATCACGGATCCCAGTTGAAGCCCACCTTGCTGCCCAACCAGAGGATGTGCGAGGTGGGGTCTGCGCCGCGGCCGGGGATCACCTCGTAGCCCACCCACGCCAGGATGTAGGGCATGAGCCCCGCGGTGCGCGGCGCGGACAAGCCGTAGGCGAACGCGAAGCGGATGCCGGGCGTCTGGAGCACGCCGTCGCGCATGCGGCTGGTGATGTCGATCTCGGCGTCGAAGATGCGACTGATGAAGTTCACGCGCAGCAGGAGCGGCACCTGGAAAGCGACCACGGCCTCGAAGGCGCGCCCTCCCGTCTCGGTCTCGGGCAGGTCGCCATCGGCGCCCACACCGAAGCCCACGCCCAGCGTCAGCCGCCGCGAGACGCCGCCGGCCAGCAGCAAGCGCCCCACGCCGCCGCCGCCGAAAGCGGTCTGCCCGTCGGTCAGCGTGAGGGCCGCGCCGCCCATGCTCTCGAGCAGCACCACCACACGCCCCTCGTCGCTCTGCAGGCCGCGGAAGTCGGGCTCCTCTTCGAGCCAGAACGGGCACTCGGCGTCGGCCAGCTCGTGCGCGCGCAGCAAGAGGGCGCGCGTGCGTTCGAGCGTCTGTACGCGCTTCACGTCGCCCGTGCGGTCGCGTCCCTCGCGCTCGTAGAGCTCCTCCGCAGGCCCACCCTCGGCAGTGATCTGCACGTCCAGCCAGTCGATCAGGTTGCGGCGCGTCTCGGGCGACGTGCGGCACACGCTCCCCATCACGTTGGGGAGCACCTCCTCCACCTCGAGGCGGTCGGAGGTCCAGTCCACCTCTTCTTCGAACTCGACCGCCTTGCGCACGTCCACGTAGAGGCCGCGCTCGCGCGGAGCGTCAGGCAGGGTGGCGCAGGCCGAGAGCCCGAGTGCGAGTGGAGGGAGCAGGAGAAGGGGTCGCATGGCCGGGCACCATAGCAGCCCGTGCAAGAGGGGTCCTGCGCTATGCTGCGCCATGGCCTCACGCCGCACGTTCTTGCGCACCACCGCCGCTGTTGCAGGCGCGGCACTGACCACGGGGCTGAGCACCGGGCTCTCGGGCTGCGACGACGGTGGCCTGCCGCCGCTGCCGCGCGACCTGCCCAGCTATGAAGATAGCCCGGCCAGCATGGGCAGCGCGCCCGCCAGCTTGTTCACGCACGGCGTGGCCAGCGGCGACCCCAGCGCCGACAGCGTGCGCCTCTGGACGCGGCTCACCCCGAGCGACGCGCCGGCTGCGGTGCCGGTGTACTACGAGGTGGCGCTGGACCCCGAGCTCCGGCGGCGAGTGGCCGCGGGCACGGTGATGGCCATGGCGGAGCGCGACTACTGCGTGCAGCTGGACGTGAGCGCGCTGATCTGGGGCCGCACCTACTACTACCGCTTCCAGTCGGGCGGGCGCAGCTCGCTGGTGGGCCGCACGCGGCTGGCACCCGTGGGAGACGCCGCGCGCCTGTGCTTCGGCGTGGTGTCGTGCAGCAACCTCGCGCGCGGCTGGTTCCATGCCTATGACCACCTGGCTGGGCGCGACGACCTGGACGGCGTGCTGCACCTGGGCGACTTCCTCTACGAGAGCGCGAGCAGCGTGGAGATGCCACGCGCGGTGGAGCCCGCGAACGAGCTGCTCACGCTGAGCGACTACCGGACGCGCCACGCGCAGTACCGGCGCGAAGCGTCGCTGCAGGAGCTGCTCCGGCAGAACCCGCTGATCGCGGTGTGGGACGACCACGAGAGCGTCAACAACGCGCACGCCACGGGCGCGCCCAGCCACGACGAGAGCACGGATGGCCCGTGGGCCACGCGCAAGAGCGGAGCGCAGCAGGCCTACTACGAGTGGATGCCGGTGCGTGCGCCCGAGAGCGGTCCGCTCTACCGGACGCTGCGCTACGGCGAGCTGCTGGACGTGGTCATGCTGGACACGCGCCTCGAGGGACGCGACGCGCAGATTGACGACCTGAGCACGGACACGCCCGAGCGCAGCCTGCTGGGCGCCACGCAGGAGGCCTGGCTCGAGACCCAGCTCAGCGAGAGCGCGGCGCGCTGGGTGGTGCTGGGCCAGCAGGTGATGGTGGGGCAGCTGGACCTGCCGGTGGAGAACAACGACCAATGGGACGGCTACGCGCACGCGCGCGAGCGGTTGTTCCAGGCCATCGAAGCGCATGCAGCGGGGCGCACCGTGGTGCTGACGGGAGACATCCACTCCGCGTGGGCGAACCAGCTGGCGCGCACGCCGTTCGACGCGAGCTTCGACGTGGCTCGCGACTCGCTGGCCGTGGAGTTCGTGGCGCCGGGCGTGACGTCCACCTTCCCGCTGCCTCCGACGATTGGCTCGGCGCTGGCGCGCAGTCTGCCCGAGACGCACCCGCACGTGGCGTGGGCCAACCTGTCGCACCGCGGCTTCTTCACGCTTTCGTTCACGCGCGAGCGCGTGTCGGCCGACTGGTACATCCTGGACGGCGTGCTCGAGGACGAGGGCGAGCTGACGTTCGCGGCGGGCGTGGACGTTGAGCACGGCGCGCCGGTGATCGCGCTGCGCGAGGCGCCGCTGCCGGTGCGGGTCGGGCCCGAGCGCGCGGGCTGAGCGGGCCGGTCCCTCAGCCGGTGCGCATCAGTCCACGAAGGCCACCAGCGCTCCCAGCAGAGTGCTGAGCTGCGCGTCGGACTCCACCACTTCTAGGGGGAAGCCCACCAGCGCGGCGCTGCCCGGGATGCCCACCGCGGCCACTGTGGCGGTGCCGTAGCGCAACAGTACGCTCGCTCCAGGCGCCGTGCCGAGCACGTCGGGGAAGTCTTCCTCGTAGGCCGCAGCAGGCCCGCCGAACGGAGCGTTCACCAGCGGGACCCCCAGCGCGGCCTCGGCGCTCACTGTGAGCGAGCCCGCGTCATCGCCCACGTAGGTGGCGCCGAGCTCCGCCAAGAAGGCGTTGCCGCTCAGCGCGAAGGCCACCTCGCTGCCGCTGACCAACAGGGCGCCTCCGCTGCCCACGTAGGCGCTGAGCAAGGCGCGGGCGTCAGCCCCGAGCACGGCGTCCTCGAGCGACTGGTCGCCGGCCAGCCAGACCACGGCGCGATAGCCCGCGAGCGAGAAGCCGTCTTCGGTGAGGGCGCGCTGCGAGATGGTGTTGGCGCCCAGCAGCTGGCCGACACGCGCGGCGAAGGCGTGCGAGCGCCCACCGAAGGAGCCGCCCAGCACGCGCTCGAAGCCGTCCACCACCAGGATGTCTGCGCCGGGCGTGAGGGCGTAGGTGTCGCTCGCCTCACTGGGGGCACTGGCGCTCGCCATGCGGGAGCGGACCCGAACGGCGCGCGACGCGCTGCCGCTGACGGCGAAGGTGACCTCGCGGGCGCTGGTCGAGGCCTCGGCCACGCTGACGAACGGGCCGCCTGCCTCGGAGGCCTCCACCACGAAGCCGGTGCGCTGCTCGTCGCGCGGGGCCAAGAAGGTGAGCGTCGCCACGCCCGCAGTGACGGTGGCGCTGCGCAGCTCGATGCGCCCGCCCGCCACGCCGCGCCGGCTGCCGAAGCGTACGCGGTCGCCATAGGCGTTGCGGTAGCGGGTGGCGCCGTTGTGCGAGGAGGGCGTGAAGTCGATGACGCTCTGTGTGTCGCGCAGCGCAGGCAACGTGGCGTCTTCGCTCAGCGAGACGCCGGGGTAGTCTTCCGCGAGGGTGACCGCCAGGCCTTGGTTCTCGGGCAGCGTACCGCCCGAGGTGGTGTAGTTGCTGCGGAAGAACGCGCCGCTGCCCGCGTAGGTGGCGAAAGCGGCGAGGTCGCCGTAGAGCGCGTCGTAGAGGTGCACCTGCGTGACGCGCAGGCTGCTGTCGTTCGCGTTGAGGGCCACCGCGTGATAGCCGCCCGAGTGCGCCGTGAGCGTCAGCTCGCCACGCACGGGGACGTTCACGACGTCGTCGCGGTAGAGCAGCACCAGCACTTGCTCCAAGAGCGCGCGCGTGCCGGCCGGCGTCATGAGCTTGCCGAAGTTGCTGCTGGCCGCGTTCACGGGCCCTTGCGGGACCACCAAGAGCGCGTTCGCGCCACTCGCACAGACGTGCTGCTCGTAGCGGTGTCCGGCGAGGGTCCCCGCCAGCGTGCCGTTGTGCCCGTGGAAGTGCAGCAGCATGTCGTGGTCGGCGTGCTGGCGATAGCCCGCGGGCACGAAGATGCGCACACTCGCGTCGGTCCACACCCCGCTCGCGTCCGGGAACGGCGCGGTGGGCAGGGCCACCGTGGTGCCCATGCCGCAGGGCGCACCCCCCGCAGCCAGCACGGCCTCCCACGTGGCGGCGGGCAGCCCGGCCGCGCCCGCCACGGCCACCACCTGGACGCTGTGGGTGCCCGCCTCGGACGTAACGCTCAGCGTGCCGAGGGCCACGTGCTGCGCCGCCGTGCCCGCAAAGCGCACGGTCACGCTCGCGGTGTCGCCGGCCGCGAGCGTGCCTGGCGGGGTACCGTCGACGCTGAGCAGCGCGTCGCCCATCCACTCGAATCCTAGCGTGAGGGACACGCTGCCGCTGTTGGTCAGCTCGAGCGTGGCGGTCACGCTGCCCGCGCCTGCGTCCACGTAGGGCAGGCGCAGGAGGTCTGGCGCATCGAGGCGGGGGCCGTTCGCGTCCACGCCGCTGTCTCCCGCGTCGGGACCGAGATCCACGGGGCCCTCGTCCACCACACCGAGATCCGCAGCGGGCGCTTCTCCCCCACAGCCCGCGAGCAGGAACAGGAGCGCGAGCCCCGTCAGCGTCAGCGCACGTGCGAGGCTCTGGACATGGACGGTTGGCGACACCCCGGAAGCCTAGCAGACGCGCTCCGCGCACGTGTGGGGCGCCCTCCGCTGCAGCCTGAGGATTCAACCATCCCACCAGGTGGCCGACCTGCCTTGCTGCAGGGTGCGATGGGCACCCACCGCTGAAGCGGTGGGCAGCAGACCAGCCGGGGGTGCCCATAGAACCTTGCTGCAAGGCGAATTGGGCCCCCTAGCAAGATGTGGAGAATCATCAGGCTGCCGCCGCCCCGCGGGCCCTCCGCGTGCGGGGCGCCCCGCGGCTGCTACGAAGCTCCGCATGAGTGACCTCCGTGACCAGCCCGCGTCCCCCGCGCACAACGCCACCACCGGCGAGACGCTCGCGGCCGCGCTGCGTCGCTTCGCGCCCGAGCGCTCGTGGAACAACGTGCGCGCGCTGTGCACCAGCGGGAAGGTGTTCGTGGATGGCGAGCGCGCCCTCGACCCCGCGGTGCGCATGCAGGGCGGCGAGGCCATCGAGGTGCGGGAGTCGGCACCGCGCGTGCGGCGCCACGAGTACGCGGAGCTGCGCGTGCTGCACCAGGACCCACACCTGATCGTCGTGCACAAGCCACCGCACCTCGCAACGTCGCCACACAACAAGAGCTCGCACGCGCCGACCGAAGAGCCCACGGTGCTGGACGCCCTGCGCCAGACGGTGGCGAAGCCGAGCGCGGCGCGCCGCAAGGCCGGCCAGCAGGCGTCGCTCTTCGTGGTGCATCGGCTCGATAAGGAGACCTCCGGGGTGCTGTGCTTCGCGCGCACCAAGGCCAGCGAGCGCGGGCTGCACGACATCTTCAAGCGGCACCAGGCGCAGCGCGAGTACGTGGCCATCGTGCAGGGCATCATCAGCCCGCAGCGCATCGAGAGCGAGTTGGTGCGCGACCGCGGTGACGGCATCCGCGGCAGCGCCCACGAGGAGACCAAGGGCACGTATCGCCAGCACGCCGTGACGCACATCATCAGCGCCGAGCCGCTGCGCGGGCGCCACGGGATGATGACGCGCATTCGCCTGCGCCTCGAGACGGGCCGCACGCACCAGATCCGCATCCACTTGTCCGAGGCCGGCCACCCGGTGGTGGGCGAGGCGGTCTACATCCGCGACCTGCGCGAGCGGGGAGACACGCCCATCCCGTGCCCGCGCCTGATGCTGCACGCCGAGACGCTGGCCTTCACGCACCCCATCACGGGCGAGGCGCTGTCGTACGTGGCGGAGCCGCCGCCGTCGTTCGTGGCGGCGCTGGCTGGCTTGCTGCCCGCCACCTGAAACAAGCACGGGAACGCGCTCGGCAAGCGCAACGGGCGCGCGCTGCTACCATCGGGCCGTGGTCGACCCTTCCCAGCGAATCCATGGCGTCGCCGCCTGTCGGGCGATTGCCCACGCCCGTCCCCTCGCGGTGCGCAAGGCCTTCCTCGTGCAGGAGCGCCTGCGCGACTTCGGCTGGTTCGTGGAGGACATGGCCCGGCGTCGCCTGGGGTACAACATCGTCAGCGCGGAGGACCTCGCGACCATCACGGGCGGCGTGCACCACGAGGGCGTGTGCTTCTACGTGGACCCGGCTCCGCCGCCGAGCTTCGACGACCTCTTGAACGAAGTGGCTGCGATGCAGCGCAAGAGCGCCCCGGACGCCGTGCGCGTGCTCTACCTGGACGGCGTGAAGAACCCCCACAACCTGGGCGCCATCGTGCGCACGGCGGCGCACTTCGGCGTGCGCGCCATCTTGGTGCCAGCGGCCGACGCGGCGGGCCTGGGCCCTGCCGGAACGCGCGTGGCCGAGGGCGGCGCCGAGGCGGTGGACATCATCCGCCTGAACCGCCCCGCGGACGCGCTGGTGGCCCTCAAAGAGCGCGGGCTGCCGCTGTTCGTGGCCGACGCGCACGAGGGCGAGAGCGTGTTCACCGTGGAGCTGCCGCCGCGCTGTGTGCTGGCGCTCGGCGCCGAGCGCGAGGGCATCTCGGACGCGCTCCGCAAGTTGGCGCGGCGCGCCGTGTTCATCCCCGGCACGGGCAGCGTGGAGAGCCTGAACGTGGCCACCGCGGCCGGCGTGCTGCTGGCCGAGCACGTGCGGCGTCATGGCGTGGTGAAGGCCGTGAAGGCTGCCCGTCCGTGAGCGCGGCGCCGCGCTCTCCCCGCCCCGCGAAGAGCGAGCCGAAACCCCTGCGCGGCCGCCGAGAGCAGGGGCGCAAGGCGCCGGCCGACGATGTGGGTCGCAAGGGCCCGACGGGAAGCGCCCCGCGAAAGGCCACGCCCACCGGTGCACCGCGCAACGAGCCGCCCGCAGGCGGGTCGCGCAAGCCCAGCCGTCCAGAGAGCAAGTCGCGCCCCACAGCGACGAAGCCGGTGGAGGCGCCCTTCGTGGAGGCCCCGGTCGAGGTCCCCGCGCAGCTCACCGGTTACCTGGCCCCGCCCGGCCTCGAAGCCGAAGTACTGCGCGAGGTGGGGCCTGCGTGGCACCAGCACGGCCGGCTGGTCCTATGCGCTGGCGCGCCGCGCCGTTCGGTGTGGGCGCAAGACGTGTGGCTCGCGCCGCAGCACTTGGTGGTGGCCTCCATCAACGAAGCCGCCAACGCCCTGCGCGCGGTGCAGCGCAACTGGGTGCCGTATGGCGACGTGCAGCATCGGCGCCTCGCGCTGATCGGCGAGGCCCTGCCGCCCATCAAGACGCGCGCGTGGACGTTCCCGTCGCCGCTGCCCAGCGCGCCGATGGGGGCCTACACGCTGCTCTCGCGTGACCGCCTGCTGTTCTCGGCCACGCGCCAGAGCCCGTTCCCGCACGGGGAGATCGAGTTCGCCGAGGACCGCGAGGGCCCGCCCAGCCGCGCGTACCGCAAGCTGTGGGAAGTGTTCACGCTGCTCCAGCAGCAGCCCCAGCCCGGCGAGCGCTGCCTCGACATGGGCGCTTCTCCCGGGGGCTGGACGTGGGTGCTGGCCAAGCTCGGCGCGCAGGTCACCAGCGTGGACAAGGCGCCTCTGGCGCCGGAGATCGCCGCGCTGCCCAACGTGCAGAGCCTCGTGGGGAGCGCCTTCGCGCAGCGCCCCGAGGACTACGTGCGCACGCCGTTCGACTGGTTCTTCTCGGACGTCATCTGCTACC
This sequence comes from Sandaracinaceae bacterium, assembly GCA_016706685.1. Lineage (NCBI taxonomy): Bacteria > Pseudomonadati > Myxococcota > Polyangiales > Sandaracinaceae > Sandaracinaceae bacterium. The sequence goes on along the minus strand of JADJJE010000014.1, from coordinate 100,565 downwards.
CGGCGCGGCTGCTGACCATGGTGCAGGCGTGGCTAGCGGCAGGGGCGGCCAAGCGGTTCGTGTGCACGCTGAAGTTCCAGGGCGAGACCGACCATGCCACCGTCGCGGCCTTCGCGGCCATCCCGGGCTCGCGCCTCATGCACCTGGCGCACAACCGCCACGAGCTGACGTGGGTGAAGCTCTGACGTGACGCTACGGCTCGCGACCGGCGCGCGTCCAGAGGCGCGCGAGGTCGAGCTGGGCCGAGTCGAACGGCGGAATGCGCGCATCGGTATCGTCGCCCCACGTGCCCGCCACCAGCCAACGTTCATCGCGTCGCTCGTAGGCCTCGATGCGCCCCTCCACGGGCTCGACCAGCCAGAGATGCGTGACGCCCGCCCGCGCGTAGAGGGGCGCTTTGACTCGACGATCTCGCATGGACGTGGAGGGCGACGCGACCTCGCAGACCCAGTCGGGGACAATCGTGAAGAATTTCTCGCGACGCGATGCGAGAGGAAGGCGCTCGATGCGCCAGGCCGCAAGGTCGGGGACGAGCACGTCGCCGCCGAAGTGGAGCTCGGGCTCGTAGATGAAGATCCATCCTCCGGGCCCGTTCACACCCAGGCCGAAGGGCCCGTCGAGGGCGGTGGCGAGGCCGGAGGCGACGATGAGGTGAGGCCCCGCCGGCCGTGCCTGCGTGTAGAGCACGCCATCGATCAGCTCGCCGGTGACGTGCTCTGGGAGCGCTTCGATGTCGGCATACGTCGCTCGGCGGAGGGCGGTGCTCATCGACGAGGAAGGTACCATCTTCCTGTTCTCGGTGGCTCGCGTCGCCGGTTGCGTCGCTCCCGAGCGGTTCCGTTGCTACCCTCCCGACACCCCCTCCCGTGGAGAGCCCCGCATGTCCCGTCACGACACCAAAGAGCCCGACCGCCCCGAGCGCTTCAGCCAGCCCGACGCTGGTGAGAAGCTGACGCTGACCGACGCGGAGTGGCGCGCGCGCCTGACGCCCACGGAGTTCGCCGTCTTGCGCCAGTGCGGCACGGAGCGCGCGTTCACGGGGCACTACTACGACCACCACGCCGATGGTACCTACCGCTGCGCGGGCTGCGGTGCGCCGCTCTTCAGCTCGGCGGACAAGTTCGACTCGGGCACCGGCTGGCCCAGCTACTCGCGGGCCATCGAAGAAGGACGCGTGACCGAGCGCCGTGACACGAGCCACGGCATGACCCGCGTGGAGGTGGTGTGCGCCCACTGTGACGGGCACCTGGGGCACCTGTTCCCGGATGGCCCCGCTCCAACGCGTCAGCGCTACTGCATCAACTCGGCGTCGCTCGACTTCGAGGCCAAGAAGTAGCTCGCGGCACGCGCGTGTAGCGCCCGCGCAACGCGGGCGCGCGGCAGCCACCAACGCCACCCACTCGTCACGCGCGTCACCCACCGCCACGCCTCATGGCAACATGACACGCGCCACGCGGAGTCGTCGCAGGCTGCCACCAAGGCTCGGAAGTACACCTCGCGGAACTCACATGACGAGGTCCGAGATGACGAACCGCCCGACGCCAACGCAGCGCACCCCCCGACGCATTCCCACCCGCAGCGCCCGCTCCGTGCTGCTCTGCCTGCTCACGGGGCTCTTGCTCCTGGGCTGTGGCGAAGACGGCGCCAACGGGGCGACGGGTCCCACGGGACCGACCGGTCCGATGGGCACGCCGGGCACGGATGGCGCGCCTGGCACTCCGGGCACCCCCGGCACTCCGGGAACCCCCGGCACTCCGGGAACCCCCGGCACTCCCGGTACGCCGGGCACCGACGGTGACGACGCGGTGTCCCCCATCCGCGGCATCCTGCTGCGTCACGAGGGGCGCTTCGAGACCGGGGCCTTCGCCGAGGGCGCCGCCGAGATCGTGGCCTTCGACGCGCTGTCGGAGCGCGTCTTCGTGGTGAACGCGCAGGCCGCCACGGTGGACGTGCTGAACCCCGCAGACCCGACCGCCCCCACGCTGATCAGCACCATCGACGTGACCGCCGCCGACACGCGCGCGCTGGGCGCCGCCAACAGCGTGGCCGTCTACGACGGTGTGCTGGCGGTCGCCATCGAAGCCGACCCGAAGACCGACCCCGGCATCGTGGCGTTCTACCGCGCGGCCACGCTCGAGTTGCTGGCCGCCGTGGAAGTGGGCGCGCTCCCGGACATGCTGACGTTCACACACGACGGCGCACGCGTGCTGGTGGCCAACGAGGGCGAGCCCAACGACGCCTACGACGTGGACCCCGAGGGCACCATCTCAGTCATCGAGATCGGCAGCGGCTTCGTGACGCCCCCCACGGTCACCACGCTCGACTTCAACGCGTTCGACGGCGACATCAACTCGCTGCGCGCCAGCGGCGTGCGTATCTTCGGACCCGGCGCCTCGGTGTCGCAGGACCTCGAGCCCGAGTACATCACGGTGTCGGGCGACGACAGCTTCGCCTGGGCGTCACTGCAAGAGGCGAACGCGCTGGCGCTGATCGACCTCACCAGCCTGAGCGTGGTGGACATCCTGCCGCTGGGCCTCAAGGACCACTCGCTGCCGGGCAACGAGCTGGACCCGGGCGATCGCGACGGCGGCGTGCGTCTCGCCAACTGGCCCGTCTTCGGCATGTACATGCCGGACACCATCGCCGCGTACGACGTGGCCGGACAAACCTACGTGGTGACGGCCAACGAGGGTGACGCGCGCGCCTACGACGGCTTCGACGAGGAGACCCGCGTGGGCAGCGAGACGCTCGACCCCGCGGTCTTCCCGAACGCCGCCGTGCTCCAGACCAACGCTGCGCTGTCCCGCCTGCGCACCACCACCGCCAGCGGCGACACCGATGGTGACGGCGACATCGACGTGATCCACGCCTTCGGCGCGCGCTCCTTCTCGATCCGGGACGGCCTCACCGGCGACCTGGTGTACGACAGCGGCAACGACTTCGAGCGCATCACCGCCAACCGCTTCGGCGCGCTCTTCAACTCCAACCACGAGGGCTTCGGCGGCGACACCCGCTCGGACGACAAGGGCCCGGAGCCCGAGGCGCTCACGTTGGGCGTCATCCGCGGCGCCACGTTCGCCTTCATCGGCCTCGAGCGCATGAGCGGCATCATGGTCTACGACATCACCCACCCCGAGAGCCCGCGCTTCGTGCAGTACATCTCGCCGCGCGACCTGGCCCTCGACTTCGATGGCGACGTGGAAGCGGAGCTCAGCGCAGCGGGTGACCTCGGCCCCGAGGGCATGGTCTTCATCCCCGCGGCTGAGAGCCCCACGGGCATGGACATGCTCGTCGTGGCCAACGAAGTCAGCGGCACCACCAGCTTCTTCAGCATCGAGATCGTGGAATGACCGACCGCAAGCCCAGCAGGCTCTCGCGGCGCGAGTGGCTCAAGTCGACCAGCGCGCTCGGCGTGGTGGCGGCCAGCAGCAACTTGTTGGGCTGCGACGACTCGCTCCCACCGCTGCCCACCGACCTGCCCACGGATCCATACACGGGCGCCCCGGGCCCGGCATCGCTGTTCACGCACGGCGTGGCCAGCGGTGACCCGCTCGAAGATGGCTTCGTCATCTGGACGCGCGTGACGCCTGCCGATCTCGGCAGCACGGTCGAGGTCTTCTACGAGGTGGCCCTCGACCCCGACTTCGTGGACCGCGTGGAGGCGGGCACCACCATGACCGGCGCCGCGGTGGACTTCACCGCCAAGCTAGACGTGCGCGGCCTGGTCTGGGGTCGCGACTACTACTACCGCTTCTCCGCGCAGGGCCGGACGTCCATGGTGGGCCGCGCCCGCTGCGCGCCGAAGGGCGGTGAGGCCAAGGCCCTGCGCTTCGCGGTCACGTCGTGCGCCAGCTACGGGCACGGCTACTTCCACGCCTACCGACGCATCGCAGAGCGCGAGGACCTGGACGCAGTGCTGCACCTGGGCGACTACATCTACGAGTACGCCACCGGCGAATACGGGAGCGTGCGCGAGTACGAGCCCGCCCACGAGATCGTGACGCTGGCCGACTACCGCATGCGCTTCGCGCAGTATCGCCGCGACCCGGACCTGCAGGCGCTGCACCAGCAGCACCCGGTCATCCCCATCTGGGACGACCACGAGAGCGCCAACGACAGCTACGAAGACGGCGCCGAGAACCACCAGCTGGACACCGAGGGCACCTGGACCGCGCGCAAGCAGGCTGCGAGGCAGGCGTACTTCGAGTGGATGCCCATCCGTGACCCGGGCATGCAGCGCATCTACCGCACGCTGCGCTACGGGAACCTGGCGGACATCGTGCTGCTGGACACGCGCCTCGAGGGGCGTGACCTGCAGTTTGGGAGCACGTCGGAGCTGCCGGGCGAGGCCGCCTCACGCAGCCTGCTGGGCGCCGAGCAAGAGGCCTGGCTCGACGCGGAGCTCGAGCAGAGCGAGGCGCGCTGGGTGATCCTGGCGCAGCAGGTGATGGTGGCGCAGCTCAGCCTCTCGGGTGGAAGCCCGTTCAACCTGGACCAGTGGGATGGCTACCCGGGCGCTCGCTCGCGCTTGCTCTCGAGCATCCGCACGCACGCGGCCGGGCGCACGGTGGTGCTGACAGGCGACATCCACACCAGCTGGGTGGGGCACCTGGTGGACGACCCGTATGCCGAAGGCGTGGACCCCACGCAGGACGCCGCCGCGGTGGAGTTCGTGACCACCTCGGTGACGTCGCCGGGCATCGCCGCGGGCAACCTGGCGGAGCGCATCGCCGCCGGCATCGTCGAGCAGAGCCCGCACCTCGAGTACGTGCAGCTGTCGCGCAAGGGCTACCTCGTGCTGGAGGTGACGTCGGGCAAGGTGTACGCGGACTACTTCTTCGTCGCGGGCATCCTGCCGGGGGAAGACGCCGAGGAATTCGCCGTGGGCTTCGACACGCAGCGCGGCAAGTCCAACTTGGTGCGCCGTGAGGAGCCGAGAGCGGACCGCACCGGCCCGGCCTTGGCGCCGAGCCCCGCGGTCTGAGCGTCGAGTGGCGGCGGCGGCGCGGGGGGTGCGCCGCCGCCGGCGCTCACTCGACGAGCGTGAACGTGGCGCTCAGCGTCAGGTCGCTTCCGTTTCGCCCCACGTCCACGCTGTAGCTGCCGGGCTCGAGCGCCCAGCCGGCAGCGGCCTCGTCGTAGTAGGCCAGGCTCGCCACCGAGAACTGGAGCTCCACGTCGCGGGTGCCACCTGCAGGGATCTCCACCCGCGCGAAGGCACGCAGGTCTCGCACGGCGCGCTCCACCTCGGTGCCGGGCGAGCGCACGTAGAGCTGCACCGTCTCGATGGCCTCGTAGTCGCCCGTGTTGCGCACGCGCACCGTAGCCGTGACCGTTCCGTCGGCGGCGGGCGCCACGGTGTCCAGCATGACGGAGTCGTACACGAACGTGGTGTAGGAGAGGCCGTAGCCGAGAGCGTAGCGCGCCGCCACGCCCTCGCGATCGAGGTGCCGCTGGCCGTGGAACAGGCCCTGCGTGACCTCGTTGCTGACCGAGTCGAAGGGCGGCAGGTCCGCCTCGTCCATGGGCCAGGCCATGGGCAGGCGCCCGCTGGGGACGTGCTCGCCGAAGAGTACGCGCGCGATGGCGTGGCCGCCCTGCATGCCGGGGTACCAGGCCATGACGATGGCCTGCACCGAGTCCACGAAGGGGCCTACGTCGAGCACCGAGCCCCCCTCCAGCACCACCACCACGTTGTCGCTCAAGCCCGCGGCTTCGGTGAGCAGCGCCAGGTGTGCGGCTGGCAACGCCAGCGACGAGCGGTCGCCTGCGGCGATGTTGCCCTCGCCCTCACTGAGGGTGTCGAGGCCCACGACCACGATGACCACGTCGGCGCCCGCCACGAGGTCGCGGTCCGCCATCATGCTCAGGTCGCCAGCCACGTGCGTGACGGTGGCGCTCCCCGCCGCTGCGGCGAGTCCGTCCACCGCGGTGACCACCTCGGCCACGGGCGTGACCGCGCTGCTGCCCTGGTCGCCGATGTTGGCCACGTCGGCCAGCTGGCCCACCACCACGATGTCGAGCCCCGCCGCGCGCTCGATGGGCAGCGCGCCATCGTTCTTCAGCAGGACGATGCTCTGCTCGGCCACGCGCTGGGCGAGGGCCAGGGTGGCGGGGGTCCCGACCGCGGCGTCGTCGGGCGTGGCCGGGTTCGAGTCCAGGCTGTAGCAGTACTGCGCGCGCAACATCCGGCGCAGCGCCGTGTCCAGCTGCGCCTCGCGCACGTCGCCGTCATCTACGGCATCCGCGAGCGGCTCGCCGTAGATGATCTCGGCGGGCATCTCGAGGTCGAGCCCCGCCTCGATGGCGGGCACGGTCTCGTGCGTGCCCCACACCCAGTCGCTCATCACGAGCCCGGCGTAGTTCCACTCGCCGCGCAGGATGTCCCGCAGCAGATGGGCGTTCTGGCTGCAGTACTGCCCGTTCACGCGGTTGTACGAGGTCATGACGCCGGCGACGTTGGCCTCGGTCACGATGCGCTCGAAGTGCGGCAGGAACACCTCGCGCAGGGCGCGCTCGTCCACGGTGACGTTCACCGTCAGGCGCGTGTTCTCGATGTTGTTCACCGCGAAGTGCTTCACCACGCAGAGCGCGTGCTCCTGCGCGCCCTGCACGAACGCGGTGCCCATGGCGCCCACGTGGAACGAGTCTTCGCCGTAGGTCTCCTGCGCGCGTCCCCAGAGCGGGTGCTGCAGCAGGTTCACCGTGGGGGCCAGCAGCGTGTCCGCGCCGCGCGCGCGCAGCTCGAGGGCGATGGCCTCGCCCACCTCGGCCTCGAGCGCGGGGTCCCACGTGGCGCCACGAGCCATCCCCACGGGGAACGCCGTGCCCGTCGCGCCACCGAGCCGGCTCACCCCGCGCGGACCGTCCAGCATGCGGAAGCCGGGGAAGCCCTTGGCCGGCAGCATGGCCGCCTGCCACGTGCCCTGACGCGGCAGCGGAAACGAGCCGCGCATCAGGTTGGCTTTCTCTTCCAGCGTGAGACCGGCCAGTACCTCGGTGATGCGGGCTTCCACTTCGCGGGCGTCGTGGTCACGGCAGTAGGCGGTGACGGCCGGCGTGATGCTGCTGCTGTCACTGGAACACCCCCAGAGCGGAAGCACGCTGAGCGAGAGCAGGAGGAAGAGGGGCGTGGCGCGGCGAATTCGCATGCGGGCAGGATGCCAGATGCCCCCCGAGGCGTCTCGGAATTACAGCCCATATCCGTATCGTTCGTGGCGTGTACCCATTCGGAACTGCTGCGCTATTCGTGGCGAGCCGCGCGCTCGCGAAGCGTGACCGGCGCCCCGTGATGCGCTATGCAGAGCGAGCCCCTCCTGGAAAGGAACGCGTGATGACCGAGAGCACTGCCCCCCATCGCTATCCCCGAGGCTGGTTCCCTGTTGGGTTGTCCACCGAGATCCCCGCCGGCGAGATCAAGTCGGTGCACTACTTGGGGCGGCAGATGATCGTGTACCGCGGCGAAGACGGCGTGGCGCACATCTCGGACGCGTACTGCCCGCACCTCGGCGCGGACCTCGGCGTGGGCGGCAAGGTGGAGGGCGACTGCGTGCGCTGCCCGTTCCATGCGTGGAAGTTCGGCCCCGACGGCGCTTGCGTGGAGGTGCCCTATGCCAAGCGCATCCCGCCGCGCGCGCGCATCGGCGCGCACCCCACCGACGAGGCCAACGGCTTCATCTTCGTGTGGAACGACCCGGACGGCGGCGCGCCGGACTACCAGATCCCACGCCTGCCAGAGTGGGAAGACCCTACCTGGAACCGCTGGAGCCCACAGCGCCTCGAGATCAAGACGCACCCGCGCGAGATCGTGGAGAACGTGGCCGACAAGGCGCACTTTGCGCCCATCCACGGCACGCACATCGACGTGTTCGCCAACGAGTACAACGGCTACGAGGCCGTGCAGGTCATCGAGGGCGTGGCCTACCCGCGCGGCGGCGGGAAGGACTACTTCAAGTCGCGCACCACGTACTACGGCCCCAGCTTCCAGATCTCGGCGATGGACGGGTACCTGCAGAACAAGATCGTGAACTGCCACACACCCATTGGGCCCAACAGCCTGCACCTGTGGTTCGGCGTCATGCTGCAGGTGAAGCCGGGTGGCGACAAGAAGCAGACCGAGCAGTTCCAGGAGCAGTACGCCAACAACCTGCTGGTGGGCTTCAAGGAAGACATCGCGGTCTGGGAGCACAAGGTCTACGTCGAGAAGCCCATCCTGTGTGATGGCGATGGCAAGCTGGGGCCGCTGCGCCACTGGTACCAGCAGTTCTACGAGAGCAAGGGCACCCAGGCCGCCGAGTAGGGTGCCAAGCGGCGCTCACTCTGCTACCACCGGCAAATGGCGCACCTGCTGGACCGCAAGTTTCTGATCGTCGTCGGCAAGGGCGGCGTGGGCAAGACCACCGTCAGCGCGGCGCTCGGTCTGGCGGGCGCACGGCGTGGCAAGCGCACGTTGATCTGCATGACCAACGTCAAGGAGCGGCTCAGCCACATGCTGGACGTGCCGCCCATCGGCAGCGAGATCGTGAACGTCGCGCCGAACCTGGACGTGGTGAACATGGACCCGAAGGTCGCACTCGAAGAGTACGGTCTCATGATCCTGAAGGTGCGCGCGCTCTACAAGGCGGTCTTCGAGAACCGCGTGGTGCGTAACTTCCTGCGTGGCACACCCGGCATCGAGGCCTGGAGCATGCTGGGCAAGGCGTTCTTCCACGTGTCGCCGCCCAGCGGGGCGCCCGACTACGACCTGGTGGTGCTGGACGCACCGGCCACGGGCCACGGGCTCGAGATGCTGCGCGTGCCACGCGTCATCCACGACGTCGCCCCGCCGGGCCTGCTGCGCAAAGAGGCCGACCGCGCGCTCGAGATGTTCCGCGACCCGCGTCAGGCAGGCGCCGTGCTGGTGACGCTGCCCGAGGACATGCCGGCCAACGAGACCATCGAGCTGCACAACGCGCTGGTGAGCGAGCTGCAGATGAGCATCGGCGCGCTGGTGGTGAACCGCAAGCTGCCGTACCTCTTCCAGTTGAGCGAGGCGCAGGCGCTCATGGACCTGCCCGCCAAGCTGGGGGCTGACAGTCCGGCCGCCACCTTGGCCCGCGCCGGCCGGGCGCGCGTGCTGCGCGAGCACGTGCAGCGCGACAGCCTCGCGAAGCTGGAGGCTGCCATCAAGGCGCAGCGCATCGAGCTGCCGCACTTGTTCGCCCCGGACTGGACGCGCGCGCACGTGGACTCGCTCTCGCGCGCCTTCGCCTGAGCTCAATCGAGGGGCATGCCCTCGCAGTTCACGATGTGGATGGGCGCCAGGCCGTTGACCACCTCGCCACGCACGTTGGGCGCGTAGAGGTTGCGAACCAGGATGGCCGTGCTGGGCGCGCGGATGCCCTCGCACGCCAGCGAGGTGCTCAGTGTGGGCCCGAACAGGCCCATGACGCGGTCCTCGTAGGCGAAGCCCACGGACGAGAAGCGGCACGGTTGTTCGTCGCTCAGCGGCGCCGAGCCGCACGCGCCCACGTACGTGTTCACCGCATCCACGAACTCCACCTCGCAGTTGTCGCCGGAGACGGGGCCGCCCGTGCGCGGGATGACGGCGTTGCGGACCGTGAGCCGGTACTCGTTGGTGATGGCGGAGAAGTTCCAGAGCACGTTGTCTGCACCGCGTGGCTCGATGCGGCAGGAGAGCGCCACGGGCAACGCTGGATCCTCGTTGGAGGCGCCCCCCACGAACGTGAAGATGTCATGGGGCTGGTGCTGGCTGGGGAAGCAGCTGGGTGCACCCTGGGGGCACTTCACCTGCCAGCGGATGTCGACGAAGAGCTCGTTCGACTCCTCGGCGCAGCTGGCCAAGAACACCGCTGAAAACAGAAAGGTGCAGAGGCACGCGATGCGACGCACGAACACGCTCGGCTTTTTCTGATCGACCCTTGGCGCCTGGGGAGCGCCTCCAGCACACGTGAGCATTTCCCGAAGGTACTACACCGCAGCCCAGCGAGCTACAGGCACGTACACCTCCCCCGCAGGAAGCTGTTCAGCCTGTAGTGTCCAAGGTTCGGGTGACCCACGCGCTGGCGGGCGCACACCGGAAGGGGCAACTCTCGTCGGCCAGGCGCTCGGCCAGGGCGGCGTCCAGCTGTTCGGGCGGGACCGGCAGGACCACGAGGGTGGCGCGCGGCGTGAGCCCGCCGAGGGCCAGGTGCTCGTGGAGCGCGTGGCCGAAGACACGGCAAGCCGCGCCGAAGGGGGCGAGGTGCGCGGCATCGAGCGGGACCCGCGCGATGGCGAGCGTCTGCAGGGAGAGCAGCAGCGCTTCGAGACGCTGGGCGTGGGCGGCGGCAGACTCGCCGGGTGACGGTGGAAGCGAGATCACCATGCCGCCTTCGTCCAGCTGCGTGAGCGCGCTCTGCTCCTCGCTGCGCGCGCCGGGGAGCTTGTCGAAGTGCTCCGGGACCCGCTCGGCCAGGCGCCGAAACTGCCGCGCGTGCAACGCCCGCTTGGCCAGCGGGAAGGTCGCCCAGGTGACCACGTTGAAGAGGTCGTGCCAGTTCTCTGGGCGCGTGGGGAGCACAGAACGCTCGGCGATCTGGGCGTCGTAGAGCTCCGCGCGCGGGCGCAGCCCCCGTCGCCGACGCGGACCCTGGTCGGCTTCGCAGCGCAGCGCGGCCACCTGCCCGAGCTCGGCGAGCGTGGGCCAGCGCCCGTCCACCACCAGGCTCTCGATGATCGGCCGCGTCGCCGCAAAGACGGGCGCGTGCCGAACGACGTGCATCACCGCCTGAGGCGATGCGTCGTGCGGCACGGAGGGCGGTGGCAACGGCGGCGAGCGCCCGTCAGCCAACACGGGTTCACTCGCCGGCGGCAGGGGCCGGCGCAGGCGCGGGGGCCGGCGCGGGCTCGGGCGCAGGGGCCGGCGCGGGTGCAGGCTCGGGCGTGCCAGAGGGTTCGGGCTCCGCCTCTGGCGTGGAGATCATGGTGGGGGTCGGCAGCTGCACGCTGCTGGGGTCCTCGACCGGGGCGGCTCGCGTGGGGCGCACGGGCGCTTCGCGTGCCGTCAGCTGCACCTGCACGGTGAGGCGCATGGCGCCGTTCTCTTCGACGAACTCGGCGCTGCGGAGGTCGCGTGTCACGCGCACGAAGCCATCGGCCATGACCGCCAGCTGGAACACGGCGGGAATGGTCTGCAGCTCGATCTCGCCGCTGGCGTTGGCCGTGCGGCGCAGCGCCCCGATGGTGGGGTTGGGCGCGTTGGTCTCCACCTTGAGCACGTAGGGCAGGCGGGTGAGGCTGACGCGCTGAGCGCCCGTGGTCTCGGTGGCAGTGAGGGTGCGCGACTCCTCGGCGTAGCCGGGCGCCTTGAGCGTGACCACCACTTCCTGACCGATGGGCAGCGCGACGCTGACCGGCGAGGTGCCGCGCTCTTCGCCATTCACGCGCACCACCGCACCCGCCGGCGTGGTGGTGAAGGACACGTCGTGCGTGGGCACGGGGACGGCGGCCACTTCTGGAACCACCGCGGCGGTGCCAGCGTCCACGACAGCCTCGGGCACCTCGGGTGGGAGCTCGGGAGCGAGGGCGGTCTCGTCCGTGTTGGGCTCGACGGCCACGGGAGTGGCCTGCGGAGGCGTGGGCCCCTCCCGGAAGGCGAAGAACCAGACGGCACCGCCGATGAGCAGCAAGACGGCCAGCACCGCCACCATCATGCCGGTGTTGCTCTCGGACGCCGGCGGCGCCGAGATGGGCGCAGGCGAGGTGGGGTTGTCTCGCGCGACCGGCTTGTCCTGCGTGACGGGCTTGCGCGGGGCGGGCGTGGGGTCTGCCGCGACGACCACACCCTCGGCGGCACCGGCGCGCTTCACGGGCTCGGGAGGAGGGTTGCTGCCGCGCATGAGGGCGGCCACGTCCGACGCGAGCATGCCGCGGTCGGCGACCACCGTAGCCTCGTCTTCGTCGTCGAAGCCCTCGGCTGGGGCCATGGTGCGCGGGATGTCGGCCACGCCGCCACCGAGCCCGGCCTTGGCCTCGGCCTCGCGCCGTGCCTGGATCTCGAGCCCACGACGACGCGCGGCCTCTGCGCTGGCCGCCGCTTCTTCGGCAGCGGTCTTGTCGGCGTTGCCCGCCGCGAGCGCGGACGCCAGGAAGTCCGCCGCGTGGCGCACGTTGGTGCGGTCCTCGTGTGCCGGCAGCTCGGCGGGAGGGCCGTCGGGGAAGAAGCTGGCCGACGTTTGCGGCGCCTGTGCGGGATCGCCCTCATCGTAGCGGCCAGGCTGCTCGCCGCGGCGCTCCACGATGTTGTGCACCAGGTCACGGCTCTCTGCGTCCATCTTGATGAACTTGATGCCCATGCCCGGCGGCGCGTTCTCCGATGCGACGTCTTCACCGCGCGTCCAGGCCACGCGCCCCACCCCGTGGATCAGGCGCGACTGATCCTTGAGCTGGAACTCGAATTTCAGCAGGGTGCCGACCGCCATGGGCTTCTTCGACTTGATGAAGAGGCCACCCCGCGAGATGTCGGTGCTGTAGTGCTCGACAAACTCATCCAGGTTCGCGCTCTTGAAGCGCACCTTCAGCGAGAGATCGGTTCGTTCGTCTTTGCGGGTGTCGGACATGGCTACTTCTTCGCGATCGCTCCGGAATTTCCGGGTGCGTCAGGGTACCCAGCATTTGCGCGCTCTACAACCTCCGAACACGTGGGCCCATTCGACGGGCTGCCGGAGGGCCGGACGGCCAGCGGTGGGCGGCCTCCGAGGGCCGTCAGCTGGCGCTCGAAAGCCGCGCGCCGCGCCGGGTCACCGTCCGCCAGGACGTCCAGGAGGGGCGCCAACGCGAAGGCCCGGTCCTCCAGGCGTGGATGGGGAACATGGAGCCGCGGCTCGTCCAGGATGCGCCCCGGCCAGAGAAGCACGTCGAGGTCCAGCGTCCGCGGACCCCAGCGGGTCTCCTGGGCGCGGTCGCGGCCGAGCGTGCGCTCGATGGCCAGCAGCGCTTCCAGCAGCTGGAGGGGGGCCAGCGCCGTTCGGAGACGCACCGCCGCGTTCAGGAACGAAGGCTGCGGGGGCCCGATGGGCACCGTCTCGTAGCGCGGGCTCTGCGCCTCCACCACGCCGGGCATGAGCTCGAGCGCGCTGTCGAAGGAGTGGTGGCGGTCGCCCAGGTTCGCGCCGAGGCCCACGTAGCAGACCTCGCCGGCTGAGGCGCACGGGTGGAACACGGCGGCGCTCACGGCAGCACCACCCAGCTGGGCGTCATGCTCACGGGCCGCTCCTCGGCGGTCCACCGCAGCATCCCGCCCACCAGGTGGAACACCTCGGTGAAGCCGTGCTCCGCGACGAGCGCGATGACCAGGCGTCGGCTCTCGTGGCCGTTGTTGCACACCAGCACCACCGGCGTGTTCTTCGGCAGTGGGAGCCCACTCGCACGCACGTCCGCCCCCAGCCGCTGCCGCACCCCCGCGATGTGCCCGAACCCACGCGTGAGATCCACGAGCGGCCGCACATCCACCAACACGAGGTCCTGACACCCCAGCACATCGAGCGGCCGGAGCTCGTAGTACCCATGGCGGGCCCCGACACCACCAGGCCGAGTCGAGACAGTCGAGGCCGAGACCAGCAGTCCGAGGCTGACCGAGTCCGAGGCCGGCCGACGCAGCGCTGCTCGGCAGCTTCCGCGGCGTCAGCCGGCCCCCATCCCCTTCTGCGGGGTGCACACCCTTCGCACGCGCCGCGAGGTGCAGGACCACCACGGTGAACCTCGCGTGGGCCTTGCGTTCAACCTCCGCCACGAAGCCGATGAACACATCGAGCGCGCCTCTCGATCCGTTCATCGCGGGGCCGCGGGCCGACGGGTTCCTCAACGCCAGCAACGTGCCAGCGAGGCGAGGGCAACGCGCTACGCTCATCGGCCATCGATCGAGGCAACGGGAGTGCAGCTCGACCCTGCGAGCGCCGCTTCGGGTGCTCCGCCCTGCGCGCACGCCTGAACTCGGCTGCGGACTCGGCCGCGGTCTCCGACTCGGTCTCGCCCTCGGTCTCGGTCTCGGCCTCGGCCTCGGTCTCGGCCTCGGTCTCGGCCTCGGTCTCGGTCTCGGCCTCGGTCTCGGCCTCGGTCTCGCCCTCCCCCGCCCTACCCCGCGCGCCGCGGCTTGGCGCGTGCCTCGGCGGCGTACGTGCGGAAGCCCTCGGGCAGCGCGTGGCCATCCGCGGTGTAGTACCGGCTGACGACGTCGACGGCTTCGTTGAGAGTGGCCACCACTTGCTGTGGGTACGGCGGCGGGGCCAGCCAGAAGAGGGCGGTCAGGCCACCGCGTACCAGCGGTGAGGTGATGACGATGGCGGAGCCCGCGGAGTACTGCTTCATCAGCGGGTCGAACTCCTTGCTCCAGTCGGCGAGCGCCTTGCGCACCATCGCGTTGGGCAGCTCGCGGCAGGCGGTGACGTCGGAGATGGTGACGTAGGGCTGGCGCCGCCGGAGGATGGCCTCCGTCTTGGCGAAGAACGCGGGGAGGTGCTCGGCCTGGATGCGCTCCGGAATGGTGTTCACCACCAGCGGGAAGTAGCGGTCGTCGACGTGGGGCTCTTGCATGCGCTCCTCCTCGCGCACCTTCTCAGCGCGCCGGCCGCTCAGGGTACCAGATGATCCGGAACTCCGCAGTGGTCGGCCCAATGGCGATGAGCTCCGGAGGTGGCCCCGCGCGCGCCGCTCGCGCGGTAGGCGGCCTCGATGGCCTTCAGGGTGGCCCGCAGGGCGAGGCTGTCATAGAGGTACGGCGGGAAGCTGAAGCGGCTGTGGGTCCCGCGCTCGACCACCTTCAGCTCGTAGTCGACCCCCGTGTGGAAGTTGTTCCAGCGCCGCTCGCCGCCTGCCGCCAGCCGCTCGGGGGACGCCACCGCCATCAACACGCGGTACATCGGGGCCTCGAAGACACGCTGGCTGAAGTCCGAGACCCACAGCAGGAACTTGTCGTCCTCGCCAAAGACCTGGTCCGCGATGGCCAGGTACAGCGCGGTGTTCACGACCTCCGGCACCCACGACGACATGGGCAGGGGGTCGCGCACGTAGTCCGCCAGCAGTGGATCGAGCCCGTCGAGATCGAGCTTGCGTGGCAGGTTGCGCAGGGCCTCCCTGTAGAGCGAGGCCTTGCTCTCGCAATGCGGATGCGAGAGCAGCCCAGCCGGCAGGCGGCGCAGGTAGCTCGTCGTTCGGGGGTAGGCCGAGGCGTCCACGTGGGAACGATACCCCAGATCACCCCGCTGGGTCCGTGGCGGGTAGTCAGCAGGCCGAGGCGCCGATGCCCAGTCCGCGCAGCAGCTGCTCCATCGTGGAGTGCAACACCTCGAAGGGGAAGTTCCCGTAGAGCACCGCGCGACCACCGTCGAAGACGTAGCTGGGCGAGCCGCGTACGCCGGCCGTGCGGCGATCCTCGTCATCCTCGGCGAGCAACGCGAAGGGCAAGCCGTCATCGAGCAGCGCGTCCAAGCGCTGTGGGTCGACGCCCGTCTCCTCGGCGACGGACAGCTGCACCACGCGTCGGCAGATGTTCTCGTTGGCCTCGAACGCCCGTCGTCGAAGCGCACGCAGGTACGCTGCGCCGCTGCCGGGCCCCGCCTCGCCGCGCTGCTCGAGCAGGAACACCGCCTTCGCGGCGGCACCCGCAGGCCACGAGGAGGAGGGCATGTCGCCCGTCCACAGATCCCCGCTGACTCCGTGGCAGCCCTGCGCGCGAGCCACCTCGGCGGTGGCCACACGGCGCCCTGCGGGCCCTTCGGCAGACCAGCTCCCCGACGCGAAGCGCCGCGGCAGGCTGCCGAAGACCGGCACGATGCGATAGCGGATGGAGAGGTGTGGGCCCCACTCCTCGATCACGCGCTCCAGCTTGCCCTGGGCGACGTACGCCCAGATGCAGAGTGGATCAGACCAGTACTCGAAGTGGAGGGAGCGGGGCGCGGCGGCTTCGACAGGTCCGGGCATGACGCCCCGATCATAGAGGGCGCCCGCTCCGTGTCAGTCGAAATCAGCGGTCATCGTGAAGTTGAGTGGACCCATGTTGAAGCCGCACGAGGCGTTGTTCGGGTTGCACCCGAGTGGCACCGGCACCATCCAGTTCGCAAACCCGAGGAACGTCGTGGGGAGCGCCGAGAGCGAAACCGCCGTCCCTTCGCGGACGATGAAGTCGCACGGCGGGTTGACGTAGCCGACGTTGAAGCCGGGACCGCAGATGGTGGAGGGGAAGTCCACGTTCTGCACCACGACGCGCTCGTTGCTGGTGAGCTGACCACCCGTGACGTTCACCGTCAGGATGCGCGTCGCGCCGTACTCCGCCTGCACGTTCATGGAACCGGCGACGGTGGTGGTGCAGCTGCTGGACGTCGAGTTGGCGCAAGGCCCGGAGGCCCACCGCACGAACTTGGCTCCCGGACCGTTGCTGCGGGGGGAGATGTCCCCCGCCACGAACGTGAGCGTGGTGCCGTGCGAGACCATGTCCGTGCAGCCTGCCCCCCCGTTCACGCTGCAGCTGATGGACCCGTCGGTAGTCTGCACGTCTCCCACCGACAGCCCCGTGAACGACACGGTGACCGGATAGCTGTTGAGCGTGAAGACCGCCTGCGTGCTCACCGGGCCCGTGATGTTCAAGTTGCAGACAGGCCCCTGGCCTGCGCACGCCCCCGTCCACGACGAGAAGCTGCTGCCCGTGCCCGCCATGGCCGTGAGCTGGAGCGTTGCCCCCGTGGGGAACGACCCCGAGCAGGTGGTGCCGCAGTTGATGGCGCCGCCGGTGG
The DNA here is from genome assembly GCA_016706685.1 of Sandaracinaceae bacterium. Classification (NCBI taxonomy): domain Bacteria; kingdom Pseudomonadati; phylum Myxococcota; order Polyangiales; family Sandaracinaceae; species Sandaracinaceae bacterium. The sequence continues at coordinate 83,799 of JADJJE010000014.1, read as the reverse complement.
AGATGACGTTCCCGTTGCCCGCCTTCGACACGGTGACCGTGTGGTAGATGGGCCTGAACTTGGCGCGCAGTTGGCGAGCCTGCGTGACGTTGATGGTGCAGTAGGCCGGGTTGAGGTCCGTGCAGTCGCCGCCCGTGGCGCCGGGCGTGTCGTCCACCCAACCCTCGAAGGTGTACCCAGGGTTGGGGAGCGCTTGGATGGTGATCGTGGTCCCGTGCGCCAACGTCTCGTCGCAGTCACCCGGGCAGTCGATCTCCTTCGCCGGAGTCTGCGCGGTGCCCCAGCCGGCCGCGTCGATCTCCACTTCCACCGGGTAGGTCAGCACGTTGAACGTGGCCGTGGCGGACTTGGAGGCGTCCATGGTGACGTCGCAGGTGAGCGCCATACCGGCGGTCATGCAGGTGCCACCCCAGCCGCCGAAGCTGCGGCCCACGCCTGGTGCGGCGGTCAAGCGCACCACCTGGCCGAACGTGTAGCTCTGCGTGCACATGCCACCCGAGGACGTGCACGAGATGCCGCCCACGTTGGACGTGACGGTGCCCGTCCCGCTCACGGACACGGTGAGGTTGTTGCTGCCGACGGTGAAGCTGGCGCTGACGTTGCGCGCCTCGGTCATGCCCACGGTGCACATGTTGGTCAGGACGCCCGTGCAGGCACCGCCCCACGCCGCGAACGTGTTGCCGCCGCCGCTGGTGGCCGCCGCCGTGAGCGTGACCGAGGTGCCGTGCGTGAAGTTGGACATGCACGTTCCGCCGGTCTTGGTGCAGCTGATCACCGCAGGATTGGACGTCACCGTTCCGGATCCCGACCCGCCGACAGTGACCAGGAGCTGGTGCTGCTTGAGCGTGAAGTAAGCGGGCACCGTGGTGGCGGCCGTCATGGTCACGTTGCAGGTGCCGTTGCCCGTGCAGCCCGCGCCCATCCACATGGTGAAGTCGCTGGACGAGGCCGGGTTGGCCAACAGCTGCACCACCGTGCCGTGGTTGAACGTGCCCGTGCACGCGCCGCTGGCCGGACACGTGACGCCCGCCGGAGTGGACGACACCGTGCCCGAGCCGGTCCCGTTGCGCGTGACCGTGAGCGTGTACTGGCGGAGCGTGAAGGTGGCCGTGACGTCCCGCACTTGGTCCATGGTGACCATGCACGTGCCGGTGCCGCTGCAGGCGCCACCCCAGGTGGTGAAATCGCTGCCGGCAGACGGAGTGGCCGTCAGGGTGACCACCGTATCGTGGCTGTAGGAGGCGTTGCAGGCGGCCCCGCAGCTGATGGCGCCCGGCGACGAGGTGACCGTGCCGGCGCCGTTGCCCTGCTTGGTCACCGTCAGCGTGTGCTGCTTGAGGTTGAACTGCGCGGTCACGGTCTGCGCTTGGGTGAGCGTCACCATGCACTGCATGGCGGCGCCGCAGCCCGCGCCGCTCCAGCCCGCGAAGTCGCTGGTGGCGCTGGCCGTGGCGGTCAGCACGATGATGTCGCCATGCCGATAGGTCTCGTCGCAGTCGGCGCCGCAGTTGATGCCCGCCACGTCACTGACGACCGTGCCCGTGCCCGTGCCGCCTCTGGCCACGGTCAGCACGTACGGCGCAGGCTCGAAGAGGGCCTGGACCGTGACGTCCGCGGTGACCGACACCATGCAGGGGCCCGTGCCCGGGCACTCCACGCCGCCCCAACCCACGAAGACGCTGTCGGCGTCCGATGACGCGCTCAGCGTGCGGGTGGTGCCGTAGTTGACGGTCTCGCTGCACATCGCCCCGCCCGTGCCGCACAGGATGGTGCCGCTGGTGCTCGAGACGGTGCCGCTGCCCGCGCCCGTGAGGTCCACGTCCAGCGTGTGCTGGTCCACGGTGAACTCGGCCGTCACGCTGATCATGTCGTCCACCATCACGGTGCACGTGGGCAACGAGCCGGAACACACGCCGCCCGACCAGCTGGTGAACGTGGAGCCGACCGCCGGCGTGGCCGTCAGCTCGACCATGGTGCCGTTCGGGAACGACGAGGCGCAGGTGGCGCCGCAGCTGATGCCCGCGACGTCGCTGGCGACAGTGCCCTGCCCGGTGCCGGACTTGGTCACGGTCAGGAACTCGTTGCCGATGACGAACGCGGCGCTCACCGTGGTGTCGCCGACGATGGTGAGCGTGCAGACGTTGGTGGGCTCCGCCGCGCAGTCCCCGCCCCAGCCGATGAACGTGGAGCCCCCCGCCGCCGCGGCCGTGAACGTCACGACGTCTCCGAACGACACGCTGGACATGCAGTCGGCGCCGCAGCTGATGCCGCCGTCATCCGACGTGATGGTGCCCACGCCGACGTCGGTGGTGGACGCGGTGACGGTGTGCTGCGTGGCGGTGAAGGTGGCCGAGACGCTGGCCGCTGCCGTGACCGTGATGACGCACGTGGCGGTCAGCTCTCCGGCGCACGCGCCACCCCAGCTGGCGAACGCGGCGCCGTCGTTGGCGATGGCGTTCAGCGTCACCATGCGGCCGTGCTCGTAGATCTGATCGCAGTCCGCGCCGCAGTCGATGCCCCCGGCGCCGGAGACGATCTTTCCCGGGCCCGTCACGTCCGCGTCCACGCGGTAGGTGTTCAGCGTGAAGATGGCTGTCGCCATACCGTCCTCGGTGACTTCCAACGCACAGAGCGTCTCCGTACCGGAGCACGCGCCGCTCCACATCGTGAAGGTGGAGCCGGCGGTGGGCATCGCTCTCAGCACCAGCTCCGTGCCGTGAGGATAGAGCTGGCTACAGGTGGTGCCACAGTCGAGGGCCGAGCTGGGCACCGTGTTGATCGAGCCCATGCCCGTGCCCGCGCGCTCGACGCCAAGCGTGTAGACGTTGGCGTTGAACGTGGCCGTGACGCTGCGCGCCGCACTCATGGTGAGGGTGCAGGTCAGACCCGTGCCGGTGCAGTCGCCGGACCAGCCCATGAACGTGGAGCCGGCCGCCGCGGCCGCCGTGAGGGTGATCTCTTCACCCGGCTCGAAGACCGCCGAGCACGTGGCGCCGCAGTCGATGCCCACGGGGGCGGAGGTGACGCTGCCCTCACCCGTGCCGGCGCGCGAGATGAGCATGGACACCTCGTCGCTGTCGTCGAAGGTGACCCCCACGGTCTTGTCCTCGTCCATGACGAGCTCGCACTCGCCGAGGCCGGCGCAGTCCATGGACCAGCCGCTGAAGGACGACGCAAAGCCCGCCAACGCGCTGAGCGTGACGGTGGTCCCCACCTCGAAGCCGACGGCGCACACACCGTTTCCGTCGCAGTCCACCATGCCGTCATCCGACGTGACGGCGCCGCGACCCGCACCCGCATAGACCACCGTGAGCGTGTAGACGGGGATCACGAAGTTGACCGTCACCGCGCGCGGCTGGGTCATGTCCAGCACGCAGGCGTCGTCTGCCGCGGTCCCGGCGCACGCCCCACCCCACTGCACGACCGCCGGCTCGGTGGCGGTGGCGATGAGCGTGACCTCGGTGCCTCCCGCATAGCTCTGGTTGCAGTCCACCCCGCAGTTGATGCCGCTCGGCGCGGACACCACGCTGCCCGTGCCCGTCCCTCCGAGGGTGACGTCGAGATCGAAGGGCCCGCTGCCGAAGTCGGCCGTCTCCATGTCCACGTCGCCGTCTTCCGGCACCTGGCCGTCGGCGCTCCCGTCCGCCGGGCCGCCGTCGGCCGCGTAGTACTCGTCGAAGTCACCGGCGCAGCCCGCCGTCAAGGCGCCCGAGGCCAGCAGCCACCCGAGCAGGAGCGAGGCGCGCTGCGATACCATGGAGATGCGGGTCATCAGAACTGTCCTCCCAAGGTGGCCATGCAGCCCGTCGCGTCACAGCCGAACCCGCCCTGCACGGACGCGGACTCCGCGTCGCTCGAGCTGGCGCGCTCGTCGTCGTCACCCGGGCGCATCACGAAGTAGAGCACCACGCCGGTCACCGCCGCCGCCGCCCCCACGCCAATCATCACGTCGGCCGTGCGGGCCGAGCGCTGCCCCTTGTCCCGCAAGCTCTCCCAGTTGCTGTCCGGGGGGCAGCCGCCATCGGCGTCGCACAGCGCGTCGAGGTCGCTGCGGGCCCCACGCGAGATGAGCGCCGCCACGAGGCCGCCCACCAGCATGCCGCCGCCTGCGCCCATCACCACGAACGGAACGGGCGAGCTCGACTCGGGCTCGGCCGTGGCGGAGAGGTCGGGCGTGACCGTGGTCACGGGCGTTGGCGTGGGATCGCTGGTCTCGGTGTCCGGCTGGACCTCCGGGTCGGACTCCGGGTTCGCGGCCAGGGCCTCCTCGAGGTGATGGAGGCGGGCGCGCAGGTGATCTTCGTCGGGCGGATCGGCCACCTCGTCCAAATACTGGCGCAGCGCTTCGTAGGACTGCCGCGTGTGGAGCGCGTCTCGGTGAGCCAGGTAGATGTTGTAGAGCAGCTGCGGGCGACCCGAGAGCTGGTAGGCCTGCTCGAACTCGATGGCGGCCTGCGGGAATTGTCCGTTCTGGTAGTACGCCTGGCCCAAGCGGAAGTGGCGGCGCGCCGCTTCGTCATCATTCGACGACTGGGGATCCGTGGGCTCCGTGGGCTCCACGGGCGGCTGCGGGTCTTGCACGGGCGGCGTGGATGGCGTCTGCGCCTGCGCGCTATGCGTCCCTGCCAACATCCCCACGGCGACCACCCCACCAGCAACCCACCCAAGAACGAACCGTTTCATGGACACTCCATCTGTAGTGCGCGCGTCCGCCGACCCGAGGCCCCGCCCCGTCCCATGACCGCCACGCCGAGCCATAGGAGATATGACCCAGGGTATCACCCGCCGGGAATAGAAGTCACGGGTGCCACAGGCCTACATTTAGTGACTGACTGAATTTGTCTGCACAGATTTTATCTGGACAAAACATTGACGAGTGCAACTTTCGGCCACAGGGTTGGCTCATGACCCGTCTCGCTATCCTCGATGAACTGCTGCCGGCTCAGCTCCGGGAGCGCCCCCAAGAGCTGAGCCCCGTGGAGGTGGTGTGGACCGGCACGGACCTGGACCAGCTCGTCCGCGACGCCGGGGACACGGAGCCAACCGTGCTGGCGCTGGACTTCGACCTACTCGGCGGGGAGGAGCACGCGGCCGCCCAGACGCGTCGGCTGATGGACGCCACCGGCGCCGAGCTGGCCATCGTCATGCACGGCTTCACCCGCCGTGAGGTGCTGCGCGAGGTCACCCGTCCGGGGGTGCGCACGGTCCGCTCGCCCATCAGCCTGGGCGCGCTCAAGGCCCAGATGACCAGCGTGATCGTGCGGCAGATGCTGAGCGGTGAAGAGGCCCCCCGGCGCCCACGCCCCGTGGCGCGCGAGCAGCTGCTGGTGGCCACCGTGGGGATCACGGCCGGCGTCACGCCGCGGCGCTTCACGCGCGCCCAGCTGGGGCGGCTGCGCGAGATCGAGTCGAGCGTGGAGTGCGAGTGTCCGAACCACCTGTCGGAGCTGCTGCTCGCGCTGAGCGCCTTCGAGGACTACTCCGCCAACTGCGAGAACAAGAGCCCGGCGGACGCGCTGATGCACGCGGGCCTCTACCGCAGCACCGCGGACGCGCGCCGGATCATGGAAGACGCCCTCGAGGGGCTGCTGAAGCACGAGGGCATCACCCTCTGAGCGCACCTTTCGGCCTGGTTTCGCCTCCGTAAATTCAGCCGAATTCGGGGACAGACCGCGCGTCGAGCCCCGAGCGAACGCGGCTCGGTGCTATACGAAGGCGTGTCCATTCACGCCAGCATCTATCACCTCACCCACTACCGCTACGACCGGCCCGTCATCTTGGGGCCCCAGATCATTCGTCTGCGGCCCGCGGCCCACAGCCGCACGCGCGTCATCTCGCACTCGCTGAAGGTCAGCCCCTCCGGGCACTTCGTGAACCACCAGCAGGACCCGTACGGCAACTGGATGGCGCGCTTCGTGTTTCCCGAGCCGGTGCGCGAGCTGAAGATCGAGGTCGACCTCGTCGCCGACATGAGCGTCTACAACCCCTTCGACTTCTTCGTCGAAGAGAGCGCCGAGAAGTGGCCCTTCGAGTATGCCGCCGACCTCGAGCCCGACCTGGTGATCTACCGGAAGCCGGAGCCGGCCGGCCCGCACCTCAAGGCGTTCCTCGCCACCATCCCGCGCAAGCCCACGCGCACGGTGGACTTCATCGTGTACCTGAACGCGCGCATCGCGAACGAGATCGGCTACGTGATCCGCATGGAGCCCGGCGTGCAGACGCCCGAGGAGACCTTCGAGGCGGGCACCGCGTCGTGCCGCGACTCCACCTGGCTTCTGGTGCAGGCGGCGCGCCACCTGGGCTTCGCCGCGCGCTTCGTGTCGGGCTACTTGATCCAGCTGAAGCCGGACCTGGTGTCGCTCGACGGGCCGCCCGGCACCGACCACGACTTCACGGACCTGCACGCCTGGGCCGAAGTGTACCTGCCGGGCGCGGGCTGGGTGGGGCTCGACCCCACGTCCGGGCTGCTGGCGGGCGAGAGCCACATCCCGCTCGCCGCGACGCCCCACTACCGGCACGCGGCGCCCATCGCCGGTCTGGCCAGCGAGGCCGAGGTGGAGTTCGGCTTCGAGATGAAGGTGCGCCGCACCTCGGAGCATCCGCGCATCACCAAGCCCTTCTCGGAGGAGAGCTGGAAGCTCTTGGACAAGCTGGGCGAGAAGGTGGACGCGGTGCTGAAGCAGCAGGACGTGCGGCTCACCATGGGCGGGGAGCCCACCTTCGTGTCCATCGACGACTTCGAGTCGCCGGAGTGGAACACCGAGGCGGTGGGGCCCACCAAGCGCGCGCTGGCCGACGCGCTGCTGCGCAAGCTGCAGAAGCGCATCGCGCCGCAGGGCTTCCTGCACCACGGGCAGGGCAAGTGGTACCCCGGTGAGACCCTCCCGCGCTGGACGTTCTCGCTCTACTGGCGCCGGGACGACGTGCCCATCTGGCGCTTGCCCAAGCTCATCGCGCGCGAGGACGAGGACTCGGGCGCCACGGCGGACGACGCCAAGAAGTTCCTGCAGCTCATGGCCGAGCACCTGGCGGTGGGCGGCGAGCACGTGACGGCGGCGTTCGAAGACCCGGCCAGCTGGATCCTGGCCGAGGCCAAGCTGCCCGAGAACGTGACCCCCGAGAACTCGAAGCTGGAGAGCGCCGAGGAGCGTGGACGCATCGCGCGGGTGTTCGCGCGCGGGCTGACCACGCCGGCTGGCTTCGTGCTGCCCATCCAGCGCTGGCAGGCCAAGCACCAGCGAACGGGCTGGCGCTCGGAGCGCTGGAAGCTGCGGCGCGACCACCTGTTCCTGATCCCCGGAGACAGCCCGGTGGGCTACCGCCTGCCCTTCTCGTCGCTGTCGTTCGTGCCGCCGGAGTCCTATCCGTACATCCACCCCGCGGACCCCACGGAAGAGCGCGAGCCGCTGCCGGACTACCACGACATCGTGCGCGGCATCGAGTCGCCCGCGAGCCTGGCGGCAGCCGCCCGGCGAGAGCTGCCGAGCGCGCGGGTGCGGGCCGACGAGGCGCGTCAAGATCGCCGTGAGCAATCGCTGGTGGAGCTCGAGGGCAGCGTGCGCACGGCCCTCGCCGCCGAGCCGCGTGACGGTCGCCTGTGCGTGTTCATGCCGCCCGTGGAGCGCGTGGAGCACTACCTCGAGCTGATCGCCGCGGCCGAGGCCGCCGCCGAAGAGCTGGGCCTACCGGTGCACATCGAGGGCTACGCGCCGCCCAACGACCCGCGCTTGAACGTCATCCGCGTGGCGCCCGACCCCGGCGTCATCGAGGTGAACATCCACCCGGCGTCCAGCTGGCGCGAGTGCGTGGCCACCACCGAGGCCGTGTACGAGATGGCCCGCGAGACACGCCTGGGCGCGGACAAGTTCATGATCGACGGGCGCCACACGGGCACCGGCGGCGGCAACCACGTGGTCGTGGGTGGCGCCACCACCATGGACAGCCCCTTCCTGCGGCGCCCTGACCTGCTGCGCTCGCTGATCCTCTACTGGCAGCACCACCCCGCGCTCTCGTACTTGTTCTCGGGGCTCTTCATCGGGCCCACCAGCCAGGCGCCGCGCATCGACGAAGCGCGCCACGACAGCCTCTACGAGCTGGAGCTGGCGCTCGCGCAGATCCCCAACCCCGGCATGGGGCAGGCACCGCCGCCGTGGCTGGTGGACCGCCTGCTGCGCAACCTGCTCATCGACGTGACGGGCAACACGCACCGCGCCGAGATCTGCATCGACAAGCTGTACTCGCCGGACGGGCCCACCGGGCGCCTCGGGCTGGTGGAGTTCCGCAGCTTCGAGATGCCGCCCGACCCGCGCATGAGCCTGGCGCAGCAGGTGCTCATCCGCGCCATCATCGCGCGCCTCTGGCAAGACCCGCTGCAGGGCCTGCCCGTGCGCTGGGGCACGCTGCTCCACGACCGGTTCATGCTGCCGCACTTCCTGTGGCGCGACCTGCTGGACGTGCTGAGCGACCTGCGCGTGCACGGCTTCGACGTGCGCCCCGAGTGGTACGAGGCGCAGGCCGAGTTCCGCTTCCCGTTCTGCGGGGCGGTGTCCTACGAGGGCATGCAGCTCGAGATCCGTCAGGCGCTCGAGCCCTGGCACGTGCTCGGCGAGACGGGCGCCATCGGCGGCACCGTGCGCTACACCGACAGCTCCATGGAGCGCCTGCAGGTGAAGCTGGTGACGGACAACCCCAGCCGCTACGCCGTGGCGTGCAACCGCCGGCGCGTGCCGCTGACCGTCACGGAGACGTCCGGCGTGACCGTGGCGGGCGTGCGCTTCAAGGCCTGGCAGCCCGCGCTGGCGCTGCACCCCACCCTGCCGGTGAACGCGCCGCTGACGTTCGACGTGTTCGACACGTGGAGCCAACGCGCGCTGGGCGGCTGCGTCTATCACGTGGCTCACCCCGGGGGCGCAGCTACGACACCTTCCCCGTGAACGGCAACGAGGCCGAGGCACGGCGGCTGGCGCGCTTCGAGCCACACGGGCACAGTCCGGGTGGCTACGTGATGCCAGCGGACACGCCGCACCCGGACTTCCCCACCACTCTCGACCTCCGCCGCGCCCCAATCTTCTAGAATGGGCGGGCGCCCCATGCCGAACCCCCCCCCAAGCAAGCTGCTCGAGGGATACCGCCCTTGGGCCGGTGTCCCGGACGAGCTCATGGACGCGTCCCGCGCGGTGCGGCCCGGCTGGCGGGCGCTCCTCGAGCACATCGCGCCGCTCTCGGCGGCCGAGATGCAGGAGCGCTTCCTGCGCGGCGACCAGTACCTGCGCGACGCGGGCGTGTACTTCCGCCAGTACGGGCAGGAGGCCAGCTCGCTCGAGCGCGAGTGGCCGCTCAGCCACATCCCGGTGATCATCCACGAGCGCGAGTGGAGCGCCATCTCGGCGGGCTTGATCCAGCGCGCCGAGCTGCTCGAGGCGGTGGCGGCCGACCTCTACGGCGAGAACACGCTGGTGCGCGACGGGCACCTGCCCGCGTCGCTGGTGGCGGGCAACTCCGAGTGGCTGCGGCCGCTCGTGGGCGTCGAGCCCGCGTCGGGGCACTTCCTGCACTTCTTGGCGTTCGAGATCGGGCGCGGACCGGGTGGTCGCTGGTGGGTGCTGGGGGACCGCACGCAGGCTCCGTCGGGCGCTGGCTTCGCGCTCGAGAACCGGGTGGCCACCTCACGCGTGTTCGCGGACCTCTTCGCCAGCTCCAACGTGCACCGCCTGGCGGGCTTCTTCCAGGCTTTCCGCGACACGCTGCAGGGCCTGCGCGCCGAGGACGACAGCCAGGTGGCCATCCTCACGCCCGGCCCGCACAACGACACGTACTTCGAGCACGCCTACATCGCGCGCTACCTGGGCTTCGCGCTGCTCGAGGGCGAAGACCTGGTGGTCACCGACGGTCGCGTGATGGTGCGCACCGTGTCGGGCCTTCAGCCCGTGAGCGTGCTCTTCCGGCGCCTGGACGCCAGCTTCGCGGACCCGCTCGAGCTGGACGAGCGCTCCGGTCTCGGCACGCCCGGAATGGTGGACGCCGTGCGCCGCAAGGGCGTCACGCTGGTGAACGCGCTCGGCGTGGGTGTGCTCGAGACGCGCGCGCTCTTGGCCTTCGTGCCGAAGCTCTGCGAGGCCCTGCGTGGTGAGCCGCTGCTGTTGCCCAACATCGCCACGTGGTGGTGCGGGCAAGAGGCCGAGCTGGCGCACGTGCGCGCCAACCTCGAGCGCGTGATGGTGGGCCCCGCGCTCTCCACGCGCCTGCCCTTCGACGCGGACGGCGCCATCTTGGTGGCGGGGCGTCCGCGCGAGCTCACGCTGGCCGAGGTGGACGCGCAGCTCACGGAGCACGGCGCCAACTGGATCGCTCAAGAGGCCGTGACGCTCTCCACCACGCCAGCGTTCGTGGACGGTCAGCTGCGGCCACGCCCCATGAGCGTGCGCGTGTTCTTGGCCCGCACGCCCGAGGGCTGGCGCGTCATGCCCGGCGGCTTCGCGCGCATCGGCCGCAACGAGGACGCGGGCGCCATCGCCATGCAGCGCGGCGGCTCGGTGGCCGACGTCTGGATCCTGAGCGACGCGCCGGTGGAGGCGCCCACGCTGCTGCCCAGCCCCACGGCGCCGTTCCTGCGCACGCTGCACGGCACGCTCACCAGCCGCTCGGCCGACAACCTGTTCTGGCTGGGCCGCTACGTGGAGCGCGTGGAGGCCATCCTGCGCCTGCTGCGCGCCTATCACGTGCGCTTGGCCGAGACCGCCAACCCGAACGCGCCGCTCTGCCGCAGCCTGCACGCGCACCTCTCGTCGTTCGGCGCAGCGCCGCACGAGCCCATCCCCGCGGGCCTCTTGAGCACGCTCGAGTCCGTGGTGCAGAGCGCCAGCCACGTGCGCGACCTGTTCTCCGTGGACGGCTGGCTGGCTCTGCACGACCTCGACAAGAGCGCGCGGCGCTTCGCCAAGAAGCGCATGGGGGCCGATGACGCCGCACGCGCGGTGAGCGTGCTGCTGCGCAAGGTCAGCGGCTTCTCGGGCCTCGTGCACGAGAACATGTACCACTTCACCGGGTGGCGCTTCCTGCGCGTGGGGCGCGCGCTCGAGCGGGCCTCGCTGACCATCCAGACCCTCGAGCGCCTGGCCGAGAGCCCAACCGACCACGCCTCGCTCGACCTGGCCGTGGAGCTCTGCGACAGCGTGATGACGCACCGTCGCCGCTACGTGGTGGCCACCACGCGCGAGACGGTCATTGACCTGTTGGCGCTGGACGGTCAGAACCCGCGCTCCGTGCGCTTTCAAGTGGACGCCATCCGTGAACACTCGGAGGCCCTCCCCGGGGTGGAGGAAGACGGTGACCTGTCCGACTTCGCGCACGCGGGCGAGCGGCTGCACGCGCGGCTCATGTTGGCCACCGTGACGGATCTGACGGGCGACGCCCTGCGCGCGCTGCGCTCTGACCTGGGCCACCTGTCCGAGCTGCTGACGGCTGCTTACCTCCGCTGAGCCCCATGCTGTACGACATCTCGCTGCGCATCACCTACCGGTACGAGCACCCCGCCAACGCGGGGCGCCACCTGCTGCGTGTGATGCCCGCGGACCTGCCAGGGGAGCAGCGCCGGCTGAGCGGCACACTGGACGTGAGCCCCACGTGCGGCCAGCAGCTGGGCTTCCGCGACTTCTTCGGCAACGAGGTGCTGCGCCTGTCGCTGGCGTCCGCGCACGACGAGCTGGCCATCACGGTGAAAGCGCGCGTGGACCGCACCACCCGGGCTCCGCGCGTGGACACGTCTCCGCCGTTCGACGCGCTGGGCGACGTGGTCGCGCGCGAGCTCACGCTGGCCGGCACCTCGCCGCACCACTTCGTCATCCCCTCGGCGCGCGTCCCTTTGAGCAGCATGCTGCGGGACTTCGCACAGGCCTGCATCCCCGAGAACGTCACCACCCTGCGGGCGGTGCACGCGCTCGGCGAGGCGCTTCACGAAGAGCTCATCTTCGACGCCGACGCCACCACCGTGGACACCCCCGCCGAGGAGGCCTTCATCGCGCGCCGCGGCGTGTGCCAGGACTTCGCGCACATCATGATCGGCTGCTTGCGCGGCGTGGGTGTGCCGGCCGGCTACGTGAGTGGCTTCTTGCGCACCGAGCCCCCTCCGGGCTGCGCGCGTTTGGACGGCGCCGACGCCATGCACGCCTGGGTGCGCGCCTGGTGCGGGCCCTCCCTGGGCTGGGTGGAGTACGACCCCACCAACGGCGTACAGGTGCGCGATGATCACGTGGTGGTCGCGCGGGGGCGGGACTACAGCGACGTGGCGCCGGTGCGCGGGGTGCTGCGGACCGCCGGCACACAGCGGAGCATCCACTTGGTGGACATGGTGCCGCTGCCGGATCCGGACGACGACGAGCGAAGCTGAAATGGTGCGCCTCAGAGAGCGCGGGCCCCGGGCACGAACGTCGCCGTCGCCGACAACGCCCACGTTCACGTGGACACGGGGTCGTGGAAGCCAAGGGGCGGCATCACCGGCAGCGCGTCGAGGTCCACGTTGCCCCCGCTCAGCACCAGCCCCACGCGGCGCCCGCGGAGCGTCTCGTGCAGCGGGCCACCCGGCAACAGCGCCGCGAGCGGAACCGCCGACGACGGCTCGACCACCAGCTTCAAGCGCTCCCAGATCAGGCGCATGGCAACGAGCAGCGCGCGCTCGGACACGCTGACCACGTCGGCCGCGTCACGCATCATGAGCGCGAAGCCCACCTCGCCGAGCGGCGTGCGCAGGCCGTCGGCCACGGTGTCGGGCACGAAGTCCACCAAGCGCTCGCCCGCGCGAAAGCTGCGCTCGGCGTCGGCCGCGCCCGCTGGCTCACAGCCGATGACGTGCACCGGCAGCCCCACGGCGCGCACCGCCAACAGCGTGCCACCGAGCAGCCCGCCGCCACCCACGGGCACCAGGATGGTGTGCAGCGCCTCGGCCTGCTCCAGCAGCTCGAGCGTGGCGGTGCCCTGACCGGCCACCACGTGCGGGTGCTCGAAGGGGTGCACCGGGGTCGCGCCAGTCTCGCGCACCACCTGCTCGAGGCCGGCCACGCGTGCGGCCGCGGTGGGCTCGCAGGACACCACGCGCCCGCCGAACGTCAGCACGGCGGCGCGCTTGCTGGCCACGCTGTTGCTGGGCATCACCACCGTGGCCGGCAGCCCCGCACGCTGTGCCGCGAGCGCCAGCGCCGCTCCGTGGTTGCCCGACGAGTGGGTGGCCACGCCGCGCGCGCGCGTGGCGTCGTCCAGCTGCAGCACGGCGTTGGTGGCCCCTCGGAACTTGAACGCGCCTGCGCGCTGCAGGTTCTCGCACTTCCAGAACAGCGTCATGCCCGTGAGCGCGTCGAGCGAGTCCGACTGCATCACAGGCGTCACGCGAATGTGCTTGTGGATGCGCGCGCGCGCGTCGAGGACGTCGTCCGGCTGCGGGAGCTGCATGGCTAGAGGGTGCACGCGAGGCAGGCGTGCACCAAAAGAAAAACCCAGGCCGAGGCCTGGGTCTTTCCGTGGGGCTCAGTAGCCGCCGTTCAGCGGCAGGGCCCGCGACCGCGACCCGCGCCGTCGTCCGGATCCGAGTCGCTCACGCCGCGCTCGGCACACACGCCGTGGCCGGCCTGGTCCTGCTGCGAGCCGCTGTCGCGGTCGGAGTGACCCGTGCGACCGCGACCGGCGCCGTCGCTCGGATCGCTGTCCGTGGCGAGCTGCGTGGGGCGCTCCGCGCGCGCCACGGAGCCGACGGCGGTGACCGCAGCGCCGGCGAGCAGCGTGCCGCCAACCATCTGCAGCATCCCGCGACGACCCATGGTGCGCTCGGTGGTGATGTCTTCCTCGGACAAACTGAACTTCTTCTTACTCATGCTGGGGCTCCTTGGATTGGATGCGCGCGAAGGCGTGGTGACTCGTCTTCGAGCGTAACCGCTGGTGACGAATATTTACAGAAAATATTCGATACGAAGATACGCAGCGCTTGGTACAAACATCCCGTGATGCCCACCCAAGCCATGCTCGCTTACCTGTGTACGCCCATCACCGCCGAAGAATTCCTGAGGGATTACTTCGAGAAGAAGCCGCTCTTGGTGCGGCGGGAAGATCGTAACTACTACGACGAATTACTGACCTGGGGGATGATCGACAAGGTCATCACGACCATGCACCTCTCGCACCCCGAGATCACCATGGCGGATGCTCGCGGCGGACTCAGTAAGGAAGATTACTGCTACCCGAGTGGGCTCATCGACGCGGGCCGGCTCTACCAGCGCTACGCCGACGGGTCCTCCATCATCCTCGGCAACCTCGAGTCGCACCTGCCCAGCATGGCCAACCTGTGCCGCTCCATGGAGGCGGAGATGAGCCAGCGCTTCCAGGCCAACATCTACGTCACCCCGCCGGGCTCGCAGGGGCTGCGCTCGCACTGGGACAGCCACGACGTGTTCGTGCTCCAGATCTCGGGCGAGAAGCACTGGACCCTCTACGACACGCCCGTGACGCTGCCCTTCCGGGCCATGCGCTTCGACCCCGCGGTGGACCAGGCCAAGGAGCCCACCATGGACTTCACGCTGAAGGCGGGCGAGATGCTCTACGTGCCGCGCGGCGTCATGCACGACGCGTCCACCGAGGACTCGCACTCGATGCACATCACCATTGGCGTGCTGAACACGTCGTGGATGGAGCTGGTGCTCGAGGCCGCCGCTGCCGTGGGCACGCAGCACGCCGCGTTCCGGCAGACCCTGCCGCCGGGCTTCACGCACCCCGACTTCGACCGCACCGCCGCGCGCGCACACTTCAAGCAGCTGCTCGAGCTCATCGTGCAGCACGCCGACTTCGACCAGGCCTTCGACACCTTCGCGGACGACCTGGTGTCCACGCGGCACAGCCTGCTCGAGGGGCAGCTGGAGCAGGTCACGCGGCTGCCGGAGCTGCACATCGGCTCCACCTGTGCCCCGCGCCCAGCCCTCTTGTACCGGCTCCGCAGTGACGAAGAGCACGTCACGCTCAGCTGCTACGGCGGCAACCTCACGCTGCCGGTCTTCACGGCCGAACCGCTCGAGTACGCGCTCGCCACGCCGCGCTACACGGTGGCCGACCTGCCGGGCGACCTGGACGACGATGGCAAGGTCGTGCTCATCCGCCGGCTGGTCCGCGAGGGCCTGGTGCGCATCGAGTTCTGAGGCCTGCGGGGGCATCCAGCGCATGAGCTACTGCGACGCGAGCGAGACGGTACCGGGGACGCGACCGCGGCGAATCCTGCACCTCGCTCCCTCGCCCTCGGGCTTTCGGGCGCTGTGCGCGGCGCTCCCGAGTTGCCGCCCCGCCACGCCTGCGGAGGCGAACGCGTGCCCCACGAACGCGTTCCACGTGGAGCACGGCGGCGAGGTCTTCGAGCTGGTGGGCCACCATCGCCGCGAGGACGCCTGGCGCTGCCTCCAGCAGCACTACGTGAGCCTGCTGGTGCTGGACCTGCGCGCACACGGCGGCGAAGGCTCGGGACCGCACGAGGCGCTCAGCGAGGCACGCCTGACGTTTGCGATCGACGTGCTTGACGCACTCGATCACGTGGAGGACCTCGAGCTGCGCTACGGCTTCCACCGCATCCTCGTGGTGGTCCCCGACGCCCTCGACGCGCGCATCGACGCGCTGCTGGTGGAGCTGGGCGCCCGCGGGGTGCGCCACGTTCTGCGCGCCGGCGTGGAGGGTGAAGCGGGCGGGCCCGCGTTCGCCGAGCGGCTGCTGACGCGAGCGCGAGACATCCTGCACCAGCGGCGCACGCCCCGCTCGGCCCTGTGCGCCTCGGGCGGCGGCATCACGGGCATCTTCTTCGAGATGGGCGTGCTCAAGTGCCTGGATGACGCGCTGGTGGGGCGGCGCGTGAACGACTTCGACATGTTCTTCGGCATCAGCGCGGGTGCGGTGGTCACGTCGCTGCTGGCGGTGGGCTACACCATCGGCGAGCTCATGGCCTCCATCGCGGGGCACGAGGGCGGGCGCATCCCACCGCTCAACCTGTCGCTGGCGCGCGTGAGCCACGTGAACTATCCGGACATGAGCTGGCGTGCGCGCAGCGTGCTCGGGTCGCTCGGGCGCAGCGCGCGCGACGTGCTCCTGCGCCGCGACCGCCCGGACTGGGACGGCCTCTTCCTCGAGTCCACCGCGCTGGTGGGTGCGCCGTTCCACTCGCGGCAGTTCGAGCGGATGCTGCGCGAGGTGCTCACGGCCAACGGCGGCACCAACGACTTCGCCGCGCTGCCGCGGCCGCTGCTCATCGGCGCGTCGGACCAGGACGAGCGGCGCGCCATGCTGTTCGGCGCCGAGGGTCAGCAGGACACACCCATCAGCCAGGCCGTGCAGGCCTCGCTCAGCATCAACCCCGCCTTCGGGTCGGTGTCCATCAAGGGGCGCTACTACGAGGACGGCGCCATCACCCGCACGTCGAACTTCGTGGAGGCCATCCAGCGCGGGGCCAACCTGGTGCTGGTGCTGGACCCGTTCGTTCCGTACGTGTCGAAGACGCCCGGGGTCAGCCATCGACGCGGGCTGCTCTACAACCTGGACCAGGACCTGCGGACCCTGTCGTACACACGCTACGAGGCCACACGGAACCACGTGCTGCGGCAGCGCCCCGAGGTGAGCACCTACACCTTCTTGCCGTCCAACTCCCTGCGCCGGCTGCTGTCGGTGAACCCCATGGACCACCGGCCCTACCTGCAGATCTGGAAGGGGGCCTACCTCTCCACACTGCAGCGCCTCGAGCAGGTGTGCCACCGCCTGCGCGGAGACTTCTTCGAGCAGGGTATGGTCCTGGACACGGCCCGCCCGCTCGCGGTGGCGGCGCGACTCGAGGCCACGCGTGAGCCGAAGCTGGCCGACTTCTTCCCCGACGGGCGGGTGACGCTCGAGGCGCCGCCGCTGCTGCGCCGAGCCGACTGACCGGCGTGCGACCGGCTGCTCGGTCACGGCTCTACACAACGCCGGATCGTCGCGATACGCTCGCGGTCAGCATGAGACTACTCCACCACATCATCGCCCTCTCGTTGGTCGTCCTGGCTTGTGCCTGCGGAGGACAGTCGTCCTCCGAGCCGCCGCCCAGCACAGGAGACTCCAGCGAGACCACACCCGCAGAGTCGACCGGCGACACGGCCGAGGCCGATGGCTCGTCGGCCCCGCCGGAGTGCGTGCCGGTGGGGCGGTCCTGCGAGACGAACGCGTACTGCTGTTACGGCTCGTGTCGCGCCGAGGACGGCAGCCCCGAGCTCCTCTGCAGGCCATAGCCCCTTCCACCGACATGTGGTGCGCCGAGCCGGTTCCCGTCTCACCGGAAGGTTGCCGTATTCTCGCGCAATTCCCGTGATTTCAGGGGCCTCGAGGGGCACTTGCACCTTACGGGGGGGGCCCTCAGCGGTGATGCTGTCCGCATGTCACGTTCACACCATCGTCTCATCGCCGCCGCGGGAGCCCTGCTCGCGGCCTGCTCCATGGACCCCAACGCCACGCCGCCGCCGCCTGCCGTCGCAGGCCTAGGCGCCGGGCCCACCAGCCTGCTGGCGCAAGCGGCCCTCGCCGGCATCACCGCCAGCGCAGTGGCCCCGCAGTTCGGAGGAAAGGTGGGCATCACGGGCCCCACCGTGGTGGAGGTCATGCCGCGCACCGACGGGCTGGTGCTGGCCGAGCTGCGCGACGCCAGCGGCGCCCTGGTCACCACCGGGACCGTCAGCGTGCAGGTGAGCGCCGCCGACGGGCAGCCGCGAACGGTCCCGCTGCGCTACGACACCGATCTGCGGGTGTTCGAGGGCAGCGCAGGGGTGGAGCTGCCGCCCGCGCCCAGCAACGTGGTGGTCACGGTGCAGGCCGTGGGCGCGCCGCCCAGCGTGGTGACGCTCACGCAGGTGCCCGTGGCGCCGGTGCCGGCCTACGGCGGGCAGGTGCTGCTGGTGGGCCCCATCGCGCCCGAAGTGCGCGTGGACTCCGACGGCAGCGTGCACGCGTATCTCCCCGAGGCGAGCGCGCGCCTGCCCAGCGGCAAGCTGTACGTCAACGTGGGCGTGGGTGAAGCGGCCCCGCAGCGCGTGGAGCTCCAGTACGTGGAGGCGCAGCAACACTACGTGGCGCAGCTGGGGCCCACGGCGCGCCCTGCGGGTGGCGCGCTCAGCGTGGAGTACGAGGCGCAGGGCCAGCCCATCGAGCAGGGCCGCACCGCCCACGCGGTGATCGTGCCGGCCAGCCGCCTGGACGGCACCGTGGTGGTGGCGGGGGACTACGGCTTCGAGGTGGCGCCCGTGGACGGCGAGCTGCACGCCACGATCGCGGACTCGTCCGGCGTGTACGTGAGCGCCCCGCCGCCCAGCGTGAACGTGTACGTGAGCAGTCAGCCCGCGCCGGTGGTCATGCGCTGGGACACCACGCGTCGCATCTACGTGGCGCCGCTGCCGCCCGCGGTGAACTTCGAGACCGAGCCCTTCCGGGTGGAGGTGCGCCACAACGGCCGCCGGCACCGTGGCGCCGTGCGCATGCATGCGCGCCCTCGGGGCCCGCGTGCGCGCGTGGTCGCGGTGGCTCCCGCCGGTCCAACGGTCACCGTGGTGCGCAACGAACCGCCTCCCAGCCGCGTGGAGGTGCGTGTCCAGGCGCCGCCCCCGCCGCGCGTCCAGGTGCGCGTGCAAGCACCGCCCCCGCCCCGCGTGCAGGTGCGCGTGGAAGCGCCGCCTCCGCGAGGGGTCCAGGTGCGCGTTCAGGGCCCCCGGCCTCCGAGCGGCAGCGTGCGCATCCAGGCCGGCGGCATGCGCGGGCGAGGAGACGACAACGGGCGCCACCGCGGGCATCGGTAGGGGGGGGGGGGGGGGGGCGGGGGGGCCGGGGTCGTTGGGGTGCGCGTTGGCGGCGGGGGCGGGCGGGGGCGCACCTTCCCGCCGCGGCGCGCGCCCCCCCCCCCGCGCTCTGGTGCGGCTAACACAGTTCGTCGCCGTCGCCGTCGCCGACAACGCCCACGCCCACGCCCACGTGGAGAAGACGGCCCGGCGACCGTTGCTAGATGCACCGGGTGGGGAAGCACCACGGGCCGTCCGCGAAGCTCCCCGCCACCGGCAGCACCACCAGGAAGCGCCGGTCGCCGCCCACGAAGCGGCCGTCACTGCGCTTGATGTCGTAGCGCAGCGGGTACACCCGGCCGCAGCCCCGCGGCAGGAAGCCCGCGGGCACGGCCAGCTCGATCTCCCAGCCCAGCTCCGTGGACCCCACCACGCCGTAGTAGCGCTCGAGCTCGGGCGCCACCATGGCCACGTTCCCCATGGGGCTGGCCGACGTGGCGAAGGAGCGCACGTAGAAGGTCTCGCCGCTCTGCGCCTCGGGGTCACTCACGGGCAGGGCCACGAACGCCCCGCTGTAGTCCTCTCCAGCGCCCACCAAGCGGCGCCGCACGCCGGCGCTGGTGCTGGTGCCCACCGACTCGGACAGGAACAGCAGCTCGCCGAGCGTGGGCGTGCTCGGGTCGAGCGGGCTCGTGCCCAGCACGAACTCGTAGTAGTCGGGCACCTCGTCGCCATCGGTGTCTAGCGTGTTGATGTTCGTGCCTCGGACGATCTCGCGCACGTCGCACAGGCCGTCGCCGTCCGTGTCGCGGTCGCCGGGGATGCCCAGGTCCGGCAGCGCGCCGAAGTCGAAGGTGATGCTGGCGTCGCGGCCCAGGTCGGGCACCGCGCCGTCGGGGGTGCCGAAGTCGAGGCCCGGCAGGTCACTGCCGCCGTCGGCCGAGTTGGGGGACTCCCCGCAGCCCACGAGCACTCCCAGCAGCACGCCGAGCACAGCCGGAGCCCCGCGGAAACGGCGTCGAGGGCACGGGCGAGCGGTGGCAGGAGGCACGGGCACAGCGTGCGGAGCCGGCACCCACACGTCAACCAAAGCCCGACAGCAGGCTTCGTGTATTATCGCGGGAACTGCCGCGCTGCGTTGGTGTCCACACCCCGTGGACTCGTTGACGGAGCTCGAACGTGCCGCGGCGGCCGCCCAATTTCACGTGCTCATGCCCGATGGATACGAAGAGCAGCTCGTCGAGCGCCTGCGTCGTCGCGACGAGGCGGCCTTCAATGAGCTGGTGAGGCTCTACCAAGGGCGCATCTATCGCGTGGTCTTCCGCATGCTGGGCGACGAGGCCGAGGCCGAGGACTTGGCCCAAGAGGTCTTCGTCACGGTCTTCAAGTCCATCGACCAGTTCCGCGGGGAGAGCAAGCTCAGCACGTGGCTCTACCGGGTGGCCATCAACCACGCCAAGAACCGCCTCAAGTACATGAAGCGGCGGGCGCGGGGGTCGCACAAGGAGTTCGACGAGGTGGGCGACCGCGAAGGCATCGAGAGCGCCAGCATGAACACCAGCCACCAGATCGCGCGGCCCGACCAGACGCTCGAGGCGCGCGAGACCGAGGGCATCATCCAGCTGGCCCTGCGCGAGCTGAGCGACGAGCAGCGCGAGCTGGTGGTGTTGCGCGACGTGCAGCAGCTGTCCTACGAAGAGATCCAAGAGGTGACCGGGCTCGTCCCCGGCACCGTGAAGAGCCGCCTGCACCGCGCGCGCCTGGCGCTGGTGGAGAAGGTGAAGCGCCTGCAGCACGGCGAGCGCACGCCCCCGGAGAGTGAGTCATGACCCCCGACGAAGCCCGCGAACTCTTCCCCGATGCCCTCGACGGCACGCTGAGCGTGGCCCAGCAGCGTGCGTTCGACGCGGCCCTCGCCGAGCACCCCGAGCTGCACGCCGAGTGGGCCGAGCTGCGCGACCTGATGTCCGAGACGGCCGCCATCGCCGAGGCCGACGCCGCCGTGGCCCCGAGCGTGGACTTGCTGCGCGGCGTGCAGACCAAGCTGCGCCGCCGCAGCGGTGGGCGCTTCTACCGCGACCGCTTCTCGCGCGACGTGGGGCGCGGCGCGCAGATGTGGCCCCTGGTCGCGGCGACGGTGATGCTGCTGGTGCTCGGGACCGCTTGGTACATTCTGCACTTCGCGCAGGAGCTGGCGCCTTAGGGGCAGCCTCAGCTCTTCAGCTTGTACCCCGTCATGATCATGTAGCGCACCACCCCCGCGCACACGACCAAGAAGCCCAGGATCATGCCGAGACTCACGCCCACGCCCACGTCGGACACCCCGAAGAAGCTGTAGCGGAAGCCGCTGATCAAGTAGACCACCGGGTTCACGAGCGCGACCTTCTGCCAGAAGGGCGGGAGCATGTCGATGGAATAGAAGCTGCCCCCCAGGAAGGTGAGCGGCGTGACCACCATGAGCGGGATGACCTGCAGCTGCTCGAAGCTGTCGGCCCACAGGCCGATCAAGAAGCCGAAGAGGCTGAAGGTGACCGACGTGAGCACCAGGAAGCCCAGCATCAAGAGGGGGTGCTGAACCTCGTAGTCCACGAAGAGCCGCGCCGTGACCAGGATGAGCGTGCCCACCATGACGGACTTGGTGGCGGCGGCGCCCACGTAGCCGAACACGATCTCCACGAAGGAGACGGGCGCGGAGAGCACCTCGTAGATGGTGCCCGACCACTTGGGCATGTAGATGCCGAAGGACGCGTTGCTGATGCTCTCACTGAGCAGCGACAGCATGACCAGGCCGGGGATGATGAAGGCGCCGTAGGGCACGCCATCCACCTCACCCATGCGCGAGCCGATGGCGGCACCGAACACCACGAAGTAGAGCGAGGTGGAGAGCACGGGCGACGCGATGCTCTGCATGAGCGTGCGGAAGGTACGGGCCATCTCGAAGCGGTAGATGGCGGCGATGGCGTGGCGGTTCATGCTTCCTCCCGGACCAGGCGGACGAAGATCTCCTCGAGCGAGCTCTCGCTCGACTGGAGACTCTTGAAGTCGATGCCGTGCTCGTGCAGGCGGCGCAGCAAGGGCGCGATGCCGGTCTCGTCACGCTGCGCGTCGAAGGTGAAGACCAGCGCATGACCGTCGCCCACCAGCTCGAGTGCGTACTCGGCCAGGTCCGCAGGGATGCCCTCGAGCGGCTGCTGCAGCTCGAGGCGCAGCTGCTTGGTTCCCAGCTTGTCCATGAGCGTGCGCGTGTCCTCCACCAGGATGAGCTTCCCACCGCGGATGACGCCCACGCGGTCGGCCATCTCCTCGGCCTCTTCGATGTAGTGCGTGGTGAGGATGATGGTGACGCCCTGGTCGCGCAGGCGCCGGACCAGCTCCCACATGTCGCGGCGCAGCTCCACGTCCACGCCGGCCGAGGGCTCGTCCAGGAACAGGATGGTGGGCTCGTGGCTGAGCGCCTTGGCGATCATGACGCGGCGCTTCATGCCGCCCGAGAGCGTCTTGATCTTGGCGTCGCGCTTGTCCCAGAGCGACAGGTCTCGGAGGATGCGCTCGATGAGCGCGGGGTCCCTGGGCTTGCCGAACAGCCCGCGGCTGAACGTGACGGTGGCCCAGACGGACTCGAACGCGTCGGTGGCCAGCTCTTGGGGCACCAGCCCGATCTTGGCGCGCGCCTCACGGAAGTCCGTGGCGATGTCGTGGCCGTCCGCCGTGACCTTCCCCACGCTGGGCTTCACGATGCCGCACACGATGCCGATGAGCGTGGTCTTGCCCGCGCCGTTGGGCCCCAGCAGCGCGAAGATCTCTCCGCGCTGGATGTCCAGGTTCACGTCGTCGAGGGCGCGCAGACCAGACGCGTAGGTCTTGCCGAGCCCGCTGATGGAGAGGATGGTCTGGGGGGACATGGGCGGAGGATCCTGGTGCGCGGGGGCTCAGTCCGCAAGACCCAGACCCAGCTTGTTTGCCAGCGCACGCAAGGGCCGGTGCTGCCACAGTCGCTCCACGTCGAAGAACGCGACAAACGCCACAAAGGTGAGTGGATAGACGAAGCCGATGGCCATCAGCAGCAGCACCCCGACATGGAACCCCCACATGGCGATGGCCCATGGGCGACCGATGCGACGAAACAATGCGAGCGGCGCGCCCAGCTCCAGCAGCAGGCTGCCGATGGCCATCGTCGCGAAGAAGCGCGGGTGGTCGAGCAGCAGCGCACCCAGCGGGGAGTGCATGTCGCCCAGCTCGATCTTGCGCGCGTTGTCGAACGCCACCAGGTTGCGCAGCGTGTCGCCCTCGATGAAGTGCAGCCCGCCGTTGCGCAGCTTGGCGATGCCCGCGAGGAGATACGTGGCGGCGGCGAGTGCCACCATGAGACGCGGGGCCCAGCCATAGCGCGGGTGCGGGACTACCGGGGCCTGTCCGCGCGCGTCCAGCGAGAGGGCGTGCGCCGCGGGCGAGCAGGCCAGCACCAGCACGTGCGCCAGGTACAGGTTGTCCGTGTGGAGGATCATCCCCCAGCTGTTGGTGTAGCTGAGCACCCAGGTGAGCAAGAGCCCGTGGAGCGGCGCGAGGACGCGGTGCCGGTAGCCCAGCCAGAAGGTCACGCTGGTGACGATGGTGAGCGCCACCAGGGCGCGGTGGATGTCCGGCGGCAGCGGGGAGGAGAGGAGCGACACGGGGCCCACCGGCACGAAGCGCGTGGCGTCGGTCAGCGCGTAGCTCAGCAAGTGCGGCAGGCGGATGAGTAGGTAGATGAGCCCGTAGGTGCCCACTAGCGCCCTCAGGGTGGCGAGGCGGAGCGCGGGCGTGGCCGGCATGACGAAGCGGTCGAGGGCGCTCATCGCGGCACCGGGCAGCGGGCGTGAACGCGGCGAATGTAGGGATCCGGGGGAGCCTCGTCGAAGTAGGCCACGGCGTCGAAGGCGATGGTCTCGACCTCCACGTCTTGCTGCTGTGCGAGGTCTGCTCGAGCCGCCACCCGCGCCGCGATCTCGGTGCACAGCGCACGCGCGCGCCCCGCTTGGACGGCGAGCTCGATGGTGCGCATGGACTGCAGCGGCTCGCTGGTGTCGGCGCTCACGCGTGGCGGCAGAGGCGTGCGCTCACCCTGCGCGTCCACTCCCACGGCGTGCGTGAGCGTCATGCGTCGCGGGCGCTCGTGCGAGAACATGGGGAACGTGCTGAGCGGGAAGCTGTCCTCGTCCGGGTGGCGCAGCAGCGGCGAGAGCACCAGCCCAAGCGCCAGCAACGAGACGACGTACGCGAGAGCGCGCTCCTTCGGCGAGGCGAGGGTCATGAGCTACTTCGAGGGCGGGGCCACGATGGACTCCCCGCGCCGCAGCCGCTTGATGCGCTCGATGGTCTCGGGGGTGGCCGCCTCCACCAGGAGGGCGCGCGTGGACTCCACCCACTCGAAGCGTTGCTCGAAGGAGAGGGCCGAGAACACGCGGATCTGCTCGGCGGACACGGTGTAGACGTAGCCCTTGGGCGGTGTGCTCATGCGTCCCTCGTGACGAGCTGCTCGAGATGGGCGAGGTCCGCCAGGTCTTGTGCGACGGCGCTGTTCAGCTCGCGCTGCGCAGGGCCACGTGTTGGGGAAACGCCAGCGCGTAGAGGTCGGCCAGGGGCTCTTCGCTCGCGTCGCGCCCGAGGGCGCGCTCGAGGTCACGGCCGATGGGCGGCATGGCCGCGTTGCGCTCCTTGCGAGGCAGCGAATCGGCCTGCACGCGGTCCCAGGTGAGCTCGAGACCGTGCTCGAGGTCCGGGCCGTGGCCCACCCGCTCGCCGAACTCGCGGGCGCGCTCGGAGCCGAGCGAGCGCAGCGCGTGGGCGATGAGCTCACCCACCAGGTCGCGGCCCATGGGCAGGTTGCGCGACATGCCGGCGAGGCTCTCCTCCCGCGTGTGCGGTTTCGCCAGCTCGAGGTGCAGGTCCACGAGCACCGAGGGGTACATCGGGATCGGGATGTGCGCCGGGCCGTTGCTGTGCTCGGTGGGCATGAGCGCCGCCCAGGTCTCGAGCACGTGCTGCGCGCGCCGGTTGAGCGCGGCCCACGGGTCACGCAGCGCGTGGAAGCGCTTGAGCTCGTCGAGCGGCGCCTGGTGCGCCTTGTCGAAGTAGTAGGGGCAGTGGAACGACCAGTAGATGGCGAAGTCCCACCACAGCTTGGCCCCGTAGATGCGCGAGTGTGGGAAGACCTTGCTGTTGCCGCACAGGGTGCGGTCCATGTCCCGCGCCCAGTTCAGGTAGAAGCGGTCGAACTCCTGCACCAGCTCCTCGGTGAGCGTGCCCTCCAGCTGCTCGCGCAACATCCGCGTGGTGATGGTGTTGCTGAGCCCGATGAAGTCGTTGCCCATGCTGTAGAGCGGGTCGATGAACAGGCCGGCCTCGCCCACGCAGCTCCAGCCCTCGTTCGAGAAGCACTGCGTGCTGCGGTAGGAGTAGTTGTTGTAGGCGAGGAAGTCCTCGAACACGCGCTCCTCGATGGCCTTGGCCACGGCCGGCTCGAAGCGCTCGAGCCACGCGCGCATGCGCTCCTCGTTGTTGAAGTCGGTGAGCTTGTGGTGCAGCGAGTCGGCCACCACGCCCACGCTGGTGAGCCCCGTGGAGAGCGGGATGAGCCACACCCAGTAGCCCGTGCCCATGAGGTGGCTGGTGGAGAGCCAGCGGTTGTCGTCCACGTCGCGCGCGTGCCAGGCCGTCTCGCTCTTGGGCACCAGATCGCCGGGCCCGAGGCGACCCTTGATGCGGAACCACGCGGCGTGCGCCACCTTGTCGGCGGGGATGCGCAGATCGCGCTGCTTCTGGATGCGCCGCGTGCGGCCGCTGGCGTCCGTCACCCAGTGGCAGCTGAACTCGGCCTCGGTGCCGTCGGCGTGCTTGAACGCCACGCGGTTGAGCTCGCCCGGCGGCGTGAGCGTCACTTCGCCCACGAAGGCACCCTCGATCAGGGTGGCGCCGGCCTCTTCGACCATGGCCGCATGTCGGTCTCGATGAGCCCGCGGTCGATCTGGTAGCTGTGCAGGACCGGGAACTCGGTGGGCCCGATCTCGGTGCGCGTGTGCAGCGGCTCGCGGCCGTCTCCTCCGAAGAAGCGCAGGCCATTCTTGAAGAGGTGGTTCTTTTCGAGGTAGTCCGCGAGGCCCAGCACCTTCGAGTAGTAGTGCGAACCCAGCTCGACGGCGGACTCACCCACTTTGTGACACGCCATGGGCAGCGGCCGGGCCATGCGCTCGATGACGGCGACGCGCGCCGAGGGCAGCGCCGCACGCACTTGCAGGGCCAGGGCGAGGCCCGCAAGGCCTCCACCGCAGATGACGAGGTCGAAGTCGGCTTGGGAGGGGCTCGCTGTGGGGGTCATATGGGGACCACAACGTAATGTGGCCGGAGGGCGGCTGCAATCTCCGGGGGTGTGACCCGGGTCAACGCTCCTGGGAGCCCTCGATGACGTGCTCCGTCACGGCCGTCCGGGACCGGGAGTGAGACCCACGGGGATCATGTCGCTCCCCCCTGGGAACGAGTAGCGCACGATCTTCCACACCGTGGTGCCGAACTGCCGCGTCAGCGAACCCGTGTTGTAGGGCAGCCCGTAGCGGACGGCCAGCGCGCGCACGCGCGGCGATACCTCCGGGTAGCGATTGCTGCACATGTCCGGAAAGAGGTGGTGCTCGATCTGGTGCGAGAGGTTTCCGGAGAGGATGTGGAACAGCTTGCCGCCGCCGATGTTCGCGGACCCCAGCAGCTGCCGGATGTACCACTGGGCGCGCGTCTCGCCGTCCACCTGGGCGGCGGTGAAGGTGTGCACGCCGGCCGGGAAGTGGCCGCAGAAGATGATCATGAACGCCCAGATGTTGCGGATGATGTTGGCGATGGCGTTGGCACCCGCCACCAAGCCGAAGACCAGCAGGGGCGAGAAGTCGACGAACGCGGAGATCGGCAGCGCCACCAGCAGCCCCGCGAGCGGCCACATGACGTAGTCCTTGAGGGCCTGCCGGCCCATCTTGCGGAAGATGTGGCGCATGAGCGGCCGGACCTCTTCCGGCGTCTTGCGCTTCTCGGCCACGTCGATGAGCGCCTGCTCGTGCAGCGCGACGCCTTCCTCGAACAGCAGCATCAACAGGAAGGCGTATAGGGGCTGAGCCAGGAACTTCGGCTGCCAGGGCTGCGCTGGCGTCACGCGCAGGATGCCGTAGCCAACGTCGAGATCCTTGTCGATGACGTTGGTCCAGGTGTGGTGCACCACGTTGTGCGAGTGCATCCAGCGGTCGGAGGGGCTCATGTTGTCCCACTCCCAGGTGTTGGACTGGATCTCCGGGTCCTTCATCCAGTCCCACTGCGCTTGCAGCACGTTGTGGGCGATCTCCATGTTCTCGAGGATCTTCGCGATGCCCAGCATGAAGGTGCCCAGCCCCATCACCGCCAGGGAAGCCCCCCAGCCAGCGAAGGCATGACCCCACGCGGGCAGCAAGAACAGCGCGGCATAGATCAGCACGCGGCCGCTGAGGGCCAGGCTGCGTTGCGTCTTGATCAGCCGCAGGATGTAGCGACGGTCACGTTCCCCGCGCGAGTCCATGACCTCGTCGCGGATGGCATCCAGCTCTCGGCCGAACTCGTCGATCTGTGCGGGCGTGAGGGAGATGGGCAGGGGGTTCGCGCTCATGGTGTCGTCCTCATCGAATCAAAGGTCCAGCTCGCAGTCACCGGCAGCGGCGCAGACGCAGGGCTGCACGATGGTGCCGGCTTCGTGGATCACCTGGCCGTTGCGCAGGTCGCGCACGCAACCGGACAGCAGCGTGGTGTCGCAGGCGTGGCAGATGCCCATGCGGCAGCCGTGCGCGGGGTTCATGCCGGCGTCTTCGGCCACACGCAGCAAGGGGGTGACCGAGGTGGCCTGCGCGGTGACGCCGGCCTTGCGGAAGAAGACCGCGCCACCCACCGCGCCGTCGGGCACCAAGGCATATGCGGCCTGAAAGCGCTCCACGTGCAGGTGACGCGCAAGGCCCGCCTCCGCGTAGAGCTCTTCCACCGAGGAGAGCAACCCCTGTGGACCACACGCGTAGCACTCGCGGGTGCGCCAATCCGGGCAGAGCTCCTCGAGCTGCGCGGCGCTGAAGTGGCGCTCCACCCGACGTTCCTCCCCGAGCTCGCGGGTGTACACCGGCTTGAACTGGTAGCGCGGATGCTCTTCGGTGAGCTTCTCGATCTCCTTGCCGAAGATCACGTCGAACGCATGCGGTGCGTAGTGGATGTGCACCGCATCCGGCAGGCGCTCCTGCGCGATCAGGCTGCGCACCATGCTCATCGCCGGCGTGATCCCGCTTCCGGCCGTGATGAACAGCGGCTTCACCGGCTGTGCGTCGGGCAGGTAGAAGTCCCCCTGTGGCAGGCCGATGGGGAGGTAGTCGCCAGGCTGCAGATCACGCACGAGGTTCCGCGAGATGCGCCCGCCGTCGACCACCTTCACGGTGATGGTGAAGCAGCCATCCGGGCGCTCGGGCGCAGACGAGATGGTGTAGGTCCGCGTGTAGTGGCGGCCACCCACCGCAAAGCCCAGGCGCACGTGCTGGCCGGCACGATGGCCGCGCCAGTTCAGACCCGGCCGCAGCGTGATGGTGCGGGCGTCGCGGGTCTCGTCCCACACCGACACCACGCGCGCCTGCAGCTGGTGACTGGTCCACAAGGGGTTGACCAGCTCCACGTAGTGCGAGGTGCGCAGCGGATAGGCGAACAGATCGGTGATGCGTGAGATGACGGAGAGCAGGGAACGCGGGGGCGGCGCGTCGGGTCGGCCGTGGGTCACATCGAACTCCCTGCTTCCGGGTGGGAAGCACTCTGTCGTCGGGCTTTGTCGTGGTGCGTCACCGCAGGGAGCCCGCCATGGTCACCCCAGGGCCGGCTACGGCGCAAGGCCGTTGCGAGACCCTACGCGCGGCGCGCCCTGCGTCGGCGACTGCGGAGCAACACGAGGGCAGCCAACGTGAGACCCACGATCGAACTCCGATCTCGAGCGCCTGTTCCGCCAACAGCGCAGAGCCCCTTCGACTCCTGGGGCATCGTCGTCATGCCGGCGTCGGAGTCGGGATAGGGAGTGCCCCCGTCCGGTGGGCAGCTCAGGGTGACCTGCACCGAGGGTGTCACGACCTCGGTGCCGTCGGGGAGGAGGCCGCGCATCGCGATGGTGTGGGAGCCCTCCTCGACGCCCGTCAGCATGTCGCCGCAGCGCGCGAACACGCGATCGACGCCGCGCCCCACCCAGGAAGATCCGAAGAGCTGCGACTGGGACGAGTACGAGTTGAACGGCGAGAGCGTCACGACGGGCAAGAACACAATCCCATCGACGAGCGTTTCGTAGACGAACGTATCGCCCCAGGGCGCTGCCCCGGATGCGAGCGCGAGCGTCACCGACGCGTAACTCGTTCGAACCGGCTCGTCGCACGACCCTGCTGTGGTCGCCTGCGGAACCGTGCCGGATGGCGTGACGTCGACGCCGATGGTTCCGAGCTCGGTCGGGAGGGGCACCGCGCTCGTGACCGTCCAGCTTCGAAGGTCGGCGAGCTCGAGCGTCCCCGCGTCCGGTGACGACTCGTTGCATCGGTCGGCGGCTCGCAGCGTGAGCGTGGCGCCGACCGGTAGGGTGTCCGAGGTGCGCACGGCGACACGGTGGAAGGGTCCGATGGTTTGGTCCTGCACCGAAGTGGGCGCGTCGGCCGGGGCGCCTCCGAGAGGCGTGATTCGGAGCGACGGCGGCGGGAACGGCTCGGCGAGCGTGCCGCCGCCGGGATTCAGGAAGACGCCGCCGGCGTTGGCGGGCAGCGTCGCGGTGGCCGGGTGCCCGGAGGGCGCACTGCACAACACCCCGGAGCATGCGAGCACCACGGACGGGGAGCCTGCGAGCGCGTACGGAAACGCAAAGGCGGCGACGAGCAACGAGGCGTTTCTCATGAGCGGTCCCTCTCGAATGCCGCGCCGTGCGCGGGCACGAGGTGAAACATAGCATGGCTCGGACACCCACCTCGTCCGCTCGATAAGCCGGCAGCGCGACGCCTCCGCGCCGTGCGTCACTGCGCGATGTGGTCCCGTTGCGCGACCACGTCGGCCATCTCGCAGGGCACGCGGACGCCTCCGCCGAGCCCCTGGGTGGTGAGCTGATCGGCGAAGTCGTCGCCCACGGCCTCTTGGAAGAAGCTGCCGGCGTACTGCATGCAGTGACCGTCCGGGAAGCGCGCGATGACGATGGCGTTGATGCTCCGATTCGTCACGATGCCGGTCGCACGATGGCGGCCCACCGACCAGTCTGCCGACACCACCTCGAGCGTGAGGAAGGTCTCGACGTAGCCGCGCCCGTCGGCATAGGTGCGGAGCACGGACATGGCGTCATCGGCGTGCTGGGCCACCTCCGAGCCGGGTGACCAATCGCGCTGGAGCGCGCGGCCGTTGCTCTCGTAGCGCGACAGCAGCGTCTCGGGCGAGAGGTCGACGGCCTCCTCTTCTTCGCCGCCGGACGTCTCGTCGCTCTCGGTCTCGGACGACGCGGCAGAGCCTCCGCCGCAGCCGAGGGCAGCCATCACACAAAGCATCAGAAAGAGTCGCTTGGTCGTCTTCATCTTGATCGTCACTCCAGGGAGGTTGAGCTTCGAAATATCGGGAGCGGGCGTCCGCAGGGCCATAGGAATAATTCCGGTGACTGCGCGGGGAAGGAACGAGTGACGCATACTCGGCACCACCGATGACCGTCACCGCCAGCGTACCCGCCGCGCTACGTGCCTCGCCTCCCCCGGGCTTCGAGGACGTCATGAGAGAGACGCTGCGCCGCCGCATCGAGCTGGCGGCGTACGTGCTGATCGCGATCTTGACCGTGGGATGGATCATCGGCCGCATCGTGCTGGCGGGCCGGCCGGAGAACGCCGTGGGGGCGCGCTGGATACCGGTGCAGATGGGGATAGGCCTCGCGACGGCGGCGACCATGCGCTACCTGCCCGCGGCACGAAGGCACCCGAGCGTGGTGGTCGGCTTTTTCCTCATCCCGCTGGCCTCGTCGGTGGCCATCCACCTCGGCTCGCTCGGAGGCTTCGACGGCCCCTACTTCTACGCCGCGTATCTCTTCCCACCGGTGACCACCATCATGCCCTGCCGCATTCATGCGCGGGTCTTCCTGGCGGTGGTGCCGCCGCTCGCGTTCGCGCTCACCTACCTGGTGGCGTTCCCACACTACTTTTCCTACCCGATGATCCACATCCCGCTGGTCTCGCTCACGGCCGACGTGGTGATCAGCATCATCCTCGGCCACGCGGGCTACCAGACCACCATGGAGCGCTACGCGCTCGCCATGGAGCTCGAGCGCCGGGTGCTCGACGAGGCCCGGGAGGCGGAGCGGCGGTCCATCGCGCGCGAGCTGCACGACGACCTCGCGCAGCTCACCACCGCGGCCCGCATGGAGGCGAAGAGCCTCGAGCATCGGGCGGCCCAGGGCCGCGTCGTCGGGGGTGACATCGACTACCTGCAGGAGCTCCTGGGCTCCCTCGACCTCTCCTCGCGACGCATCATCAGCACCCTGCGGGAGGCCCCCGAGGACGCGTCGCTCGCGGCGCGACTCGAGCGCCTGTGCATCCTGCTCGAGCGGGGCGCGTCGGTGCGCTGCGTCCGCCGCATTGCCCCGATTGCCGTGTCCCCCGAGCAAGGCGAGGTGATCTACCGCGTGGTGCAGGAGGCGCTCACCAACGCACTGAAGCATGCATCGGCCACCACCGTGGAGGTGAGCGTCTACGACGAGGACGAGCACCTCGTGGTGCGCGTCATCGACGACGGCAAGGGCTTCGACGTGGCCAGCCGGAAGGCGGGGTTCGGGCTCTTGGGCATGCACGAGCGCGTCGAGTCGGTGGGCGGCGTGATCGCGGTGGAATCCGGACCGGGCGGCTCGACGATCGCGGCGCAGCTACCTGTGAGGAGGTCGCGCGGTGTCTGAGCCTCCGCAGCCCATTCGCGTGCTGGTGGCGGATGACCACCCCATCGTCGCCGAGGGGGTGCGTCGCTACTTGGCGCCCCACGCGGGGATCGAGGTGGTGGGCACGCTGGGTACAGTGGACGCGCTGTTGGTGGCGCTACGCCACACGCCGCGCGTCCACGTGGTGGTCCTCGACGTGCAGATCCCTGGCATGGAGGGCGCGGGCACCGTCCGCGAGGTGCGAGCGCGCGGGCCTCAGGTGGTGCTCTTCACGCACCAGGTCCCGGACGACTACGTGGCCCGCATGGTCCGCGCGGGTGCGCGCGGGTACGTGTCCAAGTCGGACTCCGTGACGGACCTCTTGGACGCGATCCTGGCCGTGTGCGCGGACAAGGAGTGGATCAGCGACTCGCTGCGCGCGCTCGCCAACCGAGTGGGTGACCTGTCTGCGCCGCACGAGTCGCTGACGGAGCGCGAGAACGCGGTCTTCGAGCTCCTGGTGGACGGGAAGATCCCGAAAGAGATTGGCTTCGAGCTCTCCCTCGCGCCGAGCACGGTCTACGCTCACGTGGAGAAGGTGAAGGCCAAGCTGGGCGCCGCAACGCTGGTGGATGTGGTGCGCTACGCCGAGCGCTGGGGACTTCGTCGCTAGGCGAGTGGACTGCAACCTCGCGAGCGGACAGCGCAGCCCGCGACCCCGTGGCACAGTGACCCCATGGCATCGAGCACGTCATCGCGGGGCCCCGTCTGTCTCTTGGCCCTAGCGCTGTCGCCCACGTTGGGGGCGGGCTGCGGCGCGTCGGCGCCTCCCGAGGACCACCACGCCGAACCCACGCAGCATGGCCGCCCGCAGCATGGCCACCCGCAGCACGGCCACCAGCACCACTTCGACGACCCCGCGGCCTACGCTGCGGCGTGGGAGAGCCCCGAGCGGGACGCCTGGCAGCAACCGGCGGTGCTCGTGGCCAACATGGGCATCGAGCCGGGCATGCGTGTGGCCGACGTGGGCACGGGCACGGGCTACTTGCTTCGCTACCTGAGCGAGGCGGCCGGCCCGAGCGGACACGTGTATGCCATCGACGTGGAGCGCTCCATGGTGGACTGGGTGGCCGAGCGCGCCCGCACGAGCGGATGGAGCAACGTGGAGCCGCTGCTCGCGCCCACCACCGGCCCCGGTGTGCCGGACGGCTCGCTCGACCGCGCCGTGATGGTGAACGTCTTCCACCACATCGAGCACCGCGGGCTCTACGCACAGAACCTCCTCCGTGCGCTGGCCCCGGGTGGATCCGTGCTGATCGTGGAGACGCGCCTGGACGCTCCCGACGGCCCGCCGATGCACTTTCGCATGCCGCCCGAGCGCGTGATGGAGGCGCTGGAGGGCGCTGGGTTCGAGGTGGCGCTGTCGCCCTATGGCAACAGCCGGCAGTACGCGGTGGTCGGCACCCGGCCGGGCGGCTAGAGGCCTGCCCCGCCCCGGCGATTGATCCACCTCACCGTCAGCTACTCCGAGGAGTGCCAAGAAGTGCCCGCCCCGGCGGCATGGACGCTCGCCGCAGGGCACGCTATGAACCGGGTCACCCCCTCCTCAGGAGAGTTTCCTTCATGCCCAAGGTCGACGTCGCCATCCTCGGTGGTGGCCTGGCTGGTAACCTGCTTGCCCTCCAGCTGCGCAAGCACACGCCCGGTGTCTCGGTAGCGGTCTTCGAGAAGTCCACCACGCGTGGCTACAAAGTGGGCGAGTCCACGGTGGAGGTGGCCACGCACTACCTCATCCGCCGCATGGGGCTGTCCACGTACACCTACAAGGAGCACCTGCCCAAGAACGGCCTGCGCTTCTTCTTCGACACGCCCGAGCGCGACTCGGAGCTCACGGAGATGAGCGAGATCGGCGTCGATTCTCTACCCCCGTACCCCAGCTTCCAGCTGGACCGCGCGCGCCTCGAACGTGACCTCATCGAGATGAACCGCGCGGCCGGCGTGGACCTGCACATGCCGGCCGAGGTGTCGGATCTCGAGCTGGCGAGCGACGGCGGACCGCACCGCTTCCGCGTGACCGAGGACCAGGCCGGCTCGCCCGCGCAGAGCCAGTGGGAGGCGCGCTGGGTGGTGGACACCACCGGTCGTCCCGGGCTGATCGCCAAGGCACGCGACCTGCGCATCCCCGAGCCCAGCCACCATATCGCCGCTAGCTGGGCGCGCATGACCGACGTGCTGGACATGGACGCCATCGACGCGCCGGCGTGGCAGAAGCGCGCGCGCTGGACGAGCCGCATGCTCTCCACCACGCACTTCATGTACCCGGGCTACTGGATCTGGTTCATCCCGCTGCGCGAGGGCATCACGTCCGTGGGCATCGTGTGCGACAAGAGTCAGTGGGACCGCGGCATGGCCCGCGAGGAGGGCTTCCGCGCCTTCATCAACAAGCACAAGGCCACCGCCAAGATGATCGAGAACGCGAAGATGATCGACATCGGCGCGTACAACCAGCTGGCCTACCGCACCAAGCGCTTCTACTCCGGCGCCGAGCGCTGGGCGTGCGTGGGCGACGCGGGCGCCTTCACCGACCCGTTCTACAGCCCGGGCAGCGACTTCATCGCGCTGGGGAACGACTTCACGGCGGACCTCATCACGCGCGACTTCAAGGGAGAGACCACGGAGGCCGTGCACTCGCGCTCGGACCTCTACGACGCGTTCATCAAGTATCGCTTCGAGACCACGATGGCGATCTACGACCAGATGTACGAGACCTTCGGGAGCTACGACCTCTTCCGGGCCAAGATCTTCTTCGACACGGCGCTGTACTACAACCTCATCTTCGACGCGTACGTGTCGGACCTGCACCTCGACGAGAAGTGGCTGCGCGGGGAGCTGCGCCGCAAGGAGTGGGGCATCCAGACCATGCAGAATTTCCGCGCGCTCTTCCGGGGCGCCGCGAAGGAGCTGCACGCGCGCGGTGACTATTTCAAGGGCAACCAAGGCAAGCACTCGCTGGACGGGCGCTCCACCTTCGGCGTGCTCGAGCCCGTGGGCCAGATGCGCAAGCGCCGTCAGGTGAACGCGCGCAGCGAAGAGGTCTTCGCCAAGACGCAGACCATGCTGCGCGAGCTGTTCGGCGGGAAGGCCGACTTCCTGGACGAGATGTTGAAGGGCGAGCGCGACCTGTTCGACGCCTGGACGCAGCTCGGGACCGAAGACGAATGAGCGCGCGCTCGGACGCGCAGCGCGTGGTCGTCACGGGGATGGGCGCCACGACTCCCATCGGCAACTCGGTGGAAGAGTCGGTGGCCGGCCTGCGCGCCATGCGCAGCGGCATCCGCTTCATGCCCGAGTGGGACAAGGTGACCGACATGCTGGGGCGGCTGGGCGCCACCGTCGAGGGGCTCGACTTCGAGGCGCTCTACTCGCGCAAGAAGCGCCGCACCATGGGCCGCGTGGCCATGCTGGCGGTGCACGCGGCAGAGCAGGCCGTCACGCAGGCTGGTCTCGGCGCCGAGGAGCTGCGCTCGCCCCGCGTGGGGGTGGCCTTCGGCAGCACCAGCGGCTCGGGCAGCGAGACCGAAGCGTTCAGCATGCCGCTGGTCACCAACAACAACATGAAGGGCCTCGAGTCCAACTCGTACTTCCGGCTCATGACGCACACCTGCGCCGTGAACGTGGGCCACGTGTTCCGCGTGCAGGGCCGGGTGGAGTCCACGTGCAGCGCGTGCACCAGCAGCTCGCAGGCCATCGGCCGGGGCTACGAGCTCATCCGCGCGGGCGTGCAAGACATCATGATCTGCGGCGGCGCCGAAGAGATGCACTACATGAGCGGCGTCACCTTCGACCTGCTGATGGCCACCAGCCACAAGTACAACGACCGCCCGGGTGAGTCGCCGCGGCCTTTCGACAAGGCGCGTGACGGCCTGGTCATCGGCGAAGGCGGCGGCGCGCTGGTGCTGGAGTCGCTGGCTTCGGCCAAGGCGCGCGGGGCACACATCCTGGCCGAGGTGCTGGGCTACGCCAGCAACTGCGACGGCGCGCACCTCACGGCGCCCGACAAGCGCGGCATGCAGCGCGTGATGGAGCTGGCCCTGGCCGACTCGGGGGTGGCGTCAGGCGACGTGGACTACGTGTGCGCGCACGGGACCGGGACCGACATCGGCGACGTGGCGGAGAGCCAGGCCACCTGGGACGTGTTCCAGCGCGCCGTGCCGTTTGCGTCGCTCAAGGGCTACGTGGGGCACACGCTGGGCGCGTGCGGCGCCATCGAGGCGGCCTGGTGCCTGGCCATGATGCGCGACGGCTTCATGGCCGCGAACAAGAACCTCACCGAGGTGGACCCGGCCTGCGCGCAGGGGCTCGACTACGTGACCAGCGTGCGCGAGGAGCGCCCGCGCATCGTGATGACCAACAACTTCGCGTTCGGCGGCATCAACACGTCCATCTTGCTGGGGCCCGCCCCCGTGAGCGAGGCGGTGAGCGCGTGAGCGAGGGCAACGCGCTCGCGGCGCGGACGCCCGCCGGCGAGACGCCCGTGGGGCCGGGGAAGCAAACACGGCGCTCGGGTGCGCGCTTCTGGCAGGCGATCCGCACGGTGGCCACGTTCGTGTCGTTCGGCATGTTCTTCACGGGCAGCATCTTGCTGGGCCTGCTGTTCGTCCCGCTCTTCCTTCCGCTGGTGCTCTTCAACGTGAAGCGCTACCGGGCGCTCTGCACGGCCTTCGTAGCCCGCGGCTTCGGCGCGTACTTCTTCTGGTTGAAGCTCATCCAGCTGGTCACCTACGAGATGCCCGTGCCGCCCAAGGGGCTCGAGGGGCGGCCTTACGTGGTGGTGGCCAACCACCCCACCATGATCGACGTGCCCTTCATGCTGCACTCGTTCCCGCGCCTGACCAGCATGGTGAAGTGGGAGTGGTACAACTTCGGGCCGTTTGCGCTGGTGCTGCGCTCCACCAACTACATCCCCGCCGACGGCGCGCCTGCGAAAGACGGCGACGACACCGAGACCCCCGCGCTCGACCGCATGGTGGCGCACGTGCAGGCCGGGCACCCGCTGGTCTGCTTCCCCGAGGGCTCGCGTTCGTTCCGCCACGGGCTGCGCCGGTTTCGCCGGGGCCCCTTCGAGACCGCCGTGCGGGCGAAGGTGCCCATCGTGTCGGTCTTCGTGGACGTAAACCGGCCCATCCTGGACCGCACGCATCACTTCTGGCAGGTGCCCGAAGGCAAGACGCACTTTCGCTTCGAGGTGCGCGAGGTCATCGAGACCGACCCGGCCCTGGGCGGCATCAGCGACCCCGAGCTGCTGCGAACGCGCGTGCGCGACGACCTGGCTGCCTGCTGGGCGGGCTGCATCGAGCGGCGTGAGGTGCTGCGGCTGGCCGAGAGCACCGGCGGCTGAGCCTCGGTCGCGTGGCCGCGCTCAGGCGAAGACCAGGGTGCCCCGCGTGCACTCGAGGTCTCCGTTGAAGAGGCCGAAGGTGACCTTGTCGCCAGCGCGGGTGAGCGTGAGCGTGAGCGCGTCACCGGGCCGCAGCGCCTGCATGAACTTGAGGCGCTTCACCGAGCCGATGGCGCCGAGCTCGGGCCAAGCACGGCGCGCCTGAGTCTCGGCGAGGGGACCCAGCTGCGCCACGCCGGGGACAATGGGGTCGTGCGGGAAGTGCCCGTCGAAGTAGCGCAGCGTGGCGGGGACACCCACGGAGACGCGCACGCTGGTGTCTGCCGCTTCCCAGCTCAGCTCCCCGAACTCGAACTCGCTGTCGAACATGCCGGGATGCTGCGGGGCGAACGCCGCATGGGCAAGCGGTTCGTGACCGTCGCGATGCCCGACGAGCGCCCGAGACAGACGAGGGCTGTGGCTTGCACTCGCGTGGCGAGCACGCCATTCTGGCGCGGTTGTCCGAACGTGGGGAGCACGAGTCTATGAGTCGCTACTGGTTGCTCGCGGTCCTGATGGTTGGAGGAGTGGGGTGCGGCGGAGACCCGACCCCCGGGCCCGACGCGGGCGCCTGCGGCTCAGCCTGCGAAGACGGGCTGTTCTGCAATGGGGTGGAAACATGCGACCCGGAGCACCCGGACGCCGATGAGGACGGGTGCGTTGCCGCGCGTCCGGCTTGCACGGGAGAGTGCGATGAGGACGCGGACGAGTGCGTCCTGACGTGCGAGACGGACGCAGACAGCGACGGGATCGTGTCCATCGAGTGTGGTGGAAGCGACTGCGACGACATGGACTCCGCGCGCTTCCCCGGTGCAACCGACGTTTGTGACACCCGTGGCGTGGACGAGGATTGCGACTTCTGCACCGTGGGGGACGCCGACTCCGACGGGGATGGCTTCAACGCCAGCACGTGCGGCAACATCTATCGTGGCCCCGCGCCTTCGTGCGGGACGAGAGTGCGGGTGCTGCCGGGCGAGGTGGTGGGCGGTGACTGCGATGACACCGAGAGCGGGGTGAGCCCGAACGTCGCCGAGGTTCCCTGCAACCTGATCGACGACGACTGCGACGGCGCTGTCGACGAGGGCGGACGCATCCCGTACTGGCCGGACTCCGACATGGATGGGTATGGAAACCCGAACGGCACGCCGCGCGAAGACTGCTCGCGGCCTCCGGGCTACTCGGACGACAACCTCGACTGCGATGACTCGCGGTCGTCGGTGAACCCCGCGCGCGGCGAGGACTGTGACGGCCTCGACAACAACTGCAACGGCGACACCGACGAGGGGTTTGCTCGCATCACGTACTACCGTGACGTCGACGGAGATGACTACGGCGTCATGGGCGACTCCATCGAGGCCTGCATGGAGCCTGCGGGCTACGCGCCGCAGCGCGGGCTGTACGACTGCGACGACTCGACGGCGACGGTGAACCCTGGGCGAGCCGAGTCCTGCAACGCGGTGGACGACGACTGCAATGGGCTGCGTGACTTTGCGATCGCGGGGTCTGGCGGTGAGGACGACGACCTCGACGGGTACCCCGACATCGCCTGCCCAGGCGGCGGCGGCACCGACTGCGATGACGCGCGCGCGGACGTCTTCCCGTCTGCCGCAGAGCTGTGTGACGGGCGGAACAACGACTGCGACGGCTCGACCGACGAGGGCAGCGGCCCGGACGTGCACTGTGGCGGAGCACCGAACGTGGTGCCGGCGAGCGCCACCTGCACGGGCGCTGCGGCGTGTTCGGCGACCTGCGCAACCGGGTTCGACGACTGCGACAACGTCTCGACGCCGACCAATGGATGTGAGGTCGACCTCCGCATCACCGCAGCGCACTGCGGCGCTTGTGGGTTTGCGTGTGGGACAAGTCTCGTGTGTAGTGAGAGCGCGTGCCGAACCGAGACGGGACCGCAGCGCATCGCGACGGCGTACGAACCCACCTTCCGGTTGAGCGGCAGCCACGGCTTCACCTGCGTGATCCGGGCCGGAGCGGTCCACTGCTGGGGGCGCTTCCGGCAGACCGCCACGCCGGTCGCGGGCATCGTCGGGGCCGTCGAGATCCGCGGCAATCTCGTCGTCACCAGCGCCGGGCGCGCATATCGAATCGAGGCGAGCGCGGACGGAACGTACCTCGCGACCGACCTCGGCCGCACCGATGTACGTCACGGCGTGGCGGCCTGGGACGGGTCGAGTGGGTGGAATCACTACGTGCTGACGACCGCTGGCGCGCTCGTCCAGATCGGCACCATGACCCGCACGATCACCAACGTGACCACGGCCATCCAGCTCGGTAGCAGTGGTGCTCAGGTCTGCGCGCTGCTCGCGACGGGCAGCCGGGTCTGTTGGTCTTCGCACACCAGCGCGACGCCGACACTGACAACCACGGTTGCACCGTTTCGCTGGTTGGACGACAAGGGCTGCGGGCTACGCCCCACGGGCGAAATGGTGTGCGGAAGCACCGTGACGGGCTACACCGGCGGAGCACAAGGGTCTGAGCGTTGTGCGGTGACAGGCGGCGGCGAGGTGCTCTGTGTCGGCGCCAACGGTTCGGGGGAGGTGGGCGATGGCACGACCACGAACAGGTCCTCGCCCGTTGCCGTGGTGGGCCTCGATGATGCCGTCCAGGTTGCTTCGGGTCCCACCTGGGCATGCGCACTCGACGCGAGCGACGACGTCTCGTGTTGGGGCTCGTTCTACTTCACGGGCGGGGGTACGAGCCCAATTCGTGCGACTGCGGTCGAGGTTCCGCTGACGGGCATCACTCACATCTCCCCTTCGAACTTCGTCACTGCGGGCGGACGCGTCTACCACATCTCCTCCACGGTGATCGAGAGCGGCGCGGACGGAGCCACCGATGTGCTCTCGCTGGCAGCGGGCGGGGTCTGCCACCGCACCACTGGAGGCGGAGTGCGCTGCCAAGGTGGCGACGACCAAGGTCAGCTCGGCAACGGTGAACCGCGAACACTGTCCAGCGGATGGGTGAACGTCTCCGGCCTGGCGTCGGGTGTCACGACACTGGTTGGGTCCTCGAACGCCCGGGGCGCGCTCACCAGCGGCGGCACGGTCTACCGCTGGGGTAGCCGTGAGTTCGGCAGCTCCTGCTGCGACGGCGTGGCGGCCCCGGAGTCCATCATCACGGGTGCGCAGCAGCTGGTCGAGGCATACGACGTCGCCTGCGCGCGCGTGTCCGGCTCGGCCAGCTGCTGGGGTCGCGTCAACGACCCCATGAACGGGGTCTCCTACACCACGACGCCCATCACACTGACGATGCCCACGGGCATCACCGATCTCGCGCTGCGCAGCGGTGGCGGTGTCGCGATCGTGGGCGGCGGAGCGGTCGTCACCTGGGGCAACGACGGGGCTGGTCTCTTGGGGAACGGGCCCGGGAGCGCCGCAGGTGTGGTCACCATCCCCGGTCTGACGGCCACGCGTGTGTTCGGAGACCCGTCGGGGGTGACGGAGACGGTCTGCGCCCTCCGCACGGACAACCGACTGGTGTGCTGGGGCCTCAATCGCCAAGGCGAGGTGGGTGATGGGACGAGCGCACCTCGCGAGAGCCCAACGCTGGTCACCGCGCTCCCAGCGGGCCTCACCATCCAAGACGTTGTGTTGGGAAACGGGGGCGCGTGCGCGTTGCTGGCCGGCGGGACGGCCCGCTGCTGGGGCCACGGCGACTTCGGGGTCCCGCATGCCGTGCGAACCACGACTCCCGTCGCAGTGCTGGGTCTACCGTGAGCCACGCTCTCTCCACGGCCTCGAGTCTCGCGGTCGCCTCGTTGTTGGCAGGCCTCCTGGCAGCGGGCTGCGCGCCGCCCACGGTGGCCACGGCCACGCCGGAGCAGCTGGCCAACGCGTACCCCACTGTGCTGCAGCCGCCCTCCGCGCTGGGCCCAGACTTCATGATGGAGCAGGAGGTCACCATGACCCACGCCGAGGGTGAGAACACCTTCCGCGCCATCTTGCAGAAGCGCGGCGACGAGCTGGTGCTGCTGGGCCTCGCCCCGCACGGCGGGCGCGCGTTCGTGCTCACCCAGCGTGGCGACGAGATCACCTTCGAGAGCTTCATGCCGGAGGAGCTGCCCTTCCCGCCGCGCTACATCCTGCACGACATCCACCGCACGTGGTTCCAGGGCGCGGGCAGCGCCGAGCCTGATGCTGCGGGTTGGCGCGAGGTGGAGCGCGACGGCGAGCGCGTGCGCGAGCACGTGGGCCCGAGCGGCGTGACCGAGCGGCGCTTCGAGCGGCTGGACGGCGCGCCCGCGGGCGCGATCGTGGTGCGCTATGGCGAGGGGCTCGCTGCGGGCGCTCCGCACACGGCGCGCCCTCCCGACGAGACCACGTTCGAGAACGGCTGGTTCGGCTACACGGGCCGGGTGCGCACGCTGAGCTGGGAAGCGCTCTGAGAGAGCTGTTACGCTAGCGCTCCATGGGCACCGAACGAACCGACCTGGTCGCGTCGAGCGCAGGGCGCCTCTCCGACCTGCCGCAGGAGCCGGGGCTTCCGTACTTCGGGATTGTGCTGAGCCTCAAGCCCGAGCGTGCGCATCTCGACCTGGAGGCGATAGCCCTGCGTCACGGTCGCAACTTCGGATATCGATTTCTCGGGCGGCCCGGAATCGGCATCGTGGACGCAGAGGTCGCGCGCAGCGTTTTCCAGGACCGGCCCGACGCGATCCGTCGATTCATGGCGATCGAAGAGGAGCTGGGCGCGATCGGTCTTCTCGGCGTCTTCGCCGCCGAGGGGAAGGACTGGCGCCGGCAACGGCGGCTGATCAATCCGAGTTTTCACGCCGCCCACCTCGATTCGTTCGCCGAAGCGATCGAGCGCGTGACGGCGCGCTTCTCGGATCACTTGAGCCACGCCGCCGCGAGAGGCGACGTGCTCGATGTCGTCGCGGAGCTCATGCGCTACACGGTCGACATCACCACGAGCGTCGCCTTCGGACGCGACTTCGACTCGATTGGCGCCGGTGACGGGACGCTGCAGAAGCAGCTGGGAGAGGTCTTCCGCGGAATCAATCGTCGGCTCTTCTCGCCGATTCGCTACTGGAGGTACCTCCCGTTCCTGGATCGGTCGTTCAACCGCGCGGTGACCGAGATGCACGCGTTCATGAAGACGTTGGTCGAGGAGCGACGCGCGGAATTGCACGACTCGCCGCCCGCCCCCGGCCACCGCTCGAGGACCCTGCTCGAATCGATGATTCGCGCGCATGACGAAGAGGGAGCCGAGCATCCGCTCACGGACGACGAGATCATCGCCAACGTGTTCACGGTCCTGCTCGCAGGAGAGGATACGACTGCGAACACCGTCGCTTGGGCGCTGCACTACCTCGCGACACGTCCCGACGTGTTCGCGCATGCGCGCGCGGAGGTCGACGCCGCGCTCGGCGACGCGCTCGTGCCGACGCTCGAACAGGCGAAGCACTTCCAGTACATCGACGCGATCGTCCACGAAAGTCTGCGACTGCGTTCACCTGCGCCGTTCGCGGGGCTCGAGACGACGCGAGACACCGTCATCGGAGGCGTCATGGTGCCGAAGGGCGCGATGGTGTCGGTCTTGACCCGCCTCATCTCGACGTCGCCCGCGAACTTCGGCGACCCCGATTCGTTCCGACCCGAGCGTTGGCTCTCACACGCTCCGGAAGACACACGCCCCCACAACCCTCGTGCCTTGATGGCCTTTGGCTCGGGCCCACGCGTCTGTCCTGGTCGCGGGCTCGCGCTGCTCGAAGCGGCGATGGTGCTCGCCATGATCGTGCGCCGCTTCGACCTCGAGGCGGTCGACCCTGCCAGCGTCCGAGAGGTGCTCGCGTTCACCATGCAACCGGAAGGCGTGCGTGTTCGGTTTCACGAGCGGAAAGTTCTCATTCGAGTCCCCAAGGAGAGCTGAGCTATCCTGGGTGCGTGCTCTACACCAAGGGTGATCCCCGCCACGACTGGTGGCGCCTCCAGGCCAAGGCCGAGCTCGACACAGAGGATCTGGCGCTACTGCACTCGTTCCCGGCGGGCGCGCGGGAGGTGCCGCTCGGCTGGGTGGCCACCTCGCGCGTGGACAAGCGCGGTCACTTCGACAGGGACATGCAGGAGGAGGTGGTCACAGAGCACACGCAGCTCACGGGCTGGCTCGAGCAGCCAGACCCGCGCGTGCGCTACGCGGGCGCGCTGTCGCTGTGGGGCATCGACACGCTCGCTTCCAGCATGCTGAGCACGTTCCCGGGTGTGGATCGCTGGGGCGTCGAGCTGAGCGCCCTGTGCTTGCCCAGCCACCTGTTGCACCCGCGCGCGCTCGAGTGGATTGGCCCGACGCGTGCGTGGCGTGACCTCTCCCTACCGGGGGCGCGCTTCAGCCCGGCCACCCGCGTGGCCGTGGCACGCGAGCTGGGCCAGGCGTTTCCCCATCTGCTGGGGCTCGAGCTCCAAGGCTCCTGCTTCGACCGCAGCGACCTCGAGGCGCTTGCCCAGGCGGCATGCATCCCGCATCTGCTGGACCTGACCCTGACGGGCAGCCCGCTCGACTCGCAGGGGGCGCAGGGGCTCTTCGAGCGGCTGGGCGAGCTCGAGCACGTCAACCTGCGCGACGCTCGACTGGGACGTCTGCCGATCACGACGCTCGCCCCGAAGCTCCGCAAGGCCCGTCGCCTGCACCTGTCGTGCAACCCCATGCGCGACGCGGGCCTGCTGGCGCTGCTGAAGGCGGGCGCGCTCGACTGCGTGGAGGACCTGTGGATCTCGAGCTGCGAGCTCACGGATGCATCGGCGCACGCGCTGGCCGAGGCCTCGCTGCCGAAGCTGCGCGGGCTGTGGATCGACTCGAACGCCATGACCGACGAGGGCATCGCGACCTTGATCCGCGCGCCGCTCTTCGCGCAGCTCCACGGGGTGTCGCTCTACAAGTTCGGCATGAGCGACAGCACCAAGGCGCTGCTGGCGGGCCACCCCCTCGAAGGCGGCCTGACCGGGACCACGCGCCTGCCGGGCGTGGGGGCGCTGTGGTTCATGGGTCGCCCCGCGAGCGCGCCCCACGCCGCCGTAAGCTAGAGCCCCAGGAACCCGAACGTCTGGCGGACCGCGTCCTTGCCGCCGCGCTCGATGAGGTTGCCGTGCGCGATGACGATGCGGTCGAAGTCGCGCCCGAGCAGCTGCTCCACGCTGCCGCGCGCGGCCTTGCGGTCGCGATACACCACACGCAGCAGGCGGCT
Source organism: Sandaracinaceae bacterium (assembly GCA_016706685.1). Taxonomy (NCBI): domain Bacteria; kingdom Pseudomonadati; phylum Myxococcota; order Polyangiales; family Sandaracinaceae; species Sandaracinaceae bacterium. The sequence goes on along the minus strand of JADJJE010000014.1, from coordinate 39,454 downwards.
CCAACCAACTTGGTGCTCGAGGCCCGCGGCCTTCAGGTACAGCTTGGTGGGCAGGTGGGGCGACGTGCCGAAGTTCTCGGTCAGGTCCGAGCTCACCACGGTGCGCGTGCGCGCGTGCAGGAAGACCGTCTCGTCGAGGTCACAACCGTTGATGTGCAGCCCCTCGAGCGTGCCGCGCAGCACCTCGGGCACGGCCCCATCGCCGCGCAGCGCGTGATCGATGCGCAGGTCGGGGCGCTTCTTGCGGAGCCCCTCGGGCGCGCACAGCACGGCGCCGGGAGACGCCGCGAGCCAGGGCCCCACGTGCAGGTGGTGGAACACGTTGGGCGCGATCACGCAGCGCACCTCGCCGATGCGGGCCACTTCGTCGGCCAGGTGCGCGTCGAACGGCACGGGCGAGTGCAGCGCCACGCCGCCGCCCTCGAGCTCGATGACCGTCATGCGGGTGCCCAGCTCCAAGAACAGGAAGCGCTGCGGTGCAGCGACCACATGGAGACCCTCGGCGACGCGTGTGAGCATTCGCGCAGGCTACACGCGCCCTCTTTGCCTTTTCCAGCGCGACGTGTATCTCCGTCCCATGTCCATGAGCCCGGCCCCCTCCCCCATCCTGATCATCGGCGGCGCCGGCTACCTGGGCCGCAACCTGGCGTTGGCGCTGGTGGAGCGCGGGGACCGCGTGCGCATCTTCGACCGGCACGTGCCGCGCGGCGCGCTGGCCAGCCACCCCAACGTCGAGTGCGTGGTGGGCGACCTGCGCAGCACCGCCGACGTGGACCGTGCGGTCGCGGGCTGCCAGACGGTGTTCCACGCGGCCTCCATGATCTGCGCGCTGACCATCGCGCCCCGCGCGCTGCGCGAGCAGGTGGAGGCCATCAACGTGCAGGGCACGCGCAACGTGCTGGACGCGTGCCTCGCGCACGGCGTGAGGCGGCTGGTGTACACCAGCTCCATCAACGTGGTGCCGGTGCCCACCGACGGCGGCGACGAGACGCGGCGCTACCACCTGGGCCTCTTCGCGGACTTGTACTCGCGCACCAAGGCCACCGCCGAGCGCATGGTGCTGGCCACCGACGGCGCGCGCGGCCTGCGCACCTGCGCGCTTCGGCCAGGCGGCATCTACGGGCCCGGCGAGGAGCACCACTTTCCGCGCTTCATCAAAGAGCTCAAGGCGGGCAAGATGATCGTGGGCCTGGGCGACGGGAAGACGCGCGCCGACAACATCTACATCGACGACCTGGTGAGCTCGCACCTCCACGCGGCGGACCGTCTGGGCGAGGGCACGCGCATCGGCGGGCAGGCCTACTTCATCACCGACGGCGAGCCGCGCCACTACTTCGAGTTCTTCCGCCCCGCGGTGGAGGCGCTGGGCCACAAGATGCCGCGCTTCAACCTGCCGGGCCGCGTGCTCATCGGGCTGGCCTGGGCATCCGAGGTGGTGCACCTGGCGGGCGGCCCGTGGCCCTTCACCACCGTGATGGAGGCCCACAAGCTGGTGGAGGAGAACTGGGTGCACATCGACCGCGCGCGCCGCGACCTCGAGTGGCGCCCGCTGGTGAATCACGCGGAGGGCATGGCGCGCTCCATGCCCTACATCCGCGAGCTCTACGCGGCGGCGTAGGCCGTCCGCTCTCGGGGCGTCAGGAGGCGCTGGGCTGGCAGCCGCCCGCCCCGCAGCCCGAGTGGGCAGCAGGCGTCGGGAGCTTCTCGGTGGTGGCCGCGACACGCCCGGCTTCGCGGTCGGCCGGCACCAGCGCGCGCATGCCCGCCTTCTTCAGCAGGGCCAGGTCTTCTTCGTGCGCCGGGTTGCCCGTGGTGAGCAGCTGGTCGCCGTAGAAGATGCTGTTGGCGCCGGCCATGAAGGCCAGCATCTGCGCCTCGCGGCCCATCTCGCCGCGGCCGGCGGAGAGTCGCACCATGGCGCCCGGCATCATGATGCGAGCCACCGCGCACACGCGCACGATGTCGAGCGGGTCCACCGGGGGCTGGTCCTCGAGCGGCGTGCCCTTGATGGCCACCAGCGCGTTGATGGGCACGCTCTCCGGGGTGCGGCGTGAGCGTGGCCAGGGTGACCAGCATGCTGACGCGGTCCGTGTCGCCCTCGCCCAGGCCCAGGATGCCGCCGCTGCAGACGTGGATGCCCGCGTCGGCCACGTGCTTGATGGTCTCGAGGCGGTCGTCGAACGTGCGCGTGGTGATGACCTTGTCGTAGTGCTCGCGCGAGGTGTCGATGTTGTGGTTGTAGGCCGTGAGGCCCGCCTGCTTGAGCTGGTCGGCCTGCTCGCGGTCCAGCATGCCGGCGGTGACGCAGGCCTCCATGCCGAGCGCGCGCACGCCGCGCACCATCTCGAGCACCTGGTCGAACTGGCGGCTGTCCTTCTTGGGGCTGCGCCACGCGGCGCCCATGCAGAAGCGCGACGCGCCGAGTTCCTTGGCCTGCCGCGCCTTCTCGAGCACGGTGTCCACGCTCAGCAGCGCCTCGGACTCGAGGCCCGTCTTGTTCCGCGCGCTCTGCGAGCAGTAGCCGCAGTCCTCGGGGCACGAGCCCGTCTTGATGGAGAGCAGCGTGGACAGCTGCACCGCGTCGTGCGGCTGATGCCGGCGATGCATGCCCTGGGCGCGGAACAGCAGCTCCGTGAGCGGCAGGTCGAAGAGCGCCTGCGCTTGGGCCTGGGTCCAGTCGTGGCGGATATCGGGGGTGCTCTGGTCGTCCATCGTCTTCGGCCTCGTGGGAGGTAGCAGGATGTACGCTCCGAGCCGGAGCGCAAACCGACAGACGCCCTGCCTGGGGCTGGCTTTCGGACATGCCACGGCCCGCCTCGCGCGCGCCTTCCCGTGTGGACACCGTGCCCGCAACCACGTAGCGTGACGGCCTCGTGCGAGACGACCCGAGCCAGGAGCCCCAGCCCCACCCGCCCGCCGCGAGCACGCCGAACGCCGGGCCCATCATTCGCGTGCCCGTGTTCGCGCTCATGGCCCTGGGCGGGGTGCTCTACGACCTGCTGTTCGGGCGGGCCACGCTGCTCACCCTCGGGGACGGCATCCCCCAGGAGAGCCGCGCCATGTGGCTGCGCTGGTCCACGCTGGGCTTCAACCTGGCCACCATCGCGGGAGCCATCGCGCTGTTCGTCATGGTGGCGCGCATCGCCCGCCGGAGCGACGCCGTGCCGATCGTCGCGCGCCTGGCGCTGGCCATCTTCACGGGCGTGTTCATCGCCACGCTCACGGTGGCGCTCACCGAGCCGCCCAGCAGCGAGCTGCAGCCCAAGCTCATGCTGGGGCGCTCGGGTGGCTACATGCTCATGTCGCTCCTGGCCGTGGTGGGCCTGCGCGCCCGCCAGCGCGGCATGCAGCTGGGGCTGTCGCTGTGGGCCGCCATGGTGTTCTCGTCGCTGGTGGTGCTGGTGCTGGAGGTGGGCCAGGTTCCGCGCCTCACGGCCAGCGTCAAGACGTTCAACGAGGGCGCCTGGCTGCTCATCCCCATGGCCTTCGCGCCGGCCTTCGGCGCCTTCGACGCGCGGGGGCGGGTGCGCACGCTGGTGTTCGCGGTGGTCATCGCGGTGACGCTGCTCACCTGGCAGTGGGTGCTGGACGAGGACTACGCGGCGGTGTTCTACGGCGTGTTCCAGCTGGACGCGCTGAAGGGGAGCACCATCGTGCTGTACGCACCCATCCTGGGGATGGTGCTGGGCGCCAGCCTGTCGGCGGCCACGGGTCCGAGCGCCAGCCAGCGCATGGGCGGCGTGGCGCTGCTGCTGGCCCTGTGCGCGGGGCACCTGCCGCGCTCGGTGGGCATGATGGTGGTGCAGGCGCTCGCGCTGGCGCTGCTGGTTTGGTACGCGCTCGGCCGCCAGGCCTTCGGGATGCCCGTGCGTGGCGGCGAGAGCAGCCTGCCCGCCTGAGTGGGCCGCCTCAGGGCGGGTTCACGTAGGCGACGTCCACGCAGGTGGAGCCGGTGCACGAGCGCAGGCTCAGCTTGGGCACCGCGCGCGCGTCGCCGCAAGACAGCCGCCCCGCCACACCGTCGTAGCGACAAGGGTGGTTGTCGAACAGCTCGGGCCCCAGCGTGATGGCCGGGCGCTCGCCCGTGCGATGCGCGCGCAGGAAGACGTGCAGGGGAGCGGTGACGCTGGCCCAGCCGCGCGTGGCGGTGGAGCTCGCGAAGATGGGCGTGCCCACGGGCAGACGCACCCGCGTCGTCCTGCTGAGGGTCTCGATTTGCAGGGCGTGGTCGCCCGCGAACGCCGCGGGGCCGAGGCCCACCCCCAGCGAGCTGACGCTTCCCTCGGGCACGAAGCCGTGGATGCGAGCCGGGCCCACGCTCAGCGAGACGCGCACGAACCCGTCTCGCGCGGAGCCCACGCGGCCGACGAGTTGAACCGGCTGCGGCGCGCCAGCCGTACGTTCCACGCGCGCGAGCTCGGTGCCCGCAGTGCCTGGCTCGGAGAGGATGCGCGTGCCGGGCAGCAACGTGAGCAAACGAGGGCGAGCCTCCACCGGGCGCGGCCGGGTGTTGGCGCGGGGGGCACCAGCACGCAGCTCCGCACACGGCACGGTGATGAGCAGCGCCCCGTCGCCGAAGGGCGCGGGCAACCGCACGCTGGCCATGGACGGGTCGCTCCCAAGCGTGATCTCGAACGGCACGCTGGGCGCGAGCTGCAGTCCGCCATCGGGCGAGCGGTAGGTGCGCGCCACATAGGCCGCGGGCCCGCCCAGGTCGCGCGAGACGAAGCGCCCCGAGAAGCTCATGGGCGCGTTCACGTAGACGAGCACGTCGTTCAGCGCAGGGGCCATGGCCACGATGGCGCCCACGTCCACCAGCGTGAGCTCCGCGTGCCGCCCATCGCCCAAGTCCACGGAGACCACGCCCGACACGTGCTGGCCCGCGATCTGGCAGCGGTTGACGGGCCTCGCCGGGTCCGCCGGCTCGGCGGGCTGATCGGCGCGTGCCACAGGGGTTTCGAGGAGTGTCAGCACGAGCGCGAGCGCGAAGCGGGAGGGGCTGCGTTGCATGCCCCACAGTATGCCCCCGGCGCGCGGGTCAGCGAAGGTGCAGGTGCGTGAGTCGCAGGCACTCGTCGGTCACGAAGGTGTCCACGAAGTCGAGCGAGATCACGTTCGGGATGCGGCCCGCGCGGATCTCGCCGCTGTCGATGAGCGCGGTGAGGGTGGGCGCCAGCTGGGGGTTGGCCAGCTCTGCGAGCTCCCGGATGGACGTGGCCTCCTCGGGCGGCCCGATGCAGCTCACCGCCAGCGCCTGATCCTGCGTGAGCGTCCACGACAGCTCGAAGAGCGTGTCGCCGCTCGGGTCGAAGGCTTCGAAGCGGGCCACCTGATCCGCGCGCAGGAGCTCCACGTCCGTGACGTTGCTCCAGCCACCTTCCACGGGCAGCTGGCTCCGCGCGAAGCGCCCCGCGCGGCGCAGCTCGACCGTGTCCGCGAGCCCCTCGTAGACGATGATGGCGTGGCCGCTCCGTCCGTCGGACGACATCAAGCTGCCGAGAGGCCGCTCCACCAGCGGCCGCGTCTCGCCTTCAGGGTCGCGATACAGGCGCTCGCCCAGCGTGTTGCTCACCAGGTCGATCAAACCCTGGTCGTCCGGGCCCGTGCCGCAGTAGGCGCCCAGTTCGATGAAGACCAGCTCCGGGTGCGTGTCCAGGAACGCGCGCAGCTCGCCCAGAAGCTGGGTCAGCGGCGTGCCCAGGCAGCCGAGGCCACCGCACGTCGTGGTGTGGTGCGTCACGTAGTCGCCCTCGAACACCTCGGGCCGCACGTCGAACGCGCGCGCTCCCGCCTCGAGCTGACCCGCCATGGTGAGGTGCTGCGTCTGGGTGTTGCACGCGCTCGAGAAGCGGCTGCGACACATGGTCTCCATGTACGTGCCGGTGTCGTGCGAGCGCGGCCAGCAGACGTCGCGGAGCGTCAACACGCCGTCGTGGTCGTAGCGCGCCACCACATCGCTCATCCAGCGCGCGTGGTTCACGTCGGGGGAGGAACATCCTTGGGCGCTGGCCCCGATGCCCACGAGGGTCAGCAGGGCGAAGAGGTGGAAGGTCGCGCGCTGGCTCACCGGGGCAGTCTACACGCCCAGACGGAGCTGACGCTGTCCGGGAAGTACACACTTTCGCGGCCCAGACATTGACGGCCAGGGGGCCAATTTGGCACTCTATGCCAATGGTGTGCTCGCGTAGCCGGTTGTCCTTCGTGGGCGTGGTGGTGGCCTTTCTCGCGCTGAACGCGTCGTCCGCGTCCGCCCAGCTGTGCGCGGGGGACGACATCCGCTGCCAGAACGTGCCCGTGAACTGGCGTGGCGAGGCGCGCCTGTTCAACGACATCGGCTTCGACACGGGCTTCATTCCGAATGGCTCGGACGTTTCCATCCGCGTGGCGTTCGGATTGTTGAGCCGCACCACCGTGGACATGCGTGGCATGTTGCGCGCGGACTGGCCCTCACCGCTCACGGTGCACCTGACCGGCGACCAGGGCATGGGCCAGCTCAACATCGACTTCGGCCTGGTGTTCTCGGTTCAGCTGAAGCTCGATATCGACACGGCGCTGGGAGACATCAACCGCACGTTCGACATCCCCGTTGGGCTGCCCACCAACCTCGCGTTCCGCGGCACGCAGACCTTCGCGCCCCTGCTGCTGCCAGGCCAGGCCGGGCGCCCAGTCACGCTCACCACCACGACGTCGCGCATCCGCGTCGCCAACTTCTCCGTTCCGGTCATCGTGGGCCTCTCCGTGGGCGGCGGGCTCGACATCCGCGGCCGCATGGACACCACCTACCAGACCGACAACATGCTGGTGGATGGTGTGACCGTGCTGGCCGAGACGCAGGGCACGCTCGTGGGCCCGGTCAACGCCACGGCCGGCTTCGGGGCGTTCCAGAACATCCCCACCCGCCCGGTCGGCTCCTTCGAGTACGCGGTGAGCGTGGAGCTGATCCCCGTGATCACCGTCGAGTTCTTCACCTTCGAGCTCGCCAGCTTCGACATCACCAGCTTCGCTCTCCAGGCCTTCGAGTCGGACGGGCCGGCCGCGTTCGCCACCGTGCCGGCGCATGTTCCGCTGCCCGACGTGCGCTTCATCTCCACCATCTACAACTTCCCCGAGACCGAGGTGGGCGGCAGCAGCATGCTGCAGGCCACCGTGCGCAACTTCGGCGAGGCCACGCTGCACGTGGACATGAGCACGCTGCCCGCGCCCTTCGACGCGGTGACCGATGAGTTGGTCATCCCGCCGGGCAGCTTTCAGCGAGTGAACCTCACGTTCTCGCCCACCGTCCCGGGCGAGGCGCTGGCGCTGGCCATGGTGGAGACCAACGACCCGGACGCGCCCACGGTCACGCTCGACCTGCGCGGCACGGCCCCGTTCCCGCCCCTGCCGGACATGGGCATCGTGGACAACGGCGTCACGCCCGACGGCGCGCTGGTGGACAACGGCGTGGTCCTCCCCGATGGCGCGGTGGTCCTCCCCGACGGCGCCATCCTGCTGCCCGACGGTGCGGTGATCGTGCCCGGATCGCTGGCGGGCGGCGCGTGTGGCTGCCGCGTGCCGGCTGCTGGCTCGCGCGAAGGTCAGACGCTGCCGCTCGGCCTCGCGTTCGCCCTGGTGGTGGGCGTGGCCTGGCGGCGCCGGCGCCGGTCGTGATCGCCGGAGGCCGGCTGCGCTACTTCTTCCACGTGCACGTGTAGACCGCGCCGTCTGCCGTGCGCTTGCCGTGCACCCGCGCCTCCTTGCGGCCCGCGCAACGCAGCGTGGTCTCGATGCCCGCGCCCAGCGCCGTGATCTGCAGCGACGGAATGCTGGGCCAGCCGGTGAGCGTCACGTTGGCGCGCCCCGGCGACGGAAACTCGCTGCTGAGAGAGCCCGTGTCGTAGACCTTCGAGTAGAAGGTGTTGGTGCGGCCGATGAGCGCCTCGTCCGTGGTGATGCGCATCAGGATTCGGTAGATGGTGTGCAGCATCTCCTCCTGCGACACGCGCGTGACGTGCACCACCAGCTCCTCGGCGGGAATGCGCGCGGCGCGCGCGATCTCCTCCATGGCGCGGTCGATCATGGCCACGGGCACCCAGGAGAGCACGGTGCTGTCCATGTAGGCAGCGCGCTCCTCGGGCGTGAGGGCGAGGAGGCCGCGCTCGAAGGCTTCGTCGCCGACGAATTGGCGCGCCACCCTGCGGGACACCTGCAGATTCGACCCAGCGACCAGGGGCACGTCCGATGGCATGCCCGCAGTGCTACCACGAACCGGGCCCGGTCAGCTCACTTCAGCTTGGCGACGGCTTCGGCGATGCGGCGCAGGCCCTCGCGGATCTGCTCGTTGCTGGCCGCGTAGCTCATGCGCAGGAAGCCCGGGGCGCCGAACGCGCTGCCCGGCACCACGGCCACCTTGGCCACCTCGAGGAGGTACTTCGAGAACGCGACGTCGTCGGTCATGACCACGCCGTCCTCGGCGGTCTTGCCCATGAGGCCCTGCACGCTCGGGAACGCATAGAACGCGCCTTCGGGCAGCAAGCACTCGAAGCCGGGGATGGCGTTGAGGCCGTCCACGATGATGCTGCGGCGCTCTTCGAACGCGGCGCGCATGGCCTCCATGGGCTCCCACGGGCCGGTCAGCGCTGCGAGGGCGGCCCACTGAGCTGCCGTGGTGGGGTTGGTGGTGGCCTGGCCCTGGATGGTGTCGCAGGCCGTGCAGACGTGCGCGGGGGCGAGCATCCAGCCGATGCGCCAGCCGGTCATGGCGAAGGTCTTGCTGACGCCGTCCACGATGATGGTGCGGCTCTTGAGCTCGGGCGCCACCTCGAGGAGCGACTTCTGCTGGAAGCCGCCGTACACGAGCTGCGCGTAGATCTCGTCCACGATGACCCAGTAGTCGCCCTCGGCGATGACGTCGGCCAGCGCGCGCAGCTGCTCGCCGGTGTAGGCCGCGCCGGTGGGGTTGCTGGGCGAGCAGAGCACCAGCGCCTTGGTCTTGGGGGTGACCACGGCGCGCAGCTTCTCGGGCGTGAGGCGGAAGCCCTCGGCCGCCGTGGTCTCGACGATGACCGGCGTGGCGCCGCCGAGCTTGGCGTGCTCGGGGTAGCTCACCCAGTAGGGCGTGGGCACGATGACCTCGTCGCCGGGCTCGTAGAGCGCCAGCGCGAGGTTGAAGAGCGTGTGCTTCGCGCCCACGGAGACCACCACCTCGCTGGGCGTGTGTTCCACGCCGCGGCGCGCCTTGGACGTGGCGCAGATGGCCTTGCGCAGCTCGATGATACCGCGCGCCGCGGTGTAGCGCGTGGCGCCGTTGTCGATGGCCTTCTTCGCGGCGTCGTTGATGTGCGCCGGCGTGTTGAAGTCCGGCTCGCCCACGCTGAACGAGAGGATGTCCACTCCGGACGCCTTCAGCTCGTTCGCGCGGGTGGAGATGGCGACCGTGGCGGACGGCTCGATGACGTCCAGCCGCTTCGACAGGGAGAGAGGCATGCGGGCGTCGTAGCCCAAAGCGCGCGATCCGTCACGAAGACCCCGACAGAAGCCAAACCCTCCGCGTGGACGTTCACGTGGCGTGGTCGAAGTTGCGGGCGCCTGGGTCAGCGCAGCAGGGCCAGGGCGTCCAGCTCGAGGTTGCCGAGCCCCTCGGCGTCCGTGCTGTAGTACCCGCGCACGCGGTGCTGCCCGTCCACCAGCACGAAGTGGCTGGCGTGCATGATGTCGTAGCCCCCGGCCGGCTGGGCCTCGCGCTCGCCCATGCGCACGCGGAAGCCGGTCATCAAGAGCCGCGTGGTGGCGGCGTGGTCGCCCAGCGTGAGGAAGCGCCAGGTGGAGAGGTCGGCGTTGTGCCGGGCCGCGTACTCGGCCAGAACGGGAGGCGTGTCGCGCACCGGGTCCACGCTGATGGAGACGTAGCGCAGCTCGGGGGCCTGGGGGGCGAGCCGGCGCTGCAGGTTGCTCATCTGCGCGGTGAGCATGGGGCACACGCTAGGGCAGTCGGTGAAGACGAAGTTCGCGATCCACACCTTGCCGTCCATGTCCGCGAGCGTGAACGCCTGCCCGGCTTGGTCCTGGGCGCGGAAGTCCGGGAGGGCGTGCAGCACGGGCGGCAGTGGGCGCTCGGGCTCGCAGCCCAGCACGGCGGCGCTCAGCAGCGCGGCGCACATGACGAGCAGCCCGGCAGGCACGCCCACGTGTCGCCAGGCCGGCCCAACGCTCACTCGGTGCTGGCTCGCGTTCACCAACGCAGCGCCCCTCAGGCCGCGTCGAGCATGAGCGCCGTGAACAGCACCGTGAGGTACACGAGCGACGTCACGAACAGCTGCTTGGCCCACTTGACGCCGGCCGACTCGCGCAGGCCCATGAACGCCACGCCCAGGAACATGGCGCCCATGACCAGCGCGGTGATGGCGTAGCCGAGGCCCGCCACGCGCATGGGCACCAGCAGCAGGCTGGTGATGAACAACACGCCCGTCCACAACAGCGCCTGCATCTTGCTGGCCTGCAGGCCGCGCACGCTGGGCAGCACCTTGAGGCCGGCCCGCTCGTACTCTTCCTGGCGGAAGATGGAGATGGCGATGAAGTGCGGCACCTGCCACAGGAACAGGATGGAGAAGAGCACCAGGCCCGGCGCCTCGAGGCCGTTGGTGATGGCCGTCCAGCCCATGAGCGGGGGCAGCGCGCCCGGCACGGCGCCCACCAGCAGCGCCGTGGGCGTGTACTGCTTCATGGGCGTGTAGATGGCCACGTAGCTGATGAGCGCGAAGGCCCCCAGCAAGCCCGTGAGCGGGTTGATGGCCAGGGTGAGAATGGGGACCGAGACGGCGCCGAGAAACAGGCCGAAGATCAGCGCCATGCGCGGCTGCATGCGCCCGTCCGGGAGCGGCCGGCGCGCGGTGCGCTGCATGAGGCGGTCGCTGTCGCGCTCGAGGTAGCAGTTGAGGGCGTTGGCGCCGGCCACCACCATGCAGGTGGTGATCAGCATGACCGCCGCGCGCCAGGGCTCCACCGTGCCGGGAGCGAGGCGCATGCCGCCGGCCGCCGTGATGGCGACCATCAGCGTGATGCGCGGCTTGGCGAGCTCGGCCAGGTCGCGGAGCGTGGCGCTGAACGTGGGCGTGAGGGCAGCGGTCTGCATCGGTCTTCGAGGAGCCCGGGTGGCTCTGGGGGGCTCGTGAGGGGTTCGACGTGGCGCGGCTAGCCGGGCTGCCGTGCAGAAGCGTGAACTGATGCGGGAATGTGGCGGCAACGCGCGGGCACGTCAAGCGTCCGCCGCGTCGCCACCCAGAACCCGGCCGGCAAGCCCTTGGTCTGACCAGGAGTGCTCAGAACGGGATGTCGTCGTCGCCGAAGTCGTCGGACGGGAAGCCACCGCCGCCGCCACCACCGCCGCTCGGGCCGTCGTAGCCGCCGTCGTCGTAGCCCCCGCCACCACCGCCGCCGCCACCCGAGCGACCACCGCCGCCACCGCCACCACCGCCCACGTCGCCGCCGCCGTCACGCCGGCCGCCGATGAGGATGATGTTCTGCGCGTTGATCTCCGTGGAGGTGCGCTTCTGGCCCTGCTTGTCCTCCCACTGGGAGTACTGGATGCGCCCTTCGACGCAGATCTGCCGGCCCTTCGAGAGGATGCCGGCCAGCGCCTCGGCGCGCTTGCCCCAGAGCTTGACCGTGTGCCAGTCCGTGCGCTCTTGGCGCTCGCCGGCGCGGTTGGAGAACGACTCGGTGGTGGCGATGCGCAGCGTGAGCACGGCGCCGCCGCCCTGGGTGTGGCGCAGCTCCGGGTCCTGCCCGAGGTTGCCGATGAGAGTGACGCGATTGAGGCCTTCTGCCATGGGGATATCCTGTTTCTATCGAGCGTTGACGACCGGCACACTCTGCACCGCGAGCAGCCGCGGAGCTGGCCAGCCGAGTTCGGGGTGCTTGTCGGCCACCACCAGACCGTGTTGCGTGAGAGCACTCAACAGGCCGCACCGTACTCGCACCATGCGACATTCACCAGCCGTGGCGGCGTGGACGGCTGAGGTTCCGGCGCCCCAGGCCCGGCGCGCTTCGGCGAGCCCCCGCCGAGCACCCCCGACGTGTGATGCGGGTTCGACACGTCCCCGCCGGAGTCATGCGGAGCGCTCAGAGACGCCACCGTGGAAGGAGGCGGGCGCCCTGGGCAGCGGGACTTGGGGGGCCCCCGGAAACAAACGCAGCGCGCAGCGCGAAGTGCCGTTTCCAGGGGGGTACCAGAGCGAGCGCCAGCGCGAGCGATCCCGCAGACCAGGGTGCCCGCCTCCTTCCCCGCGATCACGCCCCCTTCAGCGACCCCCGCGCTCCACCAGCTTGGCGAACCGCCCCAGCATCCACGCGTTCCCCTTCGCCATCAACGCATCGACGACCTTCGGGTTCTTGCGCCCCTTCTCGGGCGTCATGGCCATGGTCCACGCGATCTTCGTGCGGCCGTCACCCATGTCACTCAGCACGTAGTCCTCCGCGAACGCATCGGCCGGCATGCTGGTGCGCGTGAAGTAGAAGGCCATGCGGCGGTTGGGCTCCCAGCCGATGAACTCTTCCTCGGCGACCATGCCGGCCACCAGGTCGACCGTGCGCGTGGTGCCGAGGCCAAACGGCTTGGGCGAGGTCCAGGTGACCTTCTTGATGGCGGGCGCCCACTTGGGCCAGGCCGCGGCGTCTTCGAGGGCGGCGAAGACCTGCGCCGGGGTGGCGCGCGCCGTGACGGCGACCGTGATGGAGGTGGGGGCGGAGACGAGGTAGTCGAGGCCGACCACCGTGCAGTCGTGGAGAGGTTTCATACTATCTTTCAGGTGGTTCCGTCGCCGTCGCCGTCGCCGTCAACGCCAAGGACAACGACAACGGTGAACAGCAACGGAGCGGAGCCGTACTAGATGGCGCTCGCGTCGAGGGTCATGCCGGCGTCGACCGTGGGAGTGGTGAGCGGCACCGTCTCGATGGCGGGTGCCACGCAGACGCCTGCCGAGCAGGTGGTGTCGCCGGCGCAGGGCACGCCCACGCAGGCCTGGTCGAGCGAGACGATGACCTTGCGGATCTCGCCGGCGGTCATGTCGAACGTGACCTGGCGCGAGACGACGACCACGCCGCGCGATAGACCCTCGAGCGCCACCTCGTAGCCCTCGAGGACGTCGCCCCCGTGCGTGATGGCCAGTGTGCGCGGTGGCAAGGGCTGCAAGGAGCCCAGCACCGCCGACGCGATGCGCGTCTCGCCCGAGGGGCTGCGGATGGTGGCGCGGATCTCGTCGATGGTGGCCGGCGCGGCGATGTCGGTGTCTACCTCGAGCACCACCTGCGTGAGCTCGGTGGAGCCACCGCAGCCTGCGGCGAGCACGGCGCAGAGCGAGAGCAGCAAGAGCCCAAGTGCTTTGGTCATTGGCATCAGAACTCCACTCGGCCCGGCGAGAAGTTGCCCAGCACGCCCCGGTTGGGCTGGCTGTCATTGGTGGCGGCCACGGCCGCGCCCACACCGATGGCCAGCGCGGCCACGGAGCCCACCACCGTCCAGAAGCGCCAGTTGCGGCGGAGCGGCACCACCTCGCGCGGCTGGTGCTCGGCGGCCTCGGCAGCGCGCTGCGCCTCCTCCAGCTGCAGCATGCGCTCGTGCTCGAGCTCCTGGCGACGCACCTCGAAGGGGTTCTCGCCGTCGGGCACGCGGCCTGCGGCGCGCTCGGTCTCCCACTCGGCATGCAGGCGCTGCAGCTCGGCCAGCTCGGCATCGGTGGCGGCCCGTGCAGCGGCGGCCTCTTCGGCTGCGCGCGTTTGCTGGGCGGCCTCTTCGGCAGCGCGCGCCGCGTTGGCGGCCAGCATGGCCTGGTCAGGCGCCACCTCGGTGGTGACCCGTGCACGCCGCGCCACGTACACCTCGATGGAGGCGATCTCTTGGCCACCCGCCGAGTCCGTGGCGGTGACGCGGTGCGTGCCCTGGCTGACGCGCAGCGACTGGCCGACGCGCGCGCTGGCGAGCGGGCGGCCGTCCAACAGCAACACAGCCCCCTCCGGCAGGCCGACGGGCTGGAGCGTGAGCCGCCCGCCGTTGCGGTCCATGCGCGTGCGCAAGGCGGTGGAGCGGGTGCGCAGGTCACGCGCCGTCTCGGAGTCCGCCATGAGGCGCTCGATGAGCTCGTCGGCTTCGTCGAACTGGTTCAGCTCCACCAGCGCGTGGGCCAGGTTGAAGAGCACGGGCGGGCTCGACACCACCGCGAGCACTTCATGGAAGATGGCCGCGGCGGCTTCCCACTCCGACGCGTCCGAGAGCGCCAGGCCCTCGGCGAAGAGCGCCCGGGCTGCCTCGATCTCGGCCTCGGTGGGCTGGGCCGCCTGCTGGGCACGGGCCGCCTGGGTCCCGACACCCGGCATGAAGAGGAGACCAAGGCACAGGAGGCCGACTTGCAGGAGTTTTCGGGGTTCCGGGTGCACGAATATGGACTCCATCTCCGCTCGGAGGCGCGGTGCCCGAACTCTCTCACATTTTGACGAGAGGGTGACTTTTCACTCACCGTGGGCCTACAATGTGCAACGTAGGTAGCCTATGTGGTCCCTGAACCGCAAGCCTGAGGCCGCACTTTCGGGAACCGGACGTACGCAAACGTGACCCAACATTCAAAAGATCCCGGCGCCCGAGACTCGGACGAGCGCATCAGCCTGAGCGACGTGGACGAGCTGGACGCCGAGGAGATCCAAGCGGTCGGCTCACCATCCTCCACGCCACCGCCCCCTCCCAAGGAGGCCCTGCAGCACGTGGTGGTGCCACGGCTGGCCCCGCTCTCGTCCGACTCGCTCGCGCCGCCGCGGGTGCCTGCCAGCGATCCTCCCCCGGATCCGGAAGTGACCGCCACCCGGTCGGAGCGTCGGGTCCGCGCCCGGCGAGAGGAAGATGAAGCCGACGATCGCGACGTGGTGGACATCCGCTGGGTGCTGGCCGCTGCGGTGCTGCTGGCGGTGGTGATCGGGACCTGGACGCTGGCCCGGCGCGGGGAGCCCCGCTTGGTGGCCCCCGCCGACACCGATCGCGTGGCGGTCACGCTGAGCGGAGTTCCTAGCGGCGCGCGGGTGGAGCTGGACGGTCGTCCCGTGACGGAGCGCGAGCTGACGGTGCGCAGCGGGGTGCGCCACGCGGTGGAGGTGCACGCCGAGGGCCGCGAGACGTGGCGGCAGGTGTTCATCACCCGTGGCCAGCTCGAGCTGGTGGTGCAGCTGGAGGCCGCCGCGCCTGCTGCGCCGGTCCCGACCGTGCCCGTTGGGGAGTTGCCCCCCGTCGTGGACGCCGCCGAGGAGCCGATGGCCGAAGACCCGCCGGCCACCGCGCCCCCTGCCGCGGAGCCTGCCGTCGCGGAGCGGCCCACGCCGCCACCCGCCACACCGCGTGAGCCACGCACCACCACCACCGCGATGTCGACGTCCACGCCATCTACCCCGCGCACCACCACCGGCACCATGCGCTCGACGCACACGCTCGTGCGTGACCCTGGGTTCTGAGCCGAAAAATTCGCTGCCATCACCCCGGAGTGGGATAGGCTCGTGAGCACGCATGGGCCCAAGCCTCCCTCAATCCGATCGTGACGCGCGCGCTCGCAGCGATGGCTTGGCCATCAAGCGAGACCTCTATCGCTACGACTACGCGTACCCCCCCGGTATCGCCGTCGCCCGCGATCTGCCGCCGGGCGAAGCGTTCTCAGCGTGCTTCGTGTCCGAGATCATGCGCATCCAGGCCATCACGTTCGAGAACGGGATGCAGTCGAGCGCGCGGTGCGAGGACTCGCGCGCCAATCGCCGCCTGAGCTTCCTGATGACCGCCGGCCGCGCGCTCTTGAGCCCCGCCGAGCTGGCGTCCACCCTGGGAACGCAGCTCACCGACCACGCGCGCATGATGCGTGACGATCGGCCCGCCACGGTGCTGGGATACAACGAGCTCTACGCCACCATCGAGCGCCCGGCGGTGGCGGCCAACTACCAGGATGACTTCGTGTTCGCCTGGCAGCGCATCGCGGGGGCCAACCCCATGGTGCTGCGGGCGCTCACGCGGCTGCCAGAGCACTACCGCTTCGACGCCACGAGCTTTCGCGGCGCGGCGCGCAAGCACTACGGCGTGTCCTATGACGGCCCGTCGTTCGAGTCGGCGCTCGCCGCGGGGCGGCTGTTCGTGGCGGACTACTCGTTGCTCGCGGACGTGCCCAACGGCTCGTGGCTGGGCGTGCCGCAGTACCTCTTCGCGCCCATCGCGCTCTTCTGCTGGTTCCCGCCCATTGGCCGCTTTCCGGCGCGCTTGATGCCGGTGGGCATCCAGGAGACGCAGGCCGGCGACGCCCGCGTGGTGGACCCTTCGCAGCCGTCGGAGTGGATCCTGGCGAAGACGGCCGTGCAGGTGGCGGACCTGGTGTGGCACGAGGCGCGCGCACACCTGGGGCTCACGCACCTGGTGATGGAGGGGGTCACCCTCGCCACGCAGCGGCAGCTCTCGGAGCGGCACCCGCTGCACATCCTGCTCACGCCGCACTGCCGCTTCACCCTGGCCATCAACGACTTCGCGAAGCACCACCTGATCGTGCCGGGTGGTCAGGTGGAGCAATACATCGCGCCCGCCATCAATGGCTTCCTGGGCGTGGTGGCCAAGACGCTGGGCGCCTTCGCGTGGAAGGACGTGGCCCTCCGGAGTGACCTCGCCGCGCGCGGCGTGGACGACGTGACGCGCCTGCCGGTGTATCCCTACCGCGATGACGCGCTCGACCTGTGGGACGCCATCGAGCGCTTCGTGGGCGACTACGTGGCGCTCTACTACCGGGACGCGGACGCGGTGGCCGACGACGTGGAGCTGCTGGCCTGGGCCACGGAGCTCGGCTCGCAAGACGGCGCGCGCTTGGGCGTCATCAAGCCGCCCGAGACGCCCACCGAGCTGGTGGACCTGCTCACGTTCTTCATCTTCACGGCCAGCGCGCAGCACTCGGCGCTGAACTACACGCAGTGGCCCTTCATGGGCTACGTGCCCTCCATGCCGGCGGCGGCCTACGCGCCGCTGCCGGACCAGGCGCACTCGCGGCGCGTGGCGGACTTCGACCGCGAGTACATCGCGATGCTGCCCACGTACGCGCAGGCCGCGGGGCAGATCAACCTGCTCTATCTGCTGTCGGGCATTCGCTACAACCACTTGGGGGAGTACCTGCCGTGCCACTTCCGCGACCTGCGCGTGGTGCCGGTGCTGCGCCGCTTCAAGGAGCGGCTAGCCAAGGTGGAGACCGACAGCCGAGGGCGCGACCAGAGCCGGCCGGTGACGTACCCCTACCTCTTCCCTTCCAACGTGGCTCAGAGCGTTCACATCTGAGCACCGCTGCGTGGAGCCTGCCTCGTGACGCAACCCACCCTTCCCGATGACGATCCCGCGCCCGCTCGCCGCCTGGCCGCACTCGCGGCGGCCCGCGAGACGTACCGCTTCGACTACTCGTTCCAGAACCTGCCCTTCGCGGCCGAGGTTCCTGTGCGGGATGGGTTCTCGCTCGAGATCCTCGCGAAGGTCATGGAGCTGAAGCTTCAGTCGGGCGTGAACCAGGCGCTGGCCGAGGCGCGCATGCGCGCGGTGGACGGGGCGTCTGCCGTGACCACGCTCGGTCTCGACGCGTTTCGCGCGGTGGTGCCCGGGTCGGCGCAAGGGGCCGTGTACGAAGTGGCGAACAAGCTGTGCCCAGGGCTCACGGGGCTGGCCGCGGAGCTGGCCACGGAGGTGAGCGCGCCGTCCGACCTGCCGTCCAGCCAGCGCTGGCCCATGACGCTCGAGGACTACCACCGGCTGTTCGTGACCACCGCCGAGACGCCCGCGTCGAAGGTGTGGGCCGAAGACTGGTTCTTCGCCTACCAGCGCGTGGCGGGCTGCAACCCGGTGGTGATGCGGCGCGCGTCGCTCGACGATCTCGGGCCGCGCTTCCCGGTGGACGACATGTTCCTGTCGCGCGTGCTGCGCTGGTTCGGCGCGCCCGAGACCACGCTCGCGAACCTGGCCGCTGCGGGCCAGCTGTTCCTGGCGGACTACCGCATCCTCGAGGGGGTCCCCGCAGGCACGTGGGACCAGGGGCGCCGCCGCAAGTACCTGTGGGCACCGCTCGGGCTCTTTGCCTGGCTGCCCGCGCACGGCTCACGTCCGGCGGGCCTCATGCCCATCGCGGTGCAGTGCTTCCAACACCACGACGCGGTGGAGGCGCCGCTCTTCGGGCCGTTCGACGGCGTGAAGTGGCAGATGGCCAAGATGGTGCTGCAAGTGGCCGACACGCACGACCACGGCATCGTGCGGCACCTGGGCCTCTGCCACATCATCATGGAGGCGGTCACGGTGTGCCTGTTCCGCAACCTGGCGCCGACGCACCCGCTGCGCGTGCTGCTCGAGCCGCACATCGCGTTCACGCTGGCCACCAACGAGGTCACGGAGGACTCCACCATCAACCCGGGCGGCGTGACCGTGACGTTCCAGTCCAACACGTTCGCGGGCACGTTCATGATCCTGCACCGCGCGCTGGACGGGTTCGACTGGGACCAGGAGACGCCCGACCGGCGCTACGCGGCGCTGGGCCTCGCCGACCGTGAGGCGCTGCCGGTGCACCCGTTCCGTGACGACGAGCTGAGCTGCTGGGAGGCCATCCTCGAGTTCGCGCGCGGGTACGTCATGCACGTGTATGCCACCGACGAAGCGGTGCGCACCGACCGAGAGCTGCAGGCCTTCGTGCGCGAGCTGGGTGCACAGGACGGTGGCCGCGTGCGGGGGCTGCCGGTGGTGGACACGCGCGAGGCGCTCGGGCGTTTCGTGGCCAGCATCATCGAGCGCCCCACCACCTACCACAACGCCATCAACTACTCGGTGTTCCCCTACATGGGCTTCGTGGCGGGCATGCCGCTCGGCGCCTACGCGCCCGCGCCCACCGCGCGCCCGGCCACCGACGCAGACTTCCTGGCCATGCTGCCGCCTCAGCACTTGGCGCTCGGGCAGATGGCCGACTACTGGACCATCAGCGGGCTGTTGGTGAACCGCCTCGGAGACTACGGCAAGGGCTACTTCGAGGACCCCGTGGCGCGCGACCTGGCGGCGCGCTTCGCCGAGCGTCTGCGTCAGGTCGAGCGCGAGATCGTCGCGCGCAACGCGACGCGTCCGCTGGCCTACGAGCAGGTGATGCCCAGCCGCACGGCGCAGAGCATCACGGTGTAGCGAAGGGCCCGTCTCAGCGGGAGGCGCGACGCTCGGCGAGCTGCACCGCGGCGACGCTGGGCACGGCCGTGAGGCGAACCACGAAGCGGCCGGGCTCGGGCCACGACACGACCTTGCCGTAGATGCGGGCGTCGGCGCCGAGGCCCGGGAGGTCGAGACAGACGTCGCGCAGCAGCTCGGGACAGACGCTGCCCACCACCATGACGTCCACGTCGGAGAGCGCTACCACCTGACCGGTGCGCCGCTCCCCGGCGTCCACGTCGGTGACCACGGCGTACTCCACCTCGAAGGGCGTGACGTCGATGAGCGGATGCTCGGCGCGCGCGAGGCGCTGGTCGAAGGGCGCGCCGATGGCGGTGACCTCGAAGACCGAGAGGGGCGTGCTGGCGCCCTTGGGCTGAAAGGTGGTGCTGGCGCGCAGCTCGAGCGGGGCGCTCACGAACGCGCTGGTCTCGCTGGAGATGAGCACCTGGCCGCCGGTGGTGAGGCCCTCGATGCGCGCCGCGAGGTTGACCACGGTGCCGACCACGCCGTACTTGGCGCGCTTGTCGCTGCCCAGGTTGCCCACGACGGCGTCCCCGGTGTGGATGCCGATGCCCATCTCGAGCTGCGGGAGGCCGAGCGCGGCGTTGCGCGCGTTCACGGCGGCCATGGCGGACTGCATCGCGATGGCACACGCCACGGCACGGTCGGCGTCGTCGGGGCGCGAGACGGGCGCCCCGAAGAGCACCAAGAGCCCGTCACCGAGCACCTCGTCGATGGTACCCCCGTACTGGAAGATGACCTCGGTCATGCCCGCGAGGAAGTGGTTGATGACGCGCAAGACGTCTTCGGGCGGGAGCGCGCTGGCCGCCGTGGAGAAGCCGCGCAGGTCGGCCATGACCACCGACACGCGGCGCAGCTCGCCACCCAGCTCGAGGCCGCGCGGCTCGTCCAGGATGGAGTCCACCACGTCGTCGCTCAGGTAGCGCCCGAAGGTCTTGCGGATGAACTCGTTGCGCAGCTCGAGCTGGCGCGTGCGCTCGGCCACCTTGAGCTCGAGGCTGTCGTAGAGCTGCGCGTTCTCGATGGAGACGGCGGCCTGCGCGGTGAGCAGCTGCAGCATCTGGATGCGGTCGCTGGTGAACGCGCCGCGCGCCAGGTTGTTCTCGAGATAGATGAGCCCGCGCAACGTGCCCTGGTACTCGATGGGCGCGCACAGGATGGAGCGCGGCTGGCGCGCGCGGACATAGGGGTCTTGCACGAAGTCACCGCGCCGAGCGGCGTCTTCCAGCACCACGGCTCGGCCCGCCGCGAGGACCCAGCGCGCGATGCCCAGCGACAGCTCCATGGAGGTCTCGAGCGGGTCGCCGGCGGCGTGGCGCACCACGGGCTCACCGTCCACGAAGCTGAGCACGGCGACGACGTGCGGACCGGCTGCGGACGAGAGCACGAGCACGCCGCGCTCGGCGCCCGCGTTTTCGACCACCACGCGCATGAGGCGCTCGACCAGGCGCGAGAGCACGATCTCTTCGGAGATGGCGCGTGAAGCGCGCGTGGCGGTCTCGAGGTCCAGCACGGCGCCGTGATCGTTGGACGTGGTGACGGTGGAGGCCGTGCGGCTCTCGGAGCCGGAGCCGGGACCGTGCGCGGTGAAGGGGTACTGCTCCACCAGCCGGGTGACCTTCTCGAGCGCGCCCCAGCGCTCGTACGCGGCCCGCGCGGCGCGCAGATAGGTGTGGCCCAGCAGCGCGTTGTTGCGCTCCAGCTGCAGGCGCCCGGCCAGCTCGAGCGCGAGGGCCTCGATGTCCGTGTAGCCCTGCTCGCGCGCGCCGCGCACGGCGCGGTCGAAGGCCTCGAGCGCCTCGCCCGACTGGCCGCGCAGGCGTGCCAGCTCACCCGCGATCATGTCGATGCGCGGCCGGATGTTCATGGGCCCGGCCGCGGCCAGCTTGGCCAGCTTGCGCTGGAGCATGAGGAGGCGCGCGCGGCTCTTCGCGCGCTCCACGGGCCCGAGCGTGGGCTCCACCTTGAGGCGCGTCAGGCACTCGTAGAAGTACGCGTCGGGCACGAAGAACGTGGCCGCTGCGCCCGCCTCGAGGGGCGCCGACTCGAGCGCTGCGGCGTAGGCCACCGTGTCTTCTCCGAAGAGATACGCGAGCCGCATGCGGGTGGTCAGGTAGCAGTAGAGGTTGGTGGTGTCGCTGGCCTCGCGGTGCTGCGCCACGGAGACGCGCTCGTCGTAGGCCTCGCCCTGCAGCACGTACGGGAGCGCGCCTGGCGCGAGCTTACGGAGGTTGAGCGCGGCCTGCCGCACGATGCCCAGCGTGAGGCCGCTGGTGTTCTGCTGCATCTCGGCCAGCGCCGCAGCGGCCTTGGCCATGATCTCGGTGACGTCCTGCAGGTCGCGCCCGGTGGCCCCCAGCAGCGCGCCGCGCATGAAGCCGCTGAACGCCGCGTACTCGAAGTCGCCGTTGGCGTAGGCCCGCTCGTGGGTGAGCTCGAGCGCGTCGGCCGAGCGGATCCACGGCTCCTTCCACAGGCGCACGTGCGTGTTGTAGAGGTGGCGCGCGCGGTTGGCGTGGCGGGTGCCCTCGAAGCGTTCGGCGATGGCCATGCCCACCTGCCCGTAGCGGTAGGCACCCTCGAAGTCGGACAGCGTGCAGAGCACGAGACCGTAGAGCGCGAAGCCGGTGGCGGACTCGGCGCACACGCCCTTGTCGAGCGCCAGGCGCACCACCGTGAAGGCGGCGATGGGCAGCAGGTTGGGCGACGCATAGTAGGCCGGCCCGATGAGCGACATGAGCAGGCGCGACGCGGCTTGCTCGTGGCGCCCGCGGGACGCGGGGAGGGCGGACAGCTCCTCCACGGACTTGCCACGCAGCGCCAGCTTGGTGCGCAGCAGGTGACTCACCACGGCACCCTGCGTGGGCTTCACGTCCAGCACGATGCCCAGCTTGGCCAGCGCGTCGAGGCACGCCTGCATGGCCCCCACGAGGTCGTTGCGGGCGTTCTGCGCCACCACGCGGATCTCGTAGGCGCGCACCTCGTCGAACACGTCGCGCGCCCCCTTGAGCAGGGTGTCGAGCTCGCGCTCCATGGCGGCGTAGTCACCCGTCAGGAAGGCTGACTCGGCCGCCTCGAGGTGCAGGTCGGCGGTGAGGCGGTAGTCGCGCTCGAAGCCGTCTTGCGGCTGGCGCGCGAGGCCCGCCTGCGCGAACGCGTAGGCCACGTGATAGGCGCTGGATGCCCGCGCTTGGCGAGCCGCGCGCAGGTTGAGCTCGGCCAGGGGCCGACGCTCGCTGGGCGGCAGGTCCGCGACCGGCACGTGGTTGAGGTGGTTGGTGGCGTCGAAGAGCTGGGTCTCGTCCCCGCCGTGGTACGCAGCCAGGAGGCCCTTGCCGAGCTGGTGGTGGATGGCGTCGCGCTCGTCTTTCGCGAGGCGCTCGTAGGCCGCTTGCTGCACGCGGTCGTGCGAGAAGCGGCCCGTCACCACGTCGCCCGACTCCACGTAGATGAGCCCCAGCGCGCGCGCGGGGTCGAGGGCCGCGAGCGCGCGGTCTTCGGCCTGGGTCGCTCCGTCTGCCGCGGCATCGGCGTCGCCCAGGAGCGCGCCCAGCTGGTCGAGGCGGAACTGGTTGCCGATCACGGACGCCACCGAGAGCGCGCGCTGCGCAGGGCCCTCGAGCGTCCCCACCTTCTGGCTCATGAACTCCACCACGTTGTCGGTGAAGTCCTGCTCGCGCAGCCGCGCGAGATCGGCCCGCCAAATGCCCGCTTCGTAGTCGAAGCGCACCAACTGCCGCTCGTAGAGGCCCTGCAGGAACTGGTTCAGGAAGAACGGGTTGCCCGCCGTCTTCTCGTGGCAGATGTCGGCCACCGCGGCGGCGTCCGGGGCACCGCCGAACGCGTCGCGCACCAGGGCGTGCGTGTCCTCACGGGTGAGCGGCCCCAGCTGGAGGTCGCTCAAGCGACCGGCGTCGCGCACGCGCTCGATCAGCGCGCGCAGAGGATGCGCGGCGCCCACCTCGTTCTCGCGGTAGGCCCCCACGATGAGCAGGTGGCGCGCCTGCGGGTCGGTCACGAAGCGCCCGATGGCGTGCAACGAAGGCAGGTCCGCCCACTGGAGGTCATCCAAGAAGATGACGAAGGGCCGCCCCGGATCGGGCAGCGCGCGGACGAAGCGGCCGAGCACCACGTTCAGGCGGTTCTCGGCTTCGGCGGCAGGCAGGTCGGCCACGGCGGGCTGGTCACCCAACAGCAGGCGCAAGTCGGGGATGACGTCGATGAGCACCTGCGCGTTGGGCTCGACCGCCTCGAGGATGCGCTCGCGGTAGACGCGCGTGACCTCGGCCGGCTGCGCGACCAGCTGCCCCACCAGCTGCTCGAAGGCGCTGATGAGCGAGGCATACGGCACCCCGCGCTTGAACTGGTCGAACTTGCCGGCCACGTAGGTGCCCTGCTGCGCCACGTTCTCGGCCTCGGCGTGCTCCACCAGGGCGGTCTTGCCGATGCCCGAGTAGCCCGAGATGAGGCACAGGTTGGCGCCCTCACCCGCCGCGTCACGGAAGCGCTCGCGCAGCCAGGCGAGCTCGCGCTCACGGCCGTAGAGCTTGTCGGGCGCCTCGAGGCGATTGGGCGCCGCCGCCGTGGTCAGCTCGAAGGGCTCACAGTGACCGGTCTTGGCGAGCGCGGCTCGGATGCGGCGCAGGTCCGTGGCCAGCCCGAAGGCGCTCTGGTAGCGGTCTTCGCCGTTCTTCTCGAGCAGCCGCGCGAGCACGTTGGAGAGCGCCACGGGCACGGACGAGTCCACCTCGTGCGCAGGACGCGGGGCCACGGCCAGGTGCGCGTGCACCAGCTCGAGGATGTCGGTGGAGTCGAACGGCGGCCGCCCGAGCAGCGCGTCGTAGAGCGTGCAGCCCAACGAGTAGAGGTCCGTGCGCCAGTCGATGCGGCGGTGCGTGCGCCCCGTCTGCTCGGGCGCGATGTAGGCCAGCGTGCCCTCGAGCTCGCTGACGTCGCGCAGCGCGCGGTCGTGAGAGGCGCGCACCGAGATGCCGAAGTCCACCAGCTTCACCACGCCGGTGTCCACGTTCCACACGATGTTCCCGGGGCTGACGTCCTTGTGGATGATGCCAGCCTCGTGGACGCTGGCGAGCGCGTCGGCCACGCCGATGGCCACCTCGAGGAAGGTGTCCAGGTTGAGCCGCCGCCCCCGACAGGCCGTGGCCAGCGACACGCCGCCGAAGTCCTCGATGAGCAGCGCGAGCCAGCCGTCCTGGCTGACCAGCCCGTAGCTCTTGATGATGCCCGGGGCGTTGAGCGACTCGAGGAGGCGCTGCTCTTGGCGCAAGCCGCGGATGAGGCGCCGCGACGGGAAGGCGTCACGGATGGTCTTGACGACCGCCCTGCGACCACCGGGGAGCGTCAGGCCTCCGTATACGGTCGTTCGGCCAGCATCGTAGATCTTGTCGAGCTCGGCGAAGTCGAGGTGCATAGGAGGCAGCCTGCCGGGAACCCAGGACGATTGGGCCTGCTCGCAGCAGCATCGCTAGAGTGCGCGGGCGCGGGCGTGGGGGTCAACGAAAAACCGGGGCAACGACTGGTGTCGCGCCCCGGTGTTTGGTGTGGCGGAACACGTGTCCCGCCGCTCTCACGTGTGGCTCACTCCTCGGTGGCCATGGCGCCAGCGCCGCCGAAGAGGTAGCCCTTCTCGCCATGGGTCGCCGTGTCGAGACCCTCGGCCTCTTGCTCCTCGTCGACGCGCAGACCGATGGTCTTGTCGATGACCTTGAGGATGACGTAGGTCACCACGGCCGAGAAGATGGCAGCCACGACCACACCGATGATGTTCTCGATGAAGAGGTGTGTGTCGCCCTCGAGCAGGCCCTTGGCGCCGCCGGGGGTGAGCGCGGAGATGGCGAAGACACCCGTCAGCACGGCGCCGAGGAAGCCGCCCACGCCGTGCACGCCGAAGGCGTCGAGCGAGTCGTCATAGCCGAGCTTGTTCTTCGCGAGCACCGCGCCGTAGCACACGGGGCCCGCGACGAGGCCCATGATGAGGGCGCTGGTGGGCGTCACGAAGCCCGCCGCGGGGGTGATGACCACCAGGCCGGCGACCAGACCGGACGCCACGCCGAGCGCGGTGACGCGGCCGTGCTTGATACGCTCCGCGAGGACCCACGAGCAGGCCGCTGCGGCTGCCGCGATGTGCGTGTTCACGAGCGCGAGGGAGGCCTGGCCATTGGCCATCAGGGCGCTGCCGGCGTTGAAGCCGAACCAGCCGAACCACAGCAGGCCCGCGCCCGTGAGGGTCATGGTGAGGTTGTGCGGCGGGGAGGGGCGCTTGCGCTTGCCCACCACGATGGCGGCGACGAGAGCGCCAGCGCCGGCGCTGAGGTGCACGACCGTGCCGCCAGCGAAGTCGAGCGCGCCGCGGGTCCCGAGCCAGCCGCCGCCCCAGACCCAGTGGCAGAGCGGGTCATAGACCAGGGTGCCCCAGAGCACGATGAAGAGCAGGTAGGCGCTGAACTTCATGCGCTCGGCGATGGCGCCCGAGATCAGGGCGGGCGTGATGATGGCGAACATCATCTGGAAGCCCATGAACAGGATGTGCGGGATGGTGAGCCCGCTGCGGACCTCGTCATGCGCCACGCCCATGAGGAAGACGTGGTCGAGGCCGCCCGTGAGGCCGTTGCCGATGTCGGGTGCGAAGGAGATGGAGTAGCCGATGACGACCCACTGGATGGTCATCACGCCGAGCGCGATGAAGCTGTGCATGAAGGTCGAGAGCACGTTGCGGCTGTTGACCATGCCGCCGTAGAACAGCGCGAGCCCCGGCGTCATCAAGAGCACGAGCGCACACGAAACGAGCACCCAGGCGGTATCCGCCCCGTTGATCTCAGTCATCCAAATTTCTCCTGCACCGCGCACCAGAGCGGTGGCGTTGGTTTCTAGCGTTCGAAGGTGAGATTGGCGGGGCGGTGTTTCGGGCAGATTTCGGAATCGTTGCTTCGCTGGAGAAAGCGCACGGTCGGGCCGCCGTGCTATAGGCAGCGGCGTGATTGCCGGTACGGAAGCCCTCGGGCACAAGTGGATGGCGGCGGGCGTGGCCCTGCATGCCCTGGCCTACTTCGGCCGTGACATCCTGGTCGTGCAGTACGGCGTGGGTGTCGTGGCGTCCGTCGCGCTCGCCTATGGCTGCTGCACGTACCTGAGAGGCAAGGGGTACCCCTGGCCGCTCGGCGTACCCGCGGCCGTCTTGAGCGTCGTGTGGGTGGGCGTCTGCCTGCTGGTGCCCGACCGCGAGCAGCCCCCCCTCCCCGCTGCGCAGCTGCCCCCCCAGCGGCGACTGAGGCGACCGAGGCAAGGGTGGCCCGCGGGGCGCGCGGTCAGCCGTGCTCGGCCAGGAAGTACAGCGTGAGGCCGAAGACGGCCACCATGGAGGCAGTCTCCACCCAGCTGACGCGCCCGTCGTCCTTGACCGCCTTCCAGAGGATGAGCAGCGGCGGGAACATGAGCAGGACCACCGAGGTGGTCTCGAGGTCGATGGGCAGGATGGCGCCGCTGGGCAGCAGGGGGATGACGCCCAGCTGACCGAAGATGGCCAGGAGGATGAGCGCCACGGGCATGACCATGACCGCGTTCTGGGTGATGGCGCCCGACACGTTGGCGAGCGCGAGGTCGTACATGCCGCGCACGTGGGCCGAGGCGATCATGATGTAGCCGCCGGCGCATGCGAACACCGACAGCACCAGCGCGCCCACCATCTCGGAGTAGCCGGCCTCTGCGAGCCGGACCACCAGCGCGTCGGCGAAGTCGCCCACGGCGTGGCCGCCGATGACCGACGTGGTGAGGCCCAGCGCCCCGAAGCCGAGGATGCGCCCGAGGGGGACCGGGGCCTCGGCCGCGACCTCGGCTTCGGCCACCGAGCCGACCCACTCTTCGTCCTTGGCCGTGCCGCCGAAGCGCCGCACCAGCTCCACGATGCCCACCACCTGCACCAGCAGCAGCAGCCCACCGATGGTGTAGAGGTCCACCGGGCCGAGGCCCTGACCGCCGTGGCTGCCAGCCGAGAAGGTGTGCAGCATGAGCATGATGAGCCCGGTGGCCAGGTAGGCGCCGCCCGCGCCCGCGAACTGGTCCGTGGAGAGCTTGACCAGGGGCTCGGGGAGCCGCGCGTGGCCCGAGGCGTCACGTGGCAGGAGACCGCTGTAGAGGCCGAAGGCCATGGCCCCCACGTGCAGCGTCATGGCCACCACGATGAAGCCCAAGCGCGGCTTCGCAGCCAACACGAAGCCCAGCATGATGAGCTCCGGGACATTGGCGGCGAGCCCCGCCATGGTGCCGGCCACGAAGGGGTTCCAGCGCATGCGCTGTGCGATACCCTCCACACACAGGATCATGGCCTCGCAGGAGCCGAACACCACCATCAGGCCACCGACGGCGAGGAGCGCGGGGTGCCCGAAGCCGAGCTCGACCTGGGCGACCACCAGCCCGTGCGCGAGCGTGAGGAGCGCGAGCCCGAGGCCCAGAATCTTTACCCAAGTGGTTCCGCCGCCGCCGCCAGCCATCGCACGCTCCTATATCGTCAAGAGGCCGCGGAGCATAGCACCACGATGACCGACGTCGCCGCACTCGTCGCACCCCACCTGCTGCTCAGCGCCGAGGAGCAGGCCCTCTTGGCGCCATACCGCCGCCCGGTGCGCTACGCGCCCGGCGAGGCCATCTTCAACGAGGGCAGCGTGTGCCGGGAGGTGGTGGTGCTGGCCGGGGGGCTGGTGCGCGCCTACTACCACCACGACGACCGCGAGGTGAACCTACGCTTCCTGAACGCTCCGTCCGTGGTGCTGGCGCTCGCCAGCTTCATCCGTGGGACGCCCGCCGAAGAGACGCTCGAGGCCGTGACCGAAGTGACGGGCTATCGCTCGCGGCTCGCGGACTTCCAGGACGACCACCCGGGCGAGCTGGCGGAGCGCATGCGCCGCGTGCTGGCCGAGCAGCACTACCTGTCGATGGAGCGGCGCCTGCGCATGCTGCAGTGGAAGTCCGCCGCCGAGCGCTACGAGTACTTCGTGGCGCACATGGATGCGGACATCGTGCAGGGCATGCCGGGTTACCACGTGGCGTCGTACCTGGGCGTGGCGCCCGAGTCCCTCAGCCGGGTGCGTGCTGCGCGCGGGCGCGCTCGTCGTTCTTGACGGATGTCAAGGCAGGCCAGGGGGGCCGTCGCTAGGGTGCTGTGCATGGACTCACCCGACGATCGCTCTACGCAAGGCTTCGACTTTCCCACGATCGGCGGCACCCAGTCGGCGGTGCTGACGCTCTCGCGCTCCGTTCGCGCGCCCATCGTGCTGGTGCTGCCGGCGCTGGGGCTGCGAGCGGAGTACTACGCTCCCCTCGTGGCGCGGCTGGCGGTCGAGGGAGTGCATGCGGCGGCCATCGATCTCCCCGGGCACGGCGCGAGCCCCGTGCGCGCGTCGCGTCGTGTGGACTGGGGCTACCCCGAGCTGGTGACGCACGCCGCCGCCGCACGTGACGCCGCCTCGCGAGCGTTGCCGGGAGTGCCGGTCTTTTGGCTGGGGCACTCCATCGGCGGTCAGATCGCGTTGCTGGAGTCCGGGCTGCACCCGAGCGGCGCGGCGGGGGTGGCCCTGGTGGCTTCCGGCTCGCCGTACTACCGCGCGTGGCGCGGGCTGGCGGCGCTGAAGATCGCGCTGGGCACACGTTTCAGCGCCGCGCTCGCGGGCGTGGTGGGGCACTTCCCCGGTGAGCAGGCCGGCTTCGCGGGGCGCGAAGCGCGCAGCGTGATGCAGCAGTGGGCGCGGCTCGCGCGCACGGGAGCCTACCGCTTCGGCGCCTTCGACGGTGAAGCGCTGCTGGCCGCGGGGCGTGCGCCCGTGCTGGCCCTGCGCGTTCTGGGCGACGACCTGGCGCCCGAGGCGGCCGTGGAGCACACGCTCGGCAAGCTGGGGCAGCGCACCGTCGAGCGCGAGGTCTGGCGTGGGCTCGCCACGAAGAACGTACACAACCGCTGGCCGCGCACGCCGGAGCCCGCGGCAGAGCGCGTCACGGCGTTCGTGCGCGCCACGCTCGCCACCACCCCTGCCCGCAGCGAGCGGCAGGCCAGCATGATGGGGAGGGCCAGCGCATGAGTGACCTCACCCTGCACGGCGTGGGCTACTCCCCCTGGACCGAGCGCGCCCGCTGGGCGCTCGACCACCACCGCATTCCGTACCGCTACCGCGAGCACATCCCCATGGTGGGCGAGCCGCTGCTGCGCCTGCGAGCGCACGGCACCCTGCGCGTGAAGGCCACGGCCCCGCTGCTGGTGCACGCGGGCGGGGCCATCGACGACTCACTCGCGATCATGCGCTACGCCGACGCGTGCGGACGCGGCCCCAGCCTGCGGAGTGACTCCGACGGCGCCCGCGCGTGGGCCGAGCGCATCGAGCAGGGCCTCGCCGCAGGGCGTGCGCGCCTGACGGCTGCGATCTTGGCGGACCCGGAGGCGCTGCGCGAGAGCATGCTGCCGGTGAGCCCGGCGCCGCTGGCCGGGCTGCTGCGTCCCGTGGCTGCACAGGGCGCGCGCTTCGTGGCGAAGAAGTACGGCGCCGACCTCGCGCCGGTGGACCGCCACGTGGACACCCAGCGGGGCGTGTGCCTCGCGCTGCGGGACGCGCTGGGCGGTCGCGCCCTCTTCGAGGGGAGCTCACTCGGCGCCGTCGACCTGATGGCGGCCACGTTCCTCCAGATGGTGGAGCCCGTGCAGCACCCGCGCATCGTGCTGCTGCCGGCGCTTCGGCGCGCGTGGACGGCGGCCCCGCTCGTGGGCGAGTTCGCGGACCTCTTGGCCTGGCGCGACGCGCTCTACGCGAGCGCGCGGGGCGAGCGCACGAAGGCCGCGGCCTAGGGTCTGCCGCACGCCAGACCTAGGGAGCGAACGCGGGCTGCTGGGGAACGGCGCCGGGGTCGGGGGCAGGCTGCGGCTGGGGCGCCACCGTTGGCGGAGCCCCGGATGGCACGGGCTGCGTCTCTGCCGGTGCGGGAGCCGGGACGTCCCCGTAGTGCATGGCGGCCGCGCCTTCTTGCACCCGCAGCGCCGCGGCGCGCTGGGCGTCGGCGTCCAGGTGGTCGCGCACGCGCACGTAGTACTCGTTGCTGGGGTCCAGCTGGATGGCGCCGTCCAGGAGGATGCGGGCGTTGGCGTAGTGTGTCGCCAGGTCGTCCATGGTGGCCGGGTCGAAGCGCCGCGCCACCGAGAGGTTGTAGTAGACGCGCGCGAGCTGCTCGGGTGGCAGGGCCAGCACGCTCTCGTCCGCGAGCGCGGCTTCGAGGCTGGCGCTGGCCTCCGTCCACTGACCCGCGCGCAGCAGCTCGAGGCCGGGGATCACGGCCGGGTGCTCCACGTCGAACACACGCAGGCGCACGCCGCGCGTGTGGGAGTCGAACATGGGGAAGATGCGTTGCTGCAGGCGACGAAGGACGACTTCCACGTTCCGGTCCCGGCGGCCACCGTCTTCGTGCTCGGCCTGCGTGACCACCTCGAGCACGCGCCCCGTGGTGCTCTCACGGATGGTGAGCGTGAGGGTCAGCGAGACCTCCCGGAGCAAGTGCGTGGTCGTGGTGGCCGGCCGCCCCGCGCAGCCCGTCGTGTAGCAGCCGTCTCGTGTCTCGTAGATGAGCCCGGTGTGCGTGATCTGGAAGTCCAGATCTACGATCACCGCGGACTGCGGGAACGTGCGCTCCGCCACGGCCTGCGTGGCCTGGATGCGGTGCATGAGGAACACCTCGCTCG
Organism: Sandaracinaceae bacterium; assembly: GCA_016706685.1. Lineage (NCBI taxonomy): Bacteria > Pseudomonadati > Myxococcota > Polyangiales > Sandaracinaceae > Sandaracinaceae bacterium. Next base: position 8,507 of record JADJJE010000014.1, on the reverse strand, counting down.
GCCGGATGCCCGCCCGCGGCGTGGCGAGGTGCCGCGCCAGGCGGTTGGCGAACTCGATGCCCTCGGGCTCGCTGCCGTGCACCACGATGATGCGCGGATACGAGCGCGCCGACAGCTCGGCGGGGTAGACCACGCGCGCGGAGGCGCCGCCGCAGCCGGCGAGCAGGCACAGCAGGAGCGCGAGCGCGCTGCCCCGGGGGGCGGTTCGTATCCATGGCCAAGAGGCGGGGCTGGTCTCGGTCGGTGTTCGCACGGCGTCCTCCTTCACGTCGGAGGCGCGAGGGTGCCACGGGCCGAGCGCGCGATACCAGACGGAACACACACGGTGGCCGACGGCGGTAGAATGCGGGCCCATGACCACGCCGCTGCCCGAGCCCATCCCCGTGCCCTGGACCATGAAGCCGCTCGGCTCGGCGGAGACCTCCCTCGACTTCGACGAGCGTGGCCGGCTGCGCGCGTCCATCGTGCACGACGTGCTGCACGGCGTGACCCCGGAGATGCTGGTGTGGTGGTTCCGCAACATGCGCGGCACGCTCGAGATCGAGGGCCGCCCCTACCCGCGCTACCGCGTGTGGCACCCGCGCGACCACGTGGAGCACCGCTACGAGAAGACGCCCCCGGGGGGTGACGGAGTGGGCTCGGTCTTCGCCATCCACGAGGTGCTGGGGCGCGACCCGAAGCACCGCGTGAACGTGCTGACCGACGTGGTGCGCCTCGACGAAGGCGGCTTCGCGCACCGCCCGCGCTTTGGTGGCATCTCGGGCATGGCGGCCATGGACTACACGTGGCGGCGCGTCCCGGGCGGCACGCACTACGAGAACTCCATCACCATCGGGCCCGCGCTGCCGAGCAGCATGGCGTTCGTGCAGCGGGCCATCCGGTCGGTGGCCTTCGACGAGGCGCACGCGCGCGCCTGGCTGCTCCACAACGTGGAGGAGGTGGGCAACTTCGAGCACTTCCTGCCGGCGCTGTTCGCCGCCGAGGGGTGAGCGCACGCGCGGTCAGCGCCGGGTGAGCGACATCGCCGCGCGCGCCGCATGCATGGGACGACCGAGCGCCTCGTACGCGTCGCGCATGCGCTCGATGATGCCGGGGTCCTCCGGACGAAGCGGCCGCCACTGCTTGAGCGCCAGCAGCGCCGTTCCGTGCTGGCCCGCGCTGGCGTGGGCGCGCGCTTCGCGGTCGAGCCCCAGCTCATCGCGCGAGAGCGCCGCCACGTCGAGGTCACCGAAGAAGTGCGCGGGCGCCAGCACCCCCACTCCATCGCAGGCGGGCTCGAAGCGGTACCCCTCGGGCACGTGCGGCACGCACGCGAGCCGGCTGCGCGCGCCGGGCGTGATGCGCGGGTCATCGGGGTTCGGACGATGCCCCACCAGCCCGACCAGCAGCTCCCACTGGGGGCTCTGCAGCGGATCTTCCATGCGGCTCTTCAGCCGGGCCTTGCGCTGGGCCACCATGAGGTGAGCGAGCCCCTGCGTTGTGTCGTCGCCCAGCCACACCACCGCGTCCTCGGAGGGCGCGTACGACACCATGGGGAAGTCGGGCAAATCGAGCTCCGGAGCATGGACCACCCAATCGTAGTGGAGCCCATCGAGGCCACTCCACGACACGGGTGACAGCTCGAAGGGCGTGGTGAGGTAGTCCAGCTCCTGGCACTTCTCACGCGGCAGGTCCGGCAGCTCCCAGCTCCGCGCGGCCAGCAAGTCCGGCGAGAAGTCGTAGAGCAGCGGCGCAAAGCGCAGCTGCAGCTCCCACGACTCGAGGTACTCGGCCTCCTCGAGCCCGGCCAGGTAGTCGAACAGCCGCACGATGGGCGCGGGGATCCGGAACCCGTCGACGGGGTGACGCATCGCGACAGTGTACCCTGCGGGCCATGCGCCTCTATGCCTTCTACCGCAGCAGCGCGAGCTACCGCGTACGCCTCGGCCTCGCCCACAAGGACATCGCCCACGAGCTCGTGCCCATCGCGCTCATGACCGGCGAGCAACGCGCACCCGAGCACCGCGCGCGCAACCCCATCGGCCAGGTGCCGGTGCTGGAGCTGCTGGGCGGCGAACAGCCCGTGCTGCTCGCACAATCCGTGGCCATCCTCGAGTACCTCGAAGAGGTGTTCCCAGAGCCCGCGCTCCTGCCGCGTGAGCCCATCGCCCGCGCCCGCGTGCGCGAGCTGGTGGAGCTGGTGAACTCCGGCATCCAGCCGCTCCAGAACCTGTCTGTGCTGCTGCACGTCAGCTCGCTCGGCGCCGACGCGCAGGCGTGGGCCCGCCACTTCGTGCTGAACGGCCTCCTGGCACTCGAACAACGCGCCCACACCACACGCGGCGCCTTCCTCTTCGGCGACCAGCCCACGCTGGCGGACGTGTGCCTGGTCCCGCAGATGTTCAACGCGCGCCTGCTGGGCCTGCCTCTCGACGACCTGAGTTCGCTGGTGGAGATCGACGCGCGCTGCCAAGCCCTGCCGCGCTGGTCCGACGCGCACCCGAGCGCGCAGCCGGACGCGCCGCCGAGCTGAGGGGAGTACCGCAGCGGCGCTCCACCGAATGAAGGACAAACCAGGGACCAGGTGAGCTCACTTCCCAGCGATGAGACGGGAAGGCCCCAGCGCGTTCGGGAAGAGCCAGTCGAGCCCCGGGCGCCCAGCGGCTCCGCCCGTCGTCCAGCCGCTCAGACGCGCGGTGCGACACGTCACCGCGGAGGGCGAGGGGCACCCTGGGCAGCGGGGCTTGGGGGGGCCCTATTTCAAGCGTCCGCAGGACGCGCCGAAATGGGGGAGGTCAACCAGAGGGAGCGCCTGCGCGACCGCCCCCGCAGACCAGGGTGCCCCTCGCCCTCCTCACGATCACCCCGCCATCCCCGGCCAAACAGACTACGGTGAGCCGCGCCCACAGGCGCCGCCTGTAATTGAAACGCGTTCCACACCAGCGCACACTCCCGCGCATGGCACGAATCGACACCGAGCTGCTCCGCAGCAACGCGCGCATGGCGCGCACCATTGGCTACGGCATCTGGCTCGCGGCGTACAAGCTGCGCGACAACCAGAACCTCTGCCCCGCGCTCTTGCTGGAGCGCCACGCCGCGCGGCAGCCCAACCACCCGGCGCTCCTCTTCGAGGACCGCACGCTCAGCTACCAAGAGCTGAACGCGCGCGCCAACCAGTACGCCCACGCGCTCGAGCGGCTGGGCGCCAAGAAGGGCCAGGTCGTGGCGGTGTTGATGGACAACCGCGTCGAGTACCTGGTGGCCTGCATGGGCGCCAACAAGATCGGCGTGGTGAGCGCGCTGATCAACACGCACGTGGCGGGCATCCAGCTCTCCCACGCGCTGCGCATCTGCGAGCCGTCGTTCATCCTGCTGGGCTCCGAGCACATCGACAACGTGCGCAGCCTGGGCGACGAGCTGCCGGTCCCGCCCGGACGCGTGCTCATGATGCGTGACGGCGACAACCGCGCGCAGCTCCCGGGCGCCGTGGACTTCGACGCGGTGATCGACGCGGCGCCGGCGCACAACCCCGAGCAGACCAAGCAACAGAGCATCCACGACCCGTTCGTCTACATCTACACCTCGGGCACCACCGGCCTGCCCAAGGCGGCCATGATGAAGAACCAGCGGGTCATGAAGGCCATGCACGTGTTCGCCGGCCCCGTGGCGCACATCACGCCGAGCGACGTGGTCTACACCTCGGGCCTGCCCTTCTATCACTCGAGCGGCTTCATCCTGGGCTACGGCATGGCCCTGGTGGGCGGCGCCACGTGCGCGCTGCGCCGCAAGTTCTCGTCCAGCCAGCACTTCGAAGACTGCGAGCGCACGGGCGCCACGGTGTTCGCGTACATCGGCGAGCTGTGCCGCTACCTGCTGGCCAGCGAGGTGAAGCCCGCCGAGAAGCGCCACAAGCTGCGCATGGTGGTGGGCGCGGGCCTGCGCCCCGACATCTGGGAGGCGTTCGTGAAGCGCTTCAACATCCCCGAAGTGCGCGAGTTCTACGGCGCCACCGAGGGCAACGTGGGCATCGTGAACTTCGACGGGAAGCCCGGCATGCTGGGGCGCCTGATGCCCGGGCAGGTGGTGGCGCGCGCCGAAGAGGGCACCGCCGACGTGTGGCGCAACGCGCACACGGGTCTGTGCGAGAAGGCGCACCCGGGCCAGGACGGCATCCTGCTGGGCCAGATCAACAAAGTGAACAGCTTCGACGGCTACGTGGACAAGGGGAAGAACGCGGGCAAGATCCTCGAGAACCCCTTCGGCGACGGGAAGAACTACTTCAACACGGGCGACCTGGTGCGCATGCACCCGCACAAGTACGTGTCGTTCCAAGACCGCCTCGGGGACACGTACCGCTGGAAGGGCGAGAACGTGGCCACCAGCGAAGTGGCGCTGGTGCTCACGCACGCGCCGTCCATCGGCGAGGCCAACGTGTATGGCGTGGAGGTGCCCGGCTGCGACGGGCGCGCGGGCATGGCCGCCGTGGTGCTGGACGGCGAGCTGGACCTGCCCGGCCTCTCCGCGCACGTGGAGAAGAACCTGCCCGGCTATGCGCGGCCGCTGTTCATTCGCGTGCAGCGCGAGATGCAGCTCACCGCCAGCTTCAAGTACGTGAAGACCGACCTGAAGGAGCAGGGCTTCGACCCGGCCAACGTGAAGGGCGACCCGCTCTTTTTCTGGAACGGGCGCGCCTACGAGCCGCTCACCACGGTGCTGCACGAGCAGCTGGTGTCCGGCGCCATTCGCCTGTGAGAGGCAACGGGCTGCGGGCGATCAGCTGCGCCCGTAGACCGGCACCAGCGCGCCGCGCGTGACGCGGTTGAGTGGCGACGCGAGGAAGCAGATGGTGGCCGCCACGTCGTCGGTGGTGGGCCACGCGCTGTGGTCGGCGTCCGGCATGGCGGCCACGTTGGCGGGCGTGTTCATGATGGAGGGCACCACGGCGTTGACCCAGACGCCGCGCGGGCCGGCCTCTTCGGCGAGCGCCAACGTGAGCCCGGCCACGGCGGCCTTGGTGAGGGCATACGCCACGAGGCCGCCCGTGGGCACGAGCGCGGGCTTCGCGGCCACGTTCACGATGCGCCCCTCGCCGCTCATGCGCTTGAGCGCCTCGCGGCAGCTGAGGAAGCAGGTGGTCACGTTCAGATCCACCAGCTTCTGGTACTCGGCCAGCGACGTGTCCGTGAAGGGCCCCATGGAGAAGCCGCCCGCCAGGTGGATGGAGCCGTAGAGCGCGCCCGGGACGCTGCCGTAGAACGCCGCGCAGCTGGCCTCGTCGCGCAGGTCCACGCCCTCTCGGCAGCGCACCTGGCCCGCGTACGGAAAGCCGTCCAGCTCGCGCGCGTGCATGACGGGGATGTGGACGCTCGCGCCGCGGGCCAAGAGGCCGCCCACCACCGAGCGGCCGAGCGCGCCCGTGCCTCCCGTGACCACCACCGGCTTGCCTTCGAACTCGTTCGGACTCGTCATGGGGCGAGCATGCCACCCGCGCGCACGTGGCGGCTACCCATGGCTGTGCGTCTCGTGCGAAAGTGCGGGCGATGACTCTGCGACTCGCCCTCGCTGTACGTGCGCTCCTCCTGCTGACCCTGGCGCTGACCTCCTCGCTGGTGGGCTGCGCTGGCAGCGGCCCCGAGCCCGAGGAGCCCGAAGCCGACACGACCACCACCGAGAGCGAAAGCAGCGCCGAGCTGGAAGACGACTGGGGGGACGAGCCCGAGACCGCGGGCACCGAGTACACCGGCAGCGCCATCGAGCAGCTGGGCATCTCCGGCCCGGACACGCCGTGGGCCGAGATGAGCGCCGAGGACCGCGAGTTCTACATGATCGGCAAGGTGCTCCCCATCATGCACGAGCTCTTCGCGCGGCATGATGCGCAGGAGTACAGCGGCTTCAGCTGCGAGTCGTGCCACGGCAGCAACATGCGCGAGGTGAGCTACGCCATGCCCGTGGCCACCATCTACCGCCTGCCCGAGCCGGGCTCGAGCGGCTGGCGCGCCATGGAGGCCGCGCAGGCGGAGGCCGTGCGCTTCATGCGCGACGAGGTGACCCCCACCATGGGCACCCTGCTGGGCATGGACGACTACACCTGCTTCCACTGCCACACGCGGCGCTGAGCGGTGTAGGCTGTGGGCATGAAGCTCACCCGCCGCAAGCTGTTGATCGCCTCTGCGGGCGTGGCCACGCTCATGATCCCGGGCTGCAAGACCGACGAGCCCACCACGCCCACGGGCAACCTCATGCCGCCGCAGCCGCAGGACCCGCCGCCGCCCGAGCCACAGCAGGAGCCGGTTCCGCCCGAGAACCCGCCGCCGCCGCCCGGCAACTTGATGCCGCCCGAGCCGCCGCCGCCCCAACCGGAGAACCCGCCACCGCCGCCCGGTAACCTCATGCCTCCGCCGCCGCCTCCGCCGCCTGGCAACCTGATGCCGCCCCCGCCGCCGCCCACGTCGCCCACCCCATGAGCTACGAGGTCTTCGAGCTGGAGATGCTCGGCGGGAGCTGGGAGCGCCGCTACCGCAAGCTGCGCCCCGAGGTGGAGGCCATGCCGTGGGGCACGCTGAACCCGAGCGAGCACCCGCCCGAGCTGGTGCTGGCCGCCCGCAAGAGCTGGACCGGCGCCGCGTTCCAAGAGCACCGCACCGGGGCTGCGTGCGCCGAGACGCTGCGCTGCCTGATCGAGGCGCGCGCGCCGCTCGACCTCATCGCCGTGGCCAGCCGCTTCCCGCTCGACGAGATGGTGCACGTGGAGCTGTGCGCGCGCATGGCCATGGAGCTGGGAGGCGGCACCGAGATCTTGCACGACCCCGACGAGATGATCCTGCGCGCCAACCCGAACCTCTCGCCGCTGCTGCGCGCCGCCGAGCTGGTGGTCTACAACTTCTGCGTGGGCGAGGCGCTCTCCATCCCGCTCATCCGCGGCACCTGGCAGGCCTCGGTGCACCCGCTGCCGCGCGCCATCCTGGGGCGCATCGTGAAGGACGAGGCCGCGCACGGCGTGTTCGGCTTCACGTTCCTGGACTGGGCGGCGCCGCTGCTGAGCGACGCGGACAGGGCGCACCTGGCGCGCACGGCGCGCACGGCCATCGAGGGCATCCACCGGCTGTGGGACGACATCGCGCAGCGGCCTGCGGGCCCCGAGAGCAGCGTGCACGCGCTCGGGTGGATGCGGACCGATGCCTATTTGAAGCTGGCCGAGCACTCGCTCGAGGCGCAGGTGGTGGCGCCGCTGCGGGCGCGCGGGCTCATGGTGCGTGGCGAGCGGAGGCACTGAAGTCCCATGATCGAGGGCATTGGCGAGGCGCTCGTCCGCAGGCCCCCCGAGGCGATCATCGCCTTCGTCACGGATCTCGAGCGCTACAAGAAGGCCGACTGGAAGATCGGTCGGGTGCTCGAGTCACGGCGTGAAGGCAACCGCATCTTCATGAGGCACGACGGGAAGCTGCGGGGCATTCCCGGCCCGCCGGTGTCCCTGGAGATGACCATCGAAGGGCGGACCTCCGTGCGTTATCGAAGCGTCCCGAGCTGGCCCGCCAAGTGGTTTCTGACGTTCGACGGTGGGTTCGAGCTCGCCGAAGTGGCAGGGGGGACCCAGGTCGTTCACACGGAGCGGTTTCGGTTCCATGCCCCGTGGCGCCTCGTGGCCGAGCCATTCCTGAGGAAGTGGATTGCCCAAGACGTTCCGAAGGAGATGGAGCGACTGAAGGCCATTCTGGAGTCCGAAGACCCGACGCTGTGATTCGGGGGACCCATGGGCTCAGCGGCCCCGCTGCGAGTCCCGACGGCCTTCGCCCGCCGCGCGCTCCCGCTGTGGCGCCAAGGACGAGGGCTACGGCCGAAGCACTCTTCCCGTGGCCAGGAACGCACCCGACATGGCCGTGCAGCTCCCCGTATTCTCGTCGACGTGCAGGTCCAGCAAGGTCACCAGCAGCGCTTCGATGGTCTCGGGGTTCATCCCGGCGGGGCCCGCGAAGGCCTCCGCCAGCGCCACGATGCGCTCCCGCGGCAGCTCACCGCCAAGCACCAATCGGCTCAAGTTCGTGTCCGCGAAGGTGCCCGCCAGCTGCACGTTGTCGAGGCTGATGTCGATCTGGATGCCCGGTCCGAAGGGGACCATGAGCACGATGGGAACGAGCTCCACGCTGCCCTCGAAGGTGATGCTCCCGTCGGTACCGGTCTCCACCACGGCGGCGCGTGGACTTCCGATGGCCGCGCCGTCGTCGTCCACCATCACCAGCGTGGGCGTGTCGCCGCAGCGGTCGAGCCGCACGCGCAGACGCACGAGGCGGAGCGTGATGGCGGCGGTGAGCAGCTGGTCGATGTCCACGCCGACGAGTTGCACGAGCCCTGCCAGCCGTCCGAAGGCGTTGTCCACGCCACCCGGCCCATCCATGCCGCACCCGACCTCCGCGCCTCCTCCGTCGAGATCGAAGCCCACGCCCGAGACATCGTCCGGGAGGCTCAGGGTGCGCACCACGAAGTCCTGCTGACAGGCCGGCTGACCCGCGTCGAGTCCCGAGTCCACTGCG